>NZ_JBEYSX010000005.1:0-76168 GCF_040642815.1 Nocardia sp. NPDC047648 | reverse complement strand
TGCGGGTTCGGTGGCGGGCTTGGATTTGGTGCGGCCGTTGCGTTGTTTGACGGCGGAGGGGATTTCGGTGGTGCTGGAGGACACCGACCCCTACCGTGCGGTGCCGTACCAGGGGAGTGAAATTTACCCGGTCGATCAGCTCAGCGCGGCGGAGGCCGAAAGCTGGCAGCGTGCTTTCACCGCGGCCATCGACATCATCGACACCTGTTTGCCCCGCTACGCTCCCGGCCTGCGCGCGGGATTGCGTACGGTGCTGCCACTGCAGTCCGATGGCAAGCTCTCGCGAAGTGCGTCGACCCGTCTGGCCTTCGGCGCGGTGGGCCTGGCTCCTGCGCGACTGGACGGCGCGTCACTCGCCGAACTGTTGGTTCATGAGTTCCAGCATGTCAAAATGGGCGCGATACTCGACATGTTCGAGCTGTACGACCTTTCCGACACCGAACCGCGTTACCACCCATTGTGTTTCGTGCATCCGCGTCCGATCGAGGGGCTGCTGCAGGGTGCTTATGCGCATATCGGGGTGACCGATTATTGGCGGGTGCGGCGGACGCTGGTCGACGGTGCCGACCGGGTGGAGGCGGAGAGGCAGTTCGCTCGCTGGCGGATGATGACCGCTGAGGCGATCGGTCAGTTGCGGGACTCCGGATCGTTGACGGGGTTGGGTGAGCGGTTCGTGCAGGCGATGGGGGAGACGGTGTTGCCTTGGTCGAGTGAGCCGGTGGATCCCGCCGCCGAAGCCGCCGCCCGCGAAGTCGCCGAGGAACACCGCGAGCGTGAGGCCCGACTGAAGACAGCCGGGCAGCGCAAGCCGTGATCCGAGCCGGTGAGTCGAGGCAGGAGATCCGCCGGCGGGCGGTTGCCGCTGCCGTGGCGGTCGCTCGGCGGCACGGTGTCACGGTCACCGCACCCGAGGTTCTCAAGGACGTGAGCAACGTGGTGATTCATCTGCGACCCGCTCCGTTCGTCGCGCGAGTCACCACCACCACCTTGTTGCGCCCGAACCTTCCGTCCTGGTTGCGACGCGAAGTCGCGGTTGTCCGTTACCTCGCCGACCATGGCGGAGCCGTCGTGCCACCCAGCGACGAGCTGCCGCCCGGGCCGCATCATCACGAGGGAATGTGGCTGACTTGCTGGCAGTACGTCGAACACGACCCGGAGTATGTTCCGGGTGTCGCGGAATTGACCGATTCTCTTGCCGAGTTGCATCGCGTGCTGCGCGGCTATCCCGGTGACCTTCCGTATATGGGCGTCGTGCTGGATGAGATACCCACCATGATCGACACCCTCGAGCGCTTGGAAATCGTTCCGGCGCATCTCATTGTCGCGTTCCGGGCGGAGTTCCGGCGATTGGCGCCGATCTTGATGGCCGACCGCGAGACTGCCCAGCCATTGCACGGCGACGCACATGCCGCCAATGTCCTCGCGACGGTGAACGGGCTGCTCTGGAACGACTTCGAGGACACCTGCGCCGGCCCGGCGAAATGGGACTATGCCACGGTGCTGCACCGTTACCAGCAGTGGAAACCGGTCCTGGGAGAGCTGCACCCATATTGCGCCGCGAGGTCATTGGAGGGCTGTGTCTGGACTCTGCTACTGGCACATCGCTTTCCCGATCAGCAACCCATCGCCGACACATACCTCGACCGCTGGCGCCGGTCCATCACACCGGGTTCGTAGCCCGAGGAGCGCCCCGACCCCATCGCACTCGCTTCTTCTGATCTCCTCGCCTGTGGTCGGCTGGGTGCTTCCTTCGGTTCGGCTTCCGAGTCGGCGTCGTCGTCGATCGACACGCCGAAGTCGGTAGCCAGACCTGCCAATCCGGAGTCCCAGCCCTGCCCGAGGGCGCGGACCTTCCACGCGCCCGCGCGGTGGTATGCCCCCGCTCCATCAGCATGCCCGCGAGCACGCTCCTCTAGCCAGATGGGAGCCCTGGCAGCGCATTGAGCGCGTCGTACACCTGTTGAGGATGAACCTCTTGCGAATGCCAGCCGCGATTCACTTCTCCCACCCTTCCGCCCGCCGACCCCTGACAGGCACATCGGAAGAGGGCTACAGTCACGCTCCAGGGCAGGTTCGCCAATTGCGCATTATGGCAACAGCTTTCGAGTCGGACAGCACACTATGCTCACCTATTCCGCACGCGTATGCAGGAGAACGATCGTGGTTGGTGGGACTATTTACCCTCGGCTGGTCCGCGCTCGGAACCCCATGTCAGCGATCCTTACCAGCACCCCACAGCACGGCCGATGAGTTCGCGGCTCCCGATCGGTCAAAGCTCGTGACACCCTAGGAAAGGACACCGCTATGTCGGAGCTTCTCGTCGACTTCATCACTTCCCTCGACGGCTACGCATCAGGAGAAGGATGGCCCGGGTTCTGGGGCCTCGAGGGCCCTGAGTACCTCGCATGGCTCGGCGAGCAGCCCGAGTCCACCCACCTGATGGGAGCGAACACCTACCGCCTGATGTCGGGCTTCGCCGCCGGCGAGGTCCCGAGTGGCCAAGATGAATTCAGGCCCGAGGAAGAGGCGTCCGTCGACGAGCTCACGCGAGCGTCCAAGGTGGTGTTCTCCTCCTCACTCGAGGAGCCACTGAGGTGGGCCAACTCAACGCTCGTCCGCGACGACGCCGTCGAGGCGGTCCGCGCCATGAAGTCGAGCGGCTCGGGACTGCTCAGCACGATCGGCAGCCTGAGCCTGTGCCGGTCCCTGCTGAGAGCCGGACTCGTCGACCGATTCCGGGTCGTGATGTTCCCGGTCATCACCGGTGCCACGGGCGCGGAACGCATCTACGACGGCTATCCGGACGTTGCCCTCGAGATGATCGAGCATCGCACCTTCGACGGCCGCATCCAGCTGGTCGAGTACAAGCCCCGCGTGCTCGAGCACCCGCCGCTCGGCGCCCCTGCCTGAGTCGCCCGTCCGCCGGTCCGGACCGCCGCCAGACCCGGGGCCTCCAAGCACCCGACGCCTCGTAATGCCGCTGGTCGCGCTGACCGAACCGGCAGCCGGCGCGGTCCGGCGGAAGATCGGCCCGTGAGGCCCACGTCCGCCGGATCTGGCGGCAAGCCGCCACCGCAGATAGTTTCGCGAGTCGGTACCACCCGCCGGGTGCATATGCCCACGTTGCTTTCGAGCTACCGCACATAGTGCGCGGCTATATGCGGTCCGGCTCAGCGCCGGATTTCTCGAACATGTTCCTCGAAGATGTGCAGCAACCGTGTGGGCGGGCTGCGGCAGGGGGGCGAAAATCCGCTCGCCGCCGAGTTCGGCATCAGCCGCGAAACCGTCTACAGCTACCTGCGAGCCGAGCCACCGCAGATCGAACGAGTCGTGATACCTGCCGGATCGGCCTGCTCGGACCTGGCATCACGGACCGGTTGCGGGGGGTTGCGACGCGGTCTGAGCTGGTTCGGCGGCCCGAGAGTAGATTTCACGGCGCAAGCGTTCCAGGTCCGGTGCCGCGGAATCGGAGATTTGCGTGTACCGATCGGTCTGATTTACCCAGAGCCCCCCGCTCGTTATGTTCGCGTACATCTCGGCATAGTCCTTCCCCCGACCGGACAGACCGGGAAGCGCTCGGAGCAGCGCGGGGATGTAGCGGATCACCGCCTCGAGTTGGGCGCGTTGCTCGGCCAGCTGGCGCTGCACCTGCTCGACGGCTTCGCGGCGGGTGCAGCCGGTCTCGTGACGGACTGCGCGGACCAGGTTGTAGGGGACTCGGCCTGCCTCGTCCCGATCCAGCCCCGCCAGGTCGTTCTCCACGAAGACCACAAAGAACAGCAGTTCTTCGAGACGGCGGATCACGGGATGGTTGCGCAGCATCGACGGCACCTCACGGTCCTGGTAGACCTCCAGGCAGGCGATTGCGGTCTCGAACCCGCTGGTCGACTTCCGCAGCGGCAGGTAGTCGGCTGTGGCGGGGATGTCGCCGTTGATGCGACGGTGCGCTTCGCGTTCGCAGGCTTCGAACCACTCCTCGAGGTTGTCGAGGAATCGCTGCTGCCAGCGGGTGCCGCGGCCCTCGCGCAGGCGCGGCCACAAACTCGCCCACGCCGCCGGGATCGCGCCAGGCATCGACGGCGCCTGCGGGTCCTGGCGCAGCATGGCCACCAGGCCGCGCCGCAACGCGGTGACGGCTTCGGGATTGGTCAGCTGCGGATCCTCGAACAGGTCGTCCCACACAAGGGCCAGCGTGAACATACCGGCGAAGGTCTGTTCACGGGCTGAGTCCGCTGCTGGGAGCCAGGTGTGTGTGGGGATCCGGAGCCCTCCGGTCCACCGGTAATAGTCGGCCTCGGTCGGTGTGAGGGCCAGGCCGGTGTCCACCAGCCAGCTCCGCAACCATGACGCGGCCTGCGCGGAGACCACCTCACTGTGGGTCTGGAGTGGCTGCGTTGAGGGCCGGGAGACCGTGGAACCAGGAGTTCGCCGATCAAGTATGGACCGGGCGTAGGCGGTCATCGCGTGGCGGGTGCGCGGGTCGACGGGGAGGGCGGCGAGCTGACCGGCAGCCTGGTCCATGAATTCCTCGGCTTGCGCCAAGGCCTCGTCCACGGCGCCGGAGGCGAGGACGAGTTTGCGGGCATGTGTGGCTTGCTCACCGGTCATTCTGCTGCGCAGCAGACGGGCAAGGTCCCGGTCGCGGGCAGCGGCGCGGATCACGGGAAGTGTGTAGACGCCCTCGGGCAGATCCGCGTTGACAGGCTTGCCCATTTCTTCGGCGGTCGAGGTCAAATCGGAAATGTCGTCATACAACTGGTAGGCCATCCCGAACTGGCGACCGAACACCGCCAACGCCTCTTCCTGATCCTCGGAGCGACCGGCTTGCATCGCGCCCACTCGGCAGGCCAGCGACAGCAGCGCCGCCGTTTTGCCGTCGATCGACTCCAGGTAGGACTGCTCGCTGCGGGAGGCCACGTACTGGTCGGCGGCCTCGAGCACCATGCCCGCGCACATCTGCGCACTCGCGGTCGATCCCGCGAGCCCTTCGCGCCGGCCGAGTTCGATCAGTACGCGCCCGCCCTCGATCGTCACGGAGTCTCCGGCCAGTACGGCCAGGTGCGGTCCCCACACCGCGTTGGCGCTGGCACGGCCGCGGCGCTGGTAGGCGTGATCGATGACGTCATCGTGATACAGCGAGCCCAGATGCAGCAACTCCACGGCGGCGGCGGCGCGCACCGCCCGGTCGTCGGCTGGGGTCGCGGGATCGGTGAGCAGATAATACGACAGCAACGTCAAGGTGGGACGGACCATGCGGCGGGAAGTGTCGGGCCCTTCGTCGGTGAGTGCGGTCAACTCTGGCCTGCCCTCGAACCGCACGGGTCCGAGAACGGCACGGACGCGGTCGAGGTCCGCCGCCAGGTGCGGGAAGACAGCGGAATCGATTCCACGTCGCACGCGGGCACTCCTTACCAGTTACATCGGCACTAGTTACATCGGCCATCCACCAACACCGTCGATCAAGGGCAATTCGACACCACCACCGCGCGGAAGATGTTGGTATCGACCAATTTCGACGTTCACTCTAACGGTGGTGATGACCATCCACGAGTGCCGTTGGGCGACGAACACCTCGACCGAATCACCCACCACTCGGCGGTGCGGGCGACGATGCAGCGCGGGCGAAGGCGACGTCAGCCATCGCGACCCGAGCGAGACCGACGGCTCGTCGCGCTCAGCCGCCTCTGGAAGCGACGAGTCTTGACCGGCAGGAGTTCCCTGGCCGGGTGTCCACGCGCAGCGTTGCCTGCGGACCCAGTCTGCGCCCATGCCCTCATAGGTGCCTTGGAACTCCGGGCATCGCTTTCGCCGAGAGTTGGGCGACCCGGAGCGCTCAGTTCGATGATCATCGGGGATTACGGTGAGTAACGGGTATAGACGATGCAAGCTACGGCGGCGGAGTCGACGACGAACATCATCCGCTTCCGTCCGAGGAACAGTTGCCACCTATCGGAATGGATACGCACATGCAGATTCAGGTCAACACCGACAGCAACATCGACAGCGGCGAAAAGCTGATCCGGCACGTCGAGGAGGAGATTGCGTCGACGCTCGAGCGCTTCAGCGACCAGATCACCAGCGTGGAAGCCCACCTGAGTGACCAGAACGCGGGCAAAGGCGGACCGGATGACAAGCGATGCGTGCTGCAGGCTCGTCCGACCGGTCAGCAGCCGGTCGCGGTGACCCACAACGCCGCGACGATCGATGACGCGTGCCGGGGCGCGGCCGCGAGCATGGCGCATCTGCTCGCCAGCCGGTTCGGCCGGCTGCACGACACAAAGGGTGGCGATTCCATCCGGCACCCGCACAAGAATTCCCCGCACTCGAACTGAGTCAGCAGCACCTGGTTGCTCGGTGAGGCCGCCGCCGCGATTCGGTACACCGTCGACAGCGACACAGCCGTGTTGGAAGCCGAATCGAATCTCACCCGCGCCGCCTGCGAACTGTTCGATACGCGGGCGGTCGTCTCCCCAGAAGGCGGATCGCTGTCGTCGAAGGGCTGATTGCGTTCGGTCATGCGGGGTGGTCCGCCCGCCGGGTTGCCGAGCGATAAATCCACCTTCTTACGGCACCGGCTACCGCCGCTGTCCACTCGACAGATTCGTAGGATCGTGGTCGTCAACGAAACAGCCCGGATCCATCCCCGTCGCGCGGAACTTGGTCGCCGCCGGTCGCGCCATGCTCCAGGACCCCGGAGTCGCGAGCGACCGACATTCCCGTGCGGTCCGACCACTGACATCCACGTGCGGGGTCGCAGCCGGGGTACCGGCGCCGTCAAGGACGGAATCTCGCCGAGTATGAGGACGGCTTCGAGCAGCCGGGTGGGTTCACTCGGCGCTCGCTCGAGCGAGCGGTTCGTCGGCAAGCGCTACCGGCGCCGCAGCACAAGACTCGACCGCTCGGCTGCACTGGTGGGCAAGCTAACTTCAACGCGCGCTCGACATCGAACCGGCGCGCTCTTGACCCGAGCGGCGGTCAGCACCCTCGGTATCAGCAGTACACTCCGAATCCGGCGTTCCCGAGTGATGACCTGCGACGGGAAGCCGTTCACGTACATTCGCGACGAACACACGCCGCACGCGGCGCGATAAGCGGATCAGCGCCGAGCGCGACGCGGTAGAGATCGAACCCGCAGGGTGGGCACAGATAGTCAGGCGCAGCGCGCCGATCGTGTCGGTCGCCCGGTTCCCCTGCCCTTGAGGTGCGCGGGCTTAGCTTGCGCGCGAGAACACCGCCACCAGAAAGTCGGACTCGTCGGTGAATGGGCGTAGATCCCACGTCGAAAGCCGCAAATCCATTGTGAGCCCGGCTTCCTCGGTGTCGGCCAGGAACTGCGCGAACTCGTAACCGCGATCGGCACCGAAGCCCACAACCACCCGACCGGTCGGCGCGAGATGGCGGGCGAACCCGGCCAGCACCGCCTCCCGGGTGGACGGCGCCAGAAATGTCATCACGTTCCCCGCGCACACGATGACATCGAAGTCGGCGGCGATCCCACGGCGCGGTAAGTCCAACTCGGCGAGATCACCGACTACCCAGGTCGGACCGGGATGGTCCTGCTCCGCCGCGGCGATCAACACCGGATCGACGTCGACCCCGACCACCGCGTGACCAGCTCGATGCAAGTAGCCACCCACACGTCCCGGCCCGCACCCCGCATCCAGGACCCGCCCCCCACGGTCGAGCATCGCGTCGACCATACGCGCCTCGCCGACGATATCCCTGCCCTCATCCGCCATTGTCCGGAACCGCTCCACGTACCACGTCGAATGCGCAGGGTCAGCGGCAGTGATCTCCTCCCACTGGCTGGGCGTACGTCCGCTCATCCTCTGTTCCTCCTCACCGGGCCCACCCCCGCTCCACTGTGCCACCGCCGCGCCGATCCTCGGTACGCGCCCCGACGACACCCGCCGCCGCTGCAGCCCTCCACCGGACCTGCATCGTATTCATGACTGTGGCCCTTCGGAATTCGATGGATCGGCGCTGCGTTTCTGGACGCGGAGGCGACGGCGCAGGTTGGCGAACTGCCGAGTTTGCATGATCAAGTGGGCGGGCTGACCGAACAGGAAATCGGCCACCGCCATGATCGGCCGAGGCGCATCACGCCCGAGGGTGCGCACTACCAGGCGAGTGCGTCCGCCGGGCAACTCGGTCAGGTGGAAGCCCCAAACTCCCTGGGTGAACATCCGGGGGAGCGGCCCGCTTGGGTCGAACGGGCGGCCGCCGGGCAACGCCAGGTCGCTGCGCAGCACCAACGTCGTGGGGCGATCCGCGATCGCCACCGTGAAGTAGGCGCGTCCGCCGACCGTCGCGTCGACCCGGTCGCCCTCGCGCAGTTCCTGCCACTCCGGTTCGATCCGCATCGAACTCGGTCGACCGCCGTTGTCCAGACGATCCCAGCTGTACCAGCCGGCACGGTCGGCGCCCATTTGGACGAGCCAGCGCCAGACCTCGTCCCGAGGCGCCTGGAAGGTCGTTGCCATGGTGGAGCAAGCTGTCGGAGCGGGTACGAGCGTGTCACCGGGGTACTCGGCCGCCGCCTCTGCCGGGGTAGCGCCCCAGCGCAACAACCGATGCCGCAGGCCCAACGCTGCCGCACCCGCGGCCAACAGGGGAACGGTCCATCGCATGTCGTGTCCTCGAGTCAGGTGTTCGCGCATTCAGCTCAGCAGACCGAGCTTCGTGCCCGACAGGGCCGATGGTCCCGAGAAGTACCGAGCGTCGACGAAGAAACCGGGGCGTGCCGACCCTCGCAGCGAATTGATCTTCATTCGAGCGATGCGCGCACCGAGGCCTGCGGCTGCGACCCACTCGGCGAGCGACGTCGTAGGCGCTCATGCTCGAGCCAGAACACCGCGACGCTCGAGACGAAGCACAGCACGGTGGCTATGGCGCCGAAAACGACCCAGCCGGTCAGTCCTTCTCCGGCTATGGTGAGGGTGGATGCCAGGCCGAGTACTCCGACGATGAACAACACGATGCCGGGGATGTTGTACGGATCGGCGAGGCTTTCTCCCGGTTTGGCGTGGTAAGGCCGGCCGGATGTGATGTCGCTCATGGTGATTCCTTCGAGTCGGTGAAGCGGGGCCGCGGCCGGGCGGATGCCGCGGCCCGTGATCACCATGCCTGCCCGGGCGATCCGGCTAGCAGAGTCCTTGGTCCCCGTGCGGCCGGACCAAGGTCGATCCCACCGCGGGAGGCGTGGATTGCGCGGCGGTCATCGCTTCGATCGCTGTTGTCCGGACTTGGCCAAGATCCCTTCCGGACAACTGTGCTTACGGTGGTGGGGTGAGCAGGCGTGGCGGACCGTGGCGGTTCCTGGGGTGGGTTGCTGGAGTGTCACTTCCGTTCTTCGTGCTGGGCGCGGTAGGCGGGGAGGTCGGGATCGGGTCGATGCGGTTGCCGGCCAGCGCGGCGATGATGCTGGTCCCCGGTGCGGTCGCTGTGGGTTTGCCGGGGGGAGGGCGGTGACGCGGCGGTGGCGGGTCTGCTGCGGCGTCTCATGCACCGTCCCCGCCCACCGTGGCGCTGGTATGTGCTGGCGGCGCGGGTTATGTCCCCGCAATCGGTGCCAAGCACGCCCGCGGCCCGGAGTTGAAGAGCGGATGCATCGAGAAGGCCGACGCAACGACGACGACCTGCTGTCCACGTCCCGCCGACGCACAGCGAGAACGCGCAGATCGGCCACGCTCGGCCGAGCGCGGAGAGAGGTACAGCCGGTGTTGCTCGCCTCTGCTACTCGTGCCGTATGCGGGTGGCACCGGATTGCGCGTCTCGCCTGTCCGGCGGTCGATTGCGTACGCGCGGTGCACAGGGCGTCTCCGCAACGCCGCAGTGCGTGGGAACCGGATCCGCGGTCGGTAGCCGGTTAATGTCTGGATCGGACATCAGACAAGCAGGAACGACCAAGGAGACGCATGTTTTCTCGATATCGTCTGGCCGGAGCTGTTGTTCTCGCAAGCGCGTCGCTCGGGGTGGTCCCGTTCGCCGCTCCGGGCGACGCAGCGCCGCCCGGTGGCGCGACCGCGGCCCCCATGATCACCTGCGCCGAGCAGGGCACCGTGCAGTGGGCCGGATCGGGGTTGGGCGCGATACCGTCGAAGGTCGAGTGGACGGCTACCACCCAATTCACCGACTGTATGGGTTCTGCCGTCGACGAAGGGAAGCCGTACCCGGTAAGCATGGTCGAGCAGGGCTTCGAAGTCGCCGCCTGTGATGGGAAAGTCGGCGTCCACCAGGGCACCGGGACAATCACCTGGTCTGATGGCAGCACCAGCACGATCAGCAGCGCAGCCGCGGGCAATCAGAGCAAATCCAAGGGCTCGGGTCCGGCCTTGTTCCCGATCGTGATCGTGTCGGGTACCTACGCGGGACATAGCGCCTCCGATGACAACACCGTGAGCACCGCGCAGTCCTGCCCCGGCGTCACCGAAGCACAGCTCATCGGCACATTCACCGTCGACTGACTATTCAAGATATGGGCGAGTGCCGCCGAAGGGCGCTTCGGCGGCACTCGCCCCCTAGTGTCCAGCGCCGCTGTACCGAAGTGCTGTGACGGTGCTGGACGGTTGGCGCGTCAGTGCCGTGCGATGCCTGCTTGCTCGCTCAGCAGCGCCCAGGCGGCGGCGACGTGCTCGCTGCGGGTGGCAGTGCCGCCGATGGCCAGCCGGAGTGCGAATGCGCCACGAACCTTGGTATGCGACAGCAGAACTCGCCCGGACGAGTTGACCGCATCGAGCAGTTCACGATTCGCCGAATCGTCGCCGCGCAACCGGAAACAGACCAGCGACAGCGGATGGGGAGCCAGCACTTCGAAGCGCTCATCCACTCCGACCCAGGAGGCGAACCGCTGGGCCAGTGCCACACTGTGCCGAATATGCTCCCGCAACCCGGCCGCGCCGTACCAGCGGATCACCGCCCACAGCTTCAACGCTCGGAACCTACGCCCCAGCGGCACCTGCCAATCCCGGTAGTCCACTACCGCACCCGATTCGCTGGCACCGTTGCGCAGGTATTCCGGCAGTACCGACAGCGCCCCGGTCAGAGCGCCGCGATCAGCGACGTAACAGGCGTCGAAGTCCAAGGCCGTGAGCAGCCATTTGTGCGGATTGGTCGCATACGAATCGGCGAACTCGGCCACGCCGGCATGGATCCACCGCAGCTCCGGGCAGATCGCGGCGACGCCCGCATACGCCGCGTCCACATGCAGCCAGGCGCCGTACTCGCGACAGACCGGGCCGATGAGCTCCACCGGATCGATCGCACCGGTAGAGGTAGTACCCACCGTCGCCATCACCAGCACGGGAGTGAACCCCGCTCGCACGTCGTCTTCCATCGCGGCACGAAGTGCCCGCGGGTCCATCGACAGGTCGGCGCGGGTCTCGATGAAGCGCACCGCCGAGGAGCCGATACCGGTGATGCGCGCGGTCTTTTCGAAGCCGCAGTTGGCCTCGGTGGAGGTGTAGACGACGTAGCGGCCACGGTCGATACCGTCGCGTGCCACCTGCCCGTCGGAGGCCCGGTTCAACGCCGCGA
The DNA here is from genome assembly GCF_040642815.1 of Nocardia sp. NPDC047648. Classification (NCBI taxonomy): domain Bacteria; kingdom Bacillati; phylum Actinomycetota; class Actinomycetes; order Mycobacteriales; family Nocardiaceae; genus Nocardia; species Nocardia sp. NPDC047648. The sequence goes on along the minus strand of NZ_JBEYSX010000005.1, from coordinate 64,633 downwards.
GCATCGTGACCAGCATCGCGGTAGAGGCGCTGTCCTGAACGACACCGCCGCCGGTGCCGGCGAAGGTGAAGCGTTCGGGCAGGCCGAGCAGCCCGGCGAGCCAGTCGAGGACATGCTGTTCCAACTCGGTACAGGCCGGGCTGGTCTGCCAGAGCATTCCCTGCACGCCCAAGCCGGAGGCCAACAGATCGGCCAGCGCCGCCGGACCTGACGCACCCGTCGGGTAATAGGCGAAGAAACCGGGATGCTGCCAATGGGTCAGGCCGGGCACGATGACGCGATCCATGTCGTCGAGCAGGTCGGAAAACGGCTCGCCCGATTCCGGTGGCGACGACGGCAGTTGCGCACGCACCGCACCGGGCGGCACCGTCGACAACACCGGCAGCGACTCCACTCGCTCCCAGTAGTCGGCCACCCAATCCACCACCGCGCGGCCGTGTTCCCGAAACTCCGCCGCGGTCATATGCCGAGGCGGCGGATCGTCGACGGGCTGCGTGCCTGGACCGCAGGACGCGCCGACATCCTGGTGGGTGTGCAGCTCTGGAGGGGTGCTCGCCACAGGCAAAGGGTAGATGTCGGCACACCGATCAGTGTCGATGCGGCGGCAAAGCGTGTCGCTCGGACGAATCAATCGACGAGACCCGCCGGAACAACGGTGTGCCGTCGTCGGCGCGACCCCAGATCACCGGACCTCAGCCCGGTTGCCGGGTCGGCGGCCGTCCGTAGCAAGACCGGCCGAGTGCCCTTCATCCACGAATCCACGAAGACGAAGACGTCGTCCGGATCGACTCCTGTTCGCGCCAGCACCTGAGCGAGCGCCCAGTGCCACTCGATCGCCGCATACTCGGACTACCGTAGAGACTACGCGTCCAGGAGGGGCGAACTTCCTGGGTCCACTTCAGCACCGGGTGCGCAGAGACGGTTGCTATACGTGACCACGGAGTCGAGGCATTCTGCTGATCAGTGCGCTGCCGGCAGTGCTGAGCCGTGGCGTGGCGTGGCGTGGCAGAACTTCAATAGCCCGACTTACACCACGGGCGGCCGTATCACCCCTGGCTCTGTGGATCCCTGGCTGGCTGAAGCTGCTGATTCTGGACGAGCCGACCTCAGGTCTGGATCCGATCGGCCAGAGGATCTTCCTGGACATGGTCGCCGAGGCAGTGCCCTGAGGCGGTATGGCTGACGCGGAGACCGGCTACCCGGAGGCGATGCGTGAGGCGTTGCGATCGAACGATATGACCTCCGCGGCAGGATATCTCGGGCTCCGAAGTCACCTTCGGTGCCCGGACGATCGCCGGCGACGAGGAATCCGATGAGCGGGACGACGATGCCTCGTCGGTCGAGTCCTCGCGCAGGTGGCCGCTGTTCCTCGCTACAGGGGGCATGGAGCTGTGACTCCCGGTGCTCTCGTGACTATACTGTGTGGCGTAATTGGCTTCCTCCTTTCGACTTGCTGGGACCTTGTCATACCGCTGCGAAGATCCTTCGAATCGGAAGTTCTACTCGTGGAAGCACCGGAGTAGTGGCTGATGCCCGGATTGTGCGCACCGGCCGCCTCGAGCGGGTTCCGGCAGGCATTTGCGCCCCGGGTGTTGACGCCACCGTCTCCCGTTCTGTCGACGCCCACAGGCGGACGAAGACTGAGCCGTCCGTGAGTTCAAGCGGTTGACCGACCGGCAGGATGCCGAACTGGTACGCGCCGGCTCGGCGAACACCGAATCATCGGCGCCCAGGGGGCGTGATGTGAGGGCCCGGTCGTGAGACCTCCGCGATACGTCGGAACCAACCTGCCCGCCAGGTAATAGCAACGTTCGACAACTACGCCGACACTGAAAGCGCTGTCGACTATCTCTCCGACCAGCATTTCACGGTCGACAAATCGGCCATCCTCGGACGCGACATCGAGCTGGTCGAGCAGGTCGTCGGCCGATTGAACTACGGCCGGACCGCTCTGCGAGGCTGCGCTGACGGGCGCACTGTTCGGCTGGATCTTCGGATTACTCGACTGGGTCCAGCCGATGCTTCACACGTCTCATGCTCGCCTGCTACGGGCTGGTGTTCGGCGCTGTTGTCGGCGCGCGCCCTGCTCGGCCTGCTCATGTTCGCGCTGCAGGGCGGTCGGCCCGACTTCACCTCAATCCAGTCGTTACAACCACGTCACTACGAAGTTCTCGCCGATGTCGAGGTCGCGGACGAAGCCGTCCGCCTGCTCACCGGCCGGACCAATCGAAAGGAATGAGTCATGGCGACCGCTGTAGGTATCGACCTGGGCACCACGAACTCGGTCATCGCAAGCTGGCAAGGCGGCGAGCCGGTGGTGATCTCCAATGCCGAGGGAGCGCGGACGACGCCGTCGGTAGTGGCGTTCACCGAGAGCGGGGAGCGGCTGGTGGGTCAGCTCGCCCGACGGCAGGCGATCTTGAATCCGAAGGGCACAATATACTCCGCGAAACGCTTCATCGGACGTCACTACGACGAGGTCTCCGAGGAGGCCAAAGCGGTCAGTTTCGACGTCGTGCCGGGTGACAACGGTGAGGCTCGATTCGACGTGCGGGGCAAGAAGTACGCGCCGGAGGAGATCAGTGCCCTCGTGCTGCGCAAGCTCGTCGACGACGCGAGCAAGTTCCTCGGTGAGAAGGTCAAAGAAGCGGTCATCACCGTTCCCGCGTACTTCAACGACGCGCAGCGCAACGCCACCAAGGACGCCGGACGGATCGCAGGTCTCGAGGTTTTGCGGATCATCAACGAGCCGACCGCCGCGGCACTGGCATACGGCATGGACAAGCAGACCCACGAGACCGTGCTGGTCTTCGACCTCGGCGGCGGCACTTTCGATGTGAGCCTGCTCGACGTCGGCGATGGAGTGGTCGAGGTTCGTGCCACGGCCGGCGACTCCCACCTCGGCGGCGACGACTTCGACCGACGTCTGGTGGACTACCTCGCCGACGAGTTCCAACGGGCGGAGAACATCGATCTGCGCAAGGATGCCCAGGCGTTGCAGCGCCTCTTCGAGGCAGCAGAGAAAGCCAAGGTCGAGCTGTCCTCGGTGACGCAGGCCCAGGTCAACCTGCCCTTCGTCACCGCTGACGCGAACGGTCCCAAGCACCTCACCACCACGATCATGCGATCGAAGTTCGAGGATCTGACGGCGGATCTGGTGGAACGCTGCCTCGGCCCGGTGAAGCAGGCGATGAGTGACGCCAAGGTCACCGCCAACGACATCGACGAGGTGATTCTGGTCGGTGGTTCGACACGTATTCCGGCGGTGCAGGCGCTGGTTCGCCGGCTCACCGGCGGCAAGGACCCCAACATGAGCGTCAACCCGGACGAGGTCGTGGCGCTCGGCGCCGCAGTCCAGGCGGGTGTACTCAAGGGCGAGGTCTCCGATGTGCTGCTGCTCGATGTCACCCCGCTGTCCCTCGGCGTCGAGACCCAGGGCGGGGTGATGACCAAGATCATCGAGCGCAACACGACGATCCCGGTCCGGCGCAGTGAAGTGTTCGCCACCGCGGAAGACAATCAGCCCGCCGTGGATATCGTGGTCCTGCAGGGCGAACGCGAACGGGCCGCCGACAACCGGGTGCTCGGTCGGTTCCGGCTCGAAGACATCCGCCCCGCGCCCCGTGGCGAGGCCCAAGTCGAAGTCACGTTCGACATCGACGCCAACGGCATCCTGCACGTCACCGCCCGCGACAAGGACACCGGCAAGGAGCAGGGCATCACGATCAGTGAGCAGGGCAACCTCGACCAGAGTGAGGTCGAGCGCATGCTCGCGGAAGCCGAACGGAACCGCGCCGAAGACGAGGCGCTGCGAAAGGCGGTCGACGCGCGCAACGCGCTCGATTCAGTTGCCTATCAAGTGGAACGGCGACTCGCCGAACTCGGCGACAGTGCCCCACCGCACGACAAGGCACGCGCCGAGATGCTGATCGCCGACGCCAGGAAAGCCGTGGAAGACAATGCTCCACCCGCGGAGGTAGAGCCACTCACCTCCGAGCTGCAGCAGCTGCTCTACGGGCTCGCACCGGTCCAGTCCGGCGGCGGAGACGGACACCAGGCAGGCGGCGGAGACGCTGCGTCGTCGGATGACGACGACGTGATCGACGCCGAATTCGATCGAAGCTGAGGCACGCGATGGAAAGGTCTGCAGATCATTCGACGACCGAGTCGGCTACCGACGGGGATCAGACCGAGACGGCGCCGGATCGCACCGACACGGGGCCCGAGCTGGCTCAACTCGAGGACCGCTGGCGCAGGGCCCTTGCAGATCTGGACAACCTGCGCAAGCGGTTTGCCAAGGATCTGGACCGTGCCCGCGCCGCGGAGGTGGCGAAGGTTTCCGCTGCGTGGCTCCCGGTGCTGGACAATTTGGAGCTCGCGCTGGCCCATGCGGGCAGCGATCCCCAGGCCGTCGTCGAGGGCGTGAAGGCGATCCGGGACCAGGCGGTACAGGTGCTGGCCCAGCTCGGCTTCGAGCGCCACGACGAGGTCGGTGTGCCGTTCTCCCCGGAGCTACACGAAGTGGTCAGCGTGGTGTCCCAACCCGACGTTCCCTCCGGGACCGTGATCGAGGTCTTGCGCCCGGGCTATGGAGAGGACGGTCGGCAGTTGCGTCCCGCCTCGGTGGTCGTCAGCCGACCCGAGGGGTGAGCACCCATGGCGCGTGACTACTACGAAGTGCTCGGTGTCCCGCGCGGCGCCGGCACCGACGAAATCCAGCAGGCGTACCGCAAGCTGGCGCGCAAATATCACCCCGACGTGAACAAGGACCCCACTGCGGAGGACAAGTTCAAGGAGGCCAACGAGGCCTACCAGGTGTTATCCGACCCGGACACCCGGAAACGCTACGACCGATTCGGTGACGACTTCCGGCGTGTGCCCGAGGACTACGACGAACGGGTCCGGGCAAGCACCGGGCGGTACGGCGGCGCGGGCAGAAGGGTGCACTTCGGTCAAGGTTTCGGTGGCGAGGGCGCGGTCGACTTCGAGGACCTCTTCGGGCAGATGTTCGGCGGCGCCGGCGGGTACGGGCCGATTCCCGGCGCCGACCAGGAAGCGGAACTGGAACTGACTCTGGAACAGGCGTATCGGGGCGGCAAACACACACTCGGACTGGACGGACGCCAGTACGACGTCGACATTCCCGCCGGTGTCCTGGACGGCCAGAGAATCCGGCTGGCCGGGCAAGGCGGGCGGAGCAACGGTGACGCGCCGCCCGGGGATCTGTACCTCGTAGTGCGGATCAAGCCGCATCCCCGGTTCCGGGTACAGGGCCGGGACATCTATGTGGACCTGCCCGTATCGCCATGGGAGGCGGTGCTCGGGTCGACCGTCGTCGTTCCCACCCCGGGTGGCGAAGCGAAAGTCAAAGTGGCGCCGGGCTCGTCGACAGGAAGGAAGCTGCGGCTGCGCGGAGAAGGAATGCCCAATCCGCGTGGCCCCAACGGCAACCTCTACGCCGAGATTAAGGTGATGGTGCCGTCGAAACCGACAGCCCGCGAACGTGAGCTGTTCGAGCAGTTGGCCACCGAATCGAACTTCGATCCGAGGAAAGCGACATGAGCACCCCGACCCCGGTCACCCAGTACGTATTGGTTCGCCGTCCCGGATTGTCGCCAGATGCCTTCGCCGAACGTACCGGGCTGCACCCGGACCTGGCACGAAGGCTTGTGGCGCTCGGCCTGCTCGACGCCCACCGAGACGTCGGCGGCGCGATGTCGTTCGAACCATCCGAAGTGGTCCAGGCCGCCCGCATCCAACGGCTGCGGACCGGTCTGGGCTTGAACTACTCGGCAATCGGGCTCGTGCTCGATCTGCTGGATCGAATCGAGAGACTCGAAGCAGCTTCCCGCGGAAGGAGGGCACCCCATGGACACCGGCAGCCTGACTGAAAGGTCACGAGAAGCCCTGCAGGAAGCCCAGAATGTAGCGACCAGAATGGGTCACACCGAGGTCGACGGAGAGCACCTGCTGCTCGCGTTGGTCGATCAGCGGGAAGGGCTGGTACCTCGACTGCTCGAGCAGGCCGGCGCCAACATCGATGCCCTGCGATCCGATCTGGAACGTGAACTCTCGCGCAGGCCGAAGGTCAGCGGCCCCGGCGCGTCGCCCGGTCAGGTGATGATCACCCAGCGCCTGGCCAAGCTGCTCGACGCCGCGGAGCGGGAGGCGAAGCGACTCAAGGATTCCTACGTGTCCGTGGAGCATCTCGTGATGGCCCTCTCCGAGGAGGGGTCGGCCACTGCGGCAGGTCGGATCCTCGCCGGTCATGGGGTCACGCGAGAGTCCTTCCTCACCGCCTTGACCAAAGTGCGCGGCCATCAGCGCGTCACATCGGCGACCCCGGAAGGGGCGTACGAGGCGCTGGAGAAGTACGGACGCGATCTCGTCTCCGGGGCCCGGTCGGGCGACCTCGATCCCGTCATCGGTCGAGATGCCGAGATCCGCAGGGTAACGCAGATCCTGAGCCGGAAGACGAAGAACAATCCGGTGCTGATCGGCGACCCCGGCGTCGGTAAGACGGCGATCGTGGAGGGCCTCGCCCAGCGGATCGTCCGCGGCGACGTGCCCGAGGGCCTGCGCGACAAGACGATCTTCTCGCTCGACATGGGTTCGCTGGTGGCCGGCGCGAAGTACCGCGGCGAGTTCGAGGAGCGACTGCAGGCGGTGCTGTCCGAGGTGAAGGCGGCCGAGGGGCGCATCCTGTTGTTCGTCGACGAGTTACATACCGTTGTGGGCGCGGGATCAGTCGGCGGCGACGGGTCTCTCGACGCCGGCAACATGCTCAAGCCGATGCTCGCCCGCGGCGAACTACACATGATCGGTGCCACCACTCTCGACGAGTATCGCAAGCACATCGAATCCGATGCGGCACTGGAACGTCGCTTCCAGACCGTTCTCGTCGACGAGCCCAGCATCGAGGATGCGATCTCGATTCTGCGCGGACTTCGGGAACGCCTCGAGGTGTTTCACGGCGTGAAGATCAAGGACGGCGCCCTGGTTGCCGCCGTGACCCTCTCGCACCGGTACATCACAGACCGCTTCCTTCCGGACAAGGCGATCGACCTGGTCGATGAGGCATGCGCTCGGCAACGCACAGAAATCGATTCGATGCCCGCCGAACTCGACGAGCTCACCCGGAAAGTGACCCGGCTGGAGATCGAAGAGGCCGCGCTGTCGAAGGAAACGGACGCGGCCAGCAAGGCACGCCTCGAAGAGCTGCGCAAGGAGCTGGCCGACCTACGGGCCGAGGCCGACGCCAGGCACGCTCAGTGGGAGGCCGAGCGGCAGGCGATCCGGCGGGTGCAGGAGCTGCGGGGAGAGCTGGAACGGTTGCGCCACGAGGCCGAGGAGGCAGAGCGCAACTACGACCTCAACCGGGCCGCCGAGTTGCGATACGGCGAGATCACCGAGCTGGAACGCAGACTCAGGGCGGCGGAGGAGCAACTGGCCACCAGGCAGGGCCGGACCCCGTTGCTGCGTGAAGTGGTCACCGAAGACGAGATCGCAGAGATCGTGGCCGCATGGACGGGCATCCCGGTCGCCCGGCTGCAGGAAGGCGAGCGGGAGAAGCTGTTGAAGCTCGACGAGATTCTGCACGAGAGGGTCGTCGGCCAGGACGAGGCGGTGCAACTGGTCGCAGACGCGGTGATCCGGGCGAGGTCGGGTATCCGTGACCCGCGCCGGCCGATCGGTTCGTTCATCTTCCTGGGCCCAACGGGCGTGGGAAAGACCGAGCTCGCAAAGACACTGGCCAGTGCCCTCTTCGACAGCGAAGACAACATGGTGCGCCTGGACATGAGCGAGTACCAGGAGCGGCACACGGTGAGCAGGCTCATCGGTGCGCCCCCCGGGTACGTCGGATACGACGAGGGCGGCCAGCTCACCGAAGCGGTGCGCCGCAAGCCGTATTCCGTAGTGCTCTTCGATGAGATCGAGAAGGCCCACGCCGACGTCTTCAATACCCTGCTGCAGGTGCTCGATGACGGCCGGATCACCGATTCTCGAGGCAGGCAGGTCGATTTCCGGAACACGGTGATCATCATGACCTCCAACATCGGATCCCAGTATCTCCTCGAGGGAGTCACAGCCGATGGCGAGATCAAACCGGATGCCCGGGGGCGGGTGCTGGCGGAACTACGCGGGCACTTCCGTCCGGAGTTCCTCAACCGGGTCGACGACATCGTGTTGTTCACCCCGCTCACGCTGCCCCAGATCGAGCACATCGTGGAGCTGCAACTCACCGATCTTCGCAACAGGTTGTCGGAGCGGCAGATACACCTGGATATCACGCCGGAAGCGCGTCGGCTCATCGCCGAACACGGTTTCGACCCGGTCTACGGTGCGCGGCCGCTGCGACGGTACATCGCCCACGAGGTGGAGACCAAGATAGGTCGTGCGCTGTTGCGCGGCGAGATCGAACCGGGTGGCACCATCCGTGTCACGGTGGACGGCGGCGAACTCGCCGTCGCCTATGCGGAGCCCGCCGTCGCGGCGGCCTGAGAAGAGGTGTCGTCATGGGATCCGAAAAGGTGAAGTGCCCGCACTGCGGCAAGGTCAACAAGGTGGCGGCGGCAGGGGAAGGAAAACCGCGCTGCGGGAACTGCCATGAGCCACTGCCCTGGATCGCCTCGGCAGGCGACGACGACTTCGCGGAGGTCGCCGAGAAATCCTCGGTGCCTGTGCTCGTCGACCTCTGGGCGACGTGGTGCGGTCCTTGCCGCATGGTCAGTCCGGCGCTCGAGCAGCTCGCCAGGGAACGCGCGGGTCAGATCAAGCTGGTGAAGATCGACGTGGATGCTGCGCCCAAGACGGCCGAACGGTTCACCGTCCGCGCCGTACCGACTCTGCTGGTGATGGACCGGGGCGAGGTCCTGGCTCGTCAGGCGGGCGCCGCTCCGGTACCACAACTGCGTACGTGGCTCGATCAGGCGCTCTCGGAAAATGCAGGCAAGGAGACGAAGCCATGACTTCAATCCATGTGGACCCACACGTGAGCGCGATCCGGCCCGTCGCACCCCGGACTCCGCAGGGCTGCGAGGAATGTCTTCGCCTCGGCACCCCGTGGGTACATCTGAGGCTGTGTCTGACGTGCGGACACGTCGGTTGCTGCGACTCCTCGCCCGGCAAGCACGCGAGCGCGCACGCTCATGTCATCGGCCATCCGATCGTCCAATCAATGGAGCCAGGTGAAGATTGGCGCTGGTGTTATGTCGACCAGAACTTCGTCTGAGGACGCCGCTCCCGTGCGCGACATTCCGCCGCTCGGCGAGACTCCCGATGAGCTCGGAGCATACCCGCGGCTGACGGACGACCAGGTCGCGACACTCGAGGTCGGTGGCACGCGTCGATCGGTTCGCCTCGGCGAGGTGCTGATCCGAGAGGGCGAACCCAGCAACGACTTCTTCGTCATCCTCTCGGGCAAGGTCGCGATCATCGACGAGGGCGACGGAGACGGCGAACGCCGGATACTGCGCGTGCACGGTCCCGGCCGATTCCTGGGCGAGCTCGGACTGTTGGAAGGCCAGGTGGCGTTCTTCACCGCCGAGGCGATCGAGGACGGCGAGATACTCGTCGTCCCGGCCGACCGGGTGCGCGCGCTGGTTTCCCACGATCCCGTGCTCAGCGATCTGATCCTGCGCGCCTACCTGGTGCGGCGGCACCTGCTGATCGGGCTGGGTTCGGGATTCCGGATCATCGGCTCCTGCTATTCACCGGATACGTTGCGGCTTCGGCAGTTCGCCATGCGAAACCGATTGCCCCACAGATGGATCGATGTGGAGCAGGACGAACGGGCGGAGCAGCTGCTGCGCAGCCTGAACGTCGCCCCCGAGGACACTCCCGTCGTGATCTGGCACGGGGAGAAGGTGCTGCGCAATCCCACGAATGCGGAACTCGCCCGCATCGTCGGGCTTCCGGTCCTGGACTCGGTCCGGGACGCAGCCCAGGACGTCTGCGACCTCGTCGTGGTGGGTGCGGGACCGGCCGGTCTGGCCGCGTCCGTGTACGGCGCCTCGGACGGGTTGAACACGGTGACATTGGAGTCGTTCGCCGCGGGCGGCCAGGCCAGTACCTCATCCCGGATCGAGAACTACCTCGGCTTCCCGGCAGGGATCTCCGGCGCCGAATTGGCGGAGCGAGCCGTGATCCAGGCCGGGAAGTTCGGCGCCCGCATCCTGGTGTCGGCGGAGGTGACCGGTGTGGGGTCCGAGGACGGCCACCACGTGCTCCGGCTGGCGGACGGCGGCACGGTTCGCGGCCGGGCCGTCGTGCTCGCCACCGGGGCGCGATACCGCAAGTTGGCGGTTCCGGGAATCGAGGTACTGGAGGGGACGAGCGTGTACTACGCCGCAACCCATCAGGAAGCGCGGATGTGCGGCACCGACCCGGTGGCCATCGTCGGCGGCGGCAACTCCGCCGGACAAGCCACCGTCTTTCTCACCGACCGTGTCTCCCACGTTCACCTGCTCATCCGCGGCGGTGACCTCGGAAAGAGCATGTCCCGATACCTCGTCGACCAGATCGAGCGCCATCCGCGCGTGACCGTCCACCGGAATACCGAGATTCGCGAGGTCCACGGTGAGAAGTACCTCGACCAGATTGTGGTCGAGAACAATCACACGGGCGAACAGGACACCCTCCGGGTACACGCCCTGTTCGTCTTCATCGGCGCGGTGCCGCACACCGGGTGGCTGGCCGACACGATCGCACTCGACGACCACGGCTTCGTCCTCACGGGCGTGGACGCGGTCCACGCCCGTGAGGACGGCAACCAGTGGATCGGCGATCGGCCATCGAGGACGCTCGAAACTAGCTCGCCCGGCCTGTTCGCTGTCGGCGACGTCCGCACCGGCTCCGTGAAACGGGTCGCCTCCGCTGTCGGTGAGGGAGCGATGGCGGTTCGCCAAATCCATGAATACTTCGACAGGAGCTGACGACATGCCAGTGATGGGTACCGTGAAATTCCAGCAATTCTTCCGGTCAGCGGCCGGTCTGCAAGTCGACCGGAACGACCTCAAACGCTATACGGATTTCATCGACGACAAGATCTACGATCTGGTCCTCATCGGCAAGGCCTCGGCGAAGGCAAACCTGAGGGACGTGATCGAACCGTGGGACCTGCCGATCACCAAAGGACTGCAGGAGAGCATCCACCGGTTCGAGAAACTCGACGAGGAGATCGAACTCCAGTCTGTGCTCGATCAACTGACGGCCCGGCCGCCGTTGGACATGGCCCTCTCCGAGGCGACCGAGCAGCGACTGCCGCTGATCGCCGGAGGCTTGAGCGTGGCGCTGGCGCACACATTCGTCACGATCGAACCGGACCGTAAGAACCCCGGGACCGCCGAATGGAACGTCGCCTTCGACATCTTCCATCTCCTGCTCTGACCATCGCCCGCACCCGGCGAACCAGTAGGTTTCTGTCTCCCGATCTGGTGGATTGCCCTGAATCGTTCTGGTAGTGGCGCATCATCGTCTGCTGTGACGGGGTTGGGGGCTGATCGGTATCGAGTGCTGACGGACGAGCAGTGGAAGTTGTTGGAGCTGTTGTTGCCCACTTCCGAGGGCCGGGTGGGCCGGAACTTCGCCACCACCGGCTGGGGGTGGAGGGGATGTTGTAGCGGTTGCAGACTGGTTCGCCGTGGCGGGATCTGCCGCCGGTGTTCGGGCCGTGGCAGACGGTGTGGAAACGGCATCGTCGTTATGTCGCGGATGGGACCTGGGATCGGATGCCGACCGCGCTGCTGGCCTTGGCCGACTCGACCGGGAATCTGGACGGTCGATTCCACGATCGTGCGGGTGCATCAGCACCGTGCCGGCGCCCGGCGCCCGGTACGACAAACTGGCCATCACCTACCGCGCCGGAGTCGTTCTGGCCCTGATCATCGAATGGCTGAGAGCCGCCGGGAAGCCGTCGACGCTATCGCCGACACCGTCACGTTGTCAGTCCGCGTGGTCGAATCGCTGGCGTTGCCGGGCCCCGTAGGCCGCCGCCTTCACGGCTTCGTCGTCCTCCACGCCTGATCCCAGCGCACCGCCCAGGGTCGCGACGGCGCCGACCAGCCAGGCCATCAGCAACAGCGTCGTCGATCCCGCGGGCCTGCCGGTGTTCTCGGTGACCATCTGCGGCGGGATCGTCCACCAAGCGGTCAGCAGCAACAGGACGAACAGCGCCGCGTGGAAGACGACGACGCCGATCGTCAGGGTGATGACTGTCGAGGCGTTGTACAGCACCGCGCGCTCTCGGGCGCCGCTCGATCCCGGACGTTCCCACAGCCTGTGTTCGATGATGAGCCAGGCGATCAGCGCCGCGCTCGCCAGCACCGTCGCCGCGCTCAACCGCCACGGCCCCATCGTGGCCGACAGTTGCCACATCGTCGGATAGGCCAGGCTGACCGCCCCGGTCGCGAAGGCCGCCATCATCACCTTCGACATGCCGGTCACCAAACGCCACGGCCGGTTGGCATAGACCATGCCCGCGAGCAGCCGCAGACGAGACAGGGCCGAGGGCGCGAGGTAATGGACGACATCGTCGTCCTGCACCCGCTCGAGCCGCTTCGCCGGTGCGTGCTGTTCCCCGGAGCGGCCGGTCACCTCGGCCACGACGGTTCGCGCCAGGTCCCGTACCCGGCGCTCGATGAACGCACCGCCCAACCCCGGGATGGAGATCACCGCGAAGCGGTCCGGCACGCTGATATCGGCCAGTACTGGCGTCGTTCCCTGGCGCCGGGGCAGATCGGTGAGGTAGATAACGACGTCCTCGGTCTCCCCACCCGGGTCGATGGCTCCGACGACCTTCGAGAACTCGGTGTCCTCGTCGATCGGGTAGGCATGACACCGCACCGACACATCCCGGGCGCCGGATGCGGCCCCGTCGCTCCGAGTGCTCGACAGCGAATCGGACAGATGTTCGGCGATCGCCGCTGGGGCCCCGGGATCGGCGATCAGCAGAATTGACGACTGTTTCCCTGCCATGGGCGCCGCCTACCCTCGCCACAAGCGGCCAAACGCCCCCGGTGTCACGCACACGCACGCCCGAGACCTCACGGCAGCCGATCCCAGGTCCCGTCCGCGGCGTAGCGACGGTACCGTTGATCCCTCGAGCGCGCCTTGGTAGAGCAGACAAACTCGCATCGCCGCGCAGGTGGGTCAGGACGGCCGTGTCTTCGTGGTGCTGCCCGATATAGACATCGGATGCGGACATGTTCTGTCGTAGGAAACCGATGCCAACCCCGTGCGGCAGCGGCGGATCCCTCGCGCTACCCAAGCCGACATCGGAAACGTGTCATTGAGTGTCCGGAGGGGGACAAATGCGCTAACCACAGAGATTGACCTGCGGAAACGGTGAGTAGATGCCCTGCTGCGCTTCCTGTACCGCGTCAGCACAAACAGCGTCGGTTGCCTTATTCGCAGGCGACGCCATCCTTATCGCGGTCCAGCTCGGATCTGTAGCCGGGTTCTCCCCGCCGGAGCGGCGCGGCACCCGCGGCCTTGGCAGCGGCGCAGTTGGAGTAGTAGACGCTGGGAGCTACCGGTCGCGGTGGCACCGGAACGACCGCCGCCGGAGGCGTCGGTACCACTGCTGCGGGCGGGACAGGGGCGACCGCAGCCGGCGGCGAAGTGGGGATCAGGGTCGCTTCCAGTGTGGTCGGCGGCAGTGGTAAGGCAGTGGTTGTCGGCGGCAGGAGCGTCGTGTGGCCAGCGGATACGACTGAAGTCGTGACCGGTGTTGTAGTGGTTGGTGTTGACGCGGTTTCGGCGCCGCAAGCGGCGGCTGTGAGCGTCACTGCCGCGCAAGAAAGGAGAGCGGCAGCAAGTCGCCGGGGTGATGTCATGGTCTCTTTCCGAGGTAGGGGTGTACGTCCGAGCGCAGGTGCATGCCGCCGCTTGCACGGAGAGGGTGACGTGTGGCCATGACGCACCGCCATGGCAGTGCACCTTGCGTTGTCGGCTTTGGTTCCGTCCCGCAGATTCTGCGTAGGGTGCAGCTCGGGAACTGCCAGCCTTATCGGAATCGGCCCGGCTTGTGTTTCGGGTATCCGACCCAGTTGGTCCGACCCTGTGTTCGCCTCGGCCGGAATGTCGGTGGTCCTGCCGGTTGCACCGTAGTCCCTTCTTTCGACTCGGTTGCTTCTGAGCCCTCAGCTCACCACCACCGCGCCCACGTCACCAACGTCACGACCCGCATAGCTAATCGGCGTTTTCGGTCGCAAAGCTTTCGCCTGCTGCAGAGTTGATCAGGACGCCCACGAGCTGTGCAGTAGCCCCTGCGCAGCGGTAACGATGTCTGTAGCGAGCTGCGAAGGAGTGGCGGTTTGGTTGGCTTCCCAGTCGCCGTAGCGGTCGGCGAGTTCTAGCAGCGAACGGAGCGATTCCGGCTGGTCGAGCTGCATCCAAGCCTGGGTCGCGATCAGTTCGACACCGATCACAGGTGGCAGATGTCCGTGTGTGATCTGACGAAGCCACCATCCAACCAGTAGGTGCCGGACATCGCACTCATCGGTGGGAATTGTTGCCACGATGTCGAGTTCGTTCAACACCCGGTCGAACAGGTCCTCGGCTTGGTCGGTCTCTGCTCGGGTGAGTCCGCCGAGCAGAGGCAGAGACTCGCTGTCGATATCGAGAACCAGTGCGACGAGGGCAGCTTCGATGAGCTTTTCCGGTTCCACTGGGCGTCGGATGAGCCGCTCCAGCCCCAGCATGCGCAATTGTTCTACGGCCTGTTCGGGGGTGACGGCGTAGGGATCCGATGGCGCGACGACCCTCAGGTCCGGTGGTCCGCCGCTGTCGCCGAGCAGGTAGTTCCAGAAGGGAACAGTTGCGTGAGCCAGGTCGAGATCGCTGGCCTGTCTCAGAAATTCGTGCCGAAGATAGTCGGAAAGGTCTAGGCCGTAGTAGATCGCGTCGGTCTGGACAATCGACAGCACCGGGTGACCCCATTGCCCGGCGATGCCGGGCAGGAACCGATGACCGAACACAGGAACCAGCTGCGGCGCGTCCTCGAGCCCGCGGCGCGCGATCTCCAGACGTCGGATCGGATCGGCGGGCCGGTCACGCCATGCTGGGTGCCAGAAACCGTTGTGTTCAACGTCGAACAACACACCTTCGGCGGGTTGAGCGAGCCACGCACCGAGAACTTCCGGGTCGTCGTGTCTCCAGTCCGGCCAGCCACGCCAGCCGGACTCACCCGGCTCGTCCACGGGAAGTCCAGCCGCCAGGAAGGCGCGGTGGTCGTCGGCGAATCGAAAGTTGTAGCGCGATTCGATGGAGTCGAATTCGCTATCGGTCAGTCCTGGTGTGACCTCGGCCGGCAGGTGTCGCTGGAGCCGGCGGGCAGATTCGATCGAGAGTCTGTCACGTCGGTGCTCATTCATGGCCGCTCGAAGACATCGCTGCCCCGCTCTGCTCGAGCAGGTTCGTCATGATCCTCACGCGAGCCCATTGTCCTCGGCTTCTTCGTCGAACCTCCCACCAGACACAGGAAGGCTGCATCCAATCGAGGGAGGAACCGTGCTCGCCTCTCGACGGCGTCATCGGCGCACGAAGATCGA
Source organism: Nocardia sp. NPDC047648 (assembly GCF_040642815.1). NCBI lineage: Bacteria > Bacillati > Actinomycetota > Actinomycetes > Mycobacteriales > Nocardiaceae > Nocardia > Nocardia sp. NPDC047648. The sequence continues at coordinate 49,082 of NZ_JBEYSX010000005.1, read as the reverse complement.
CGCCACAGGAAGAAACTGCCGAAAATTACTGCCACGGTTGGAGCACACCATTTCTTGCGCTCCGGCTCGGCGATTGCGAGGCTGAATGGACTGACTCAGACCGTGTCTCATGTCGCAGGTGTCGACCCAAGAGCCGGGAAGTGCGCAGGCAGTAGCCAGTTGCACTCACCACTGTCGGGGGTACACAGTCGGAGCCGGTTGATAGCATGTGTGCTGGTCGGACAGACTGCTTCGGCGTACGCGACCAGGAGGTGGTCGCCGCCATTGATATGGGTCAGGCCGGGCCGATATTTCGGGGGCAAGCGTATGGATGTCGTTTGCCGAAGACCACCTCCCACGCGCGTTCTCAAAGAACCGCTCCTGCCGTCGATGTGATTCGTGGATGTGCATGAGAATTGGTGTGCTGCATGATGTTTTGTCGTGACAGTCGCGTTCTCCAGCCGGTTGGTGCCCGACGAGCTGTGGGAACTCGTCGAGCCACTATTGCCGAAGTTCAGCCCTCGCGCATAAGGGGTGGGACCGCGCCGGTCGACCAGCGGGCGGTAATCGCAGCGGTGGTGTACGTGTTGACCAGCGGTTGTGCGTGGCGGCTGCTGCCGCCATCATTCGGTATCACCGTGCCGACAGCGCACCGACGGCTCAGCGTGTGGACCGAGGCCGGCTTGTGGCGGCGTTTACACCATGCTGTGCTGGACGAGTTGGGAAGCCAAGCCTTGATCGATTGGTCGCGCACGGTGATCGATGCGGCGTCCGCATCGCCCGCAAAGGCATCGAATCCTCCGAACGCCTCGGTAGGCACCGGTGGGTCATCGAACGGACGATCTCCTGGCTGACCGGCTACCACCGGCTCAACATCCGCTGCGACCGCAAGGCCACACACTTCCTCGGTTTCCTCACCCTCGCTGCCGCACTGACCTGCTACAAGAAACTGGTGAAATCAACCACATGAGACACGGTCTTACGGGCGCTTTCGCATGTCCACACGGCCCGGCAGTACCATCGGGAGGTCGTTCTTCCAGTCGATCTTTCGCTTGGCCGCGCGTACCACCCGGCTGCCAGTTGCCAGATCATGCAGGGCTAGTCGTTTTCCGGAGGGAATCGCTGCGAGGAAGAAGCTCACAATGAGCGCAAGGAATCCGATAACGGCGATCCAATTGAGGATGGCTGCATCCGGATTCGATCCCGCCAGGGACATGAAGACGAACGGCAGGAAGATGATCAGCATGCGCGAGGCTGCTGGCAGCAATTCCAGCCTTGGCCGAGCCCACTCTCCAGAAGGTATTACCCGAAGTCCGAGAAGCCCTTTGCCGAGAGTCTGTCCATCGCGGCGGATCAGCAGAAAGACCTCCAATCCGACGTAGGCGATGAAGTAGCACAACCACGCCGCTGATTCGTAGATCATCGCTTCGCGGGCTTCGGTCGTCAGCAAGGTGATCGGGACCAACAGGATTCCGACGGGTATTGCGATGACGAATGTAAGCAGTAGGCAGAAAGTAAGATCGAGGAGCCTTGCGGCGAGACGTCGGAAGAACGGGGCGGATTCGTAGGGCATCTGACCTCATCTGTGAGTCTTCTCCGAGGGAGAGTTGCCCTCGGAGAGAGTCTCTCCGGGTACTGTGACGCAATCGCCGAGCCCTCGCGCCTTGTTACTTAGCTGGTTCCGGTCACGCGCCTGCAGATGACCAACCCCGATCACGCCGAAGCGGTCGAATGGATCACCGATGCCGACACCCACGGTGAGTATCGGCGCAGCCGACGTGTCCCCTACCGGCGCGCGGCGATGAGCCCGCACCAGCGCGGATTGCCCACACCACTGCCCATCGACATCGATCGGATCGCCTCGGATGTCGGCTGGTTCTATCGGCGATCTGTGACGTCACCCATCGGTGGATGTTGGTGTCGGGCTGGTTCGGAAGATGTTCGTATCGGTAAATTTTGACGTCGTGATCTTGGTTGCGGTGCACGGATCGGTGTGCTTCGCCCGGTGCTTGTGGAAGGAGACTGCGGAGACCGGCCGCTGGTTCACACCCCGGGTCGACAAATATTCCCAAGTTACCGTCCGCACCAACCGATATTCGGTGCCGGTGCGGTTGATCGGCCGCCAGGTCAGGGTGCTGCTACACGCGAACCACCTCGTCGTCTATGACGGCCGCACTGAAGTCGCCCGGCATGAACGCCTGCTCGGCAAAGCGCAATCACGCCTGGATCTCGACCACTACCTCGAGGGTTTGCTGCGCAAACCCGGTGCGCTGCCTGGTGCGACAGCTCTCGAACAAGCCCGAGCCGCGGGAAAGTTCACGCCCGTCCATGAAGCCTGGTGGGCCGCAGCGCGGCGAGCGCACGGCGAGCGCGACGGCACGCGAGCACTGATCGAAGTGCTTCTGCTGCATCGGTATCTGTCGCACGACCATGTCGTCGCCGGCCTCGCTGCCGCACAGCGAGCTGGGGCGTTGACCGCTGACGCGGTCGCTCTGGAAGCCCGCAAGATCGGCGAGGCTCTGGAAGGCGAACCCACGGTGGTCGACCTCGACCAACCCGATCCGATCCCGTCGCTGACCGAGCGCCGCCTGGCTCAGCTGCCGCCGGACCGGCGCCCTCTGCCGTCGGTCGCCGCCTACGACCAGCTGTTGCGCCGAACACCCACCACAACGAAAGGCACCACCGCATGACCGCCACCACGCCGCGTCGTCACGGCATGACCGAACAGGCCGCTGACGCCGCGGTCGACCAAGCCTGCCGCATGCTGCGGCTGCCGACCGTCCGCTCCCACTTTGGTGAGATCGCCGAGACCGCCGGCCGCGAGCAGATGTCCTACCGCGTATTCCTGGCCGAGCTGCTGCTGGCCGAATGCGACGACCGCGCCCGCCGCCGGTCCGAATGCCGCATCCGCGCCGCCGGTTTCCCGCGCGACAAGTCGCTGCGCGCGTTCGATTTCGACGCCAACCCCAACATCGACCCTGCCACCATCCACACCCTGGCCACCTGCGACTGGATCCGCAAAAGGCCCGCCTCTCTGCCTGATCGGTGACTCCGGCACCGGCAAGTCCCACCTGCTGATCGCGCTGGGCACCGAAGCCGCCATGCAGGGTTTCCGGGTCAAATACACCTTGGCCACCAAGCTCGTCAACGAACTGGTCGAGGCCGCCGACGACAAGCAACTGACCAAGACCATCGCCCGCTACGGTCGTGTCGACCTGCTCTGCATCGACGAGCTGGGGTATATGGAACTCGACCGGCGCGGCGCCGAGCTGCTGTTCCAGGTCCTGACCGAACGCGAGGAGAAGAACTCCGTCGCCATAGCCTCCAACGAGTCGTTCTCCGGGTGGACCAAGACCTTCACCGACCCCCGGCTCTGCGCGGCGATCGTCGATCGGCTCACCTTCGGCGGCCACATTATCGAAACCGGCACCGACTCCTACCGCCTGGCCCGCACCGCCCAGGCCAAAGCCACCGCCGGGTGACGCCGGAATTCACCGATACATCCCAGCTGACTCCCGCCTCAGCGACGTTACGATTCACCGATGCCCTTGCGGGCTCGCCGCTGCAGAGAGTTCGTCAGCCCAGGGAAGTCGAGCACCGCAACGGAGACCAGGGGTGCTGAATACTGCGACAGATGTCTGCCCCTACCCTGTTCGACACATCGATACTGCACCGCCTGCACGACTGCGAGCGGATCCTGATCGCTGGTGCCGGCGGCGGGCATGACCTGCTCAGCGGCCTACCCATCGCCTTCGCACTCCAAGAGCGACATAAGACGGTGTTCCTGGCGAACCTCACCTTCACCCCGGTCCACCGCACCACCGCACAGCCGGTCGCGCCGGGACTGTTCGAAACCGACGCCGACACCATCGGCCCTCCCGGCTACTTCCCCGAGAAACACCTCGCGGTCTGGTTACGAGACCACGGCTATCCCGACCGCGTGTTCCTCATCCGCAAAGGTGGACCCGCCGACATCCGGGCAGCCTACGGGTGGCTGGCCCGTGAGCTGCGCCTGGACGCGGTGGTGCTGGTCGACGGCGGCACCGACCTGCTCATGACCGGTGACGAAGCCGGTCTCGGAACCCCGGTCGAAGACATCACCAGCCTGCTGGCCGCCCACGCCCTCGACCTACCCGTCAAACTCGCCACCTGCGTCGGGTTCGGCAACGACACCTACCACGGTGTCTGTCACGCCCACTTCCTGGAAAACGTCGCCGCCCTCACCAAACTCGGCGCCTACCACGGCGTGTTCGCACTCACGCCCGGCATTACAGCCGTCGACGCCTGGCTGGACGCCGTCGACTGGGTCCAACAACACACCCCCGGCCGGGAAAGCATCCTCTGCGCCTCCACCACCGACGCCGCGCGCGGCGAATTCGGCAACCACCACTCCCTGGCACGCACCCGCGCCAAAGGCGCTGAACTGTTCATCAACCCCCTCATGTCGATGGTCTGGGGATTTGACCTCGACGCGGTCGCCAACCGAGTCCTCTACCGCCACGACATCGCACACGCCACCACACCCTTCGAAGTCGCCGCCGCGATCGAAGCATTCCGCGACCACACCCCACTGCGGCCCCGACGAACCATCCCCGTCTGACAACACCGACGCCCGCGACACACCCCGCAAGCGACGTCAAATTCCACCGTCACAAACCAGCGACCGAGCCAACAGGCGACGCCCGAATCCACCGATCAACGACGCCCGAATTCACCGGCATAACCAGTCGGCTTCACCACGACACGTAGATTCCGAGAGGCATTCCAACGGCAGTTCGGACAAATCCCGGCCCAGCTACGGACTGGACGTGTTCTGGGTGCGCCCCGACGGGGCGATCGCCACCCAATGGTGGAACGCGGCGCCGAACCAAGGCTGGAATCACCAGCCCTTCGCGATCACAGTGCCGGGCGAGGCGCACGTGCCCCATGCCGCGCGCGTGCTGAACCTGTTGGACGCGGTAGGCGTCGACTTCAGCGTCCCGGAAGGGGAACTGACCGAATGGCTGCGAGATCCGGAATTCACCCCCTACCCAGCACTGGCCGATGCGCTGCTGGCACTGCTGAACAGCCGATGGACGCATTCATGGTCACCGCTCACCTGCGTGCGTCGACCACCGCAGCCTCGATGTCGAAATCCGGCAGCCCGACTCGATGCGTCATTCGCCAGTAGTCGGCGACCCGCCACGGCATATTGGACCACCCGGCCCGCCGCGTTGCGATACCAGCTGCGCATACCCCTGTAGCTCCAGACATGAGCACGTATCTTCGGCGGTCGCGACGGAAAAGCTCGAACGCGCGTCGATGCTGATCCGGTGGACGGGCTTCTCGACCCGCAACAAATGCCCCTACCAAGTGGGTGAGCCCTTGGGTCGTTTGTTCCTGGCGAGTGGGTGGGGGTCGCCGGTGACAGGGGGAGACGAGCTACGCGGGCCCGGGCGGGACCTTGGCCATCGACGTCACCGAACCGGCGTGGGCGGGGTGACTCCGGCGAGAAAGTGGAGCGCGTGCGCGGCCTGACACTCCGCCACCAGCATAACTTCCACAGCCGTTCATAATCCCGCTTCCGGCACAACGATTGTGATGTCCGAAGACATGATATTTCTCCCTACCGCGAAATGGGCCACACGCCCGCCGATTCCCTGACTGCTTGCGGGCTTCACCAGTCTTGGCGGCGCATCCACGGTGGCTGGGGGTAATGTTCGCACACCGGAGGGATCCTGGGCGTGGTGCTCCTCGGACTTCCAGGGCTCTGCGCGGTCACTGTGGGTTTGACCGCTTGGCGATGAAGTGGAAGAACCTGGCCAGATGGATGTAGGGCTCGCGGGTGGCCAGCGCCATTTCCAGGCGTTCAAGCTGGCGGTAGAACTCGGGATCGGATTTGCGGTCGTCGTCGAGGATGTAGTCGCAAACTGTCCGGATGCCGCGATGAGCAATGACCTCGAATCCGGCAGCGGCCAGGTCGGCTTGGACGTGGTCGGGATAGCAAGCGCGGGTGGTGGTTTCGTAGGCGACGCTGTAGCGAGTGGGAGCGTCCAGCATCCGCAGCGCCCCGTCCAGGTCCAGGCCTCGCACCGCGCTCAGCAGCGGATCGGCGTCGGCGTTGGGCGCGATCATCGACAGCACGCCGCTGACCCGCAGCGGCACCGCCAGTGCCGCGATCACCCCGACTGGGTCAGAAAGGTACTGGATCACGTTGTGGCACAGCAGTACATCGAAACAGCCACGACCGAACTCGTCACCGAGGGCATCGAGGCTCGCGTGCCGGGTGGTGACTCGGTCGTCCAGGCCGCGGTGCGCGGCCGCGGCACGCGCCTGTGCGAGGGACTGCTCGGAGATGTCGGCGATCGTGACGTGATGGCCTTGTGAGGCCAGTTCGAGCGCGTCGAGCCCGTTGCCACCGCCGACATCCAAGATCTCGAGGGGGCCGGCCGGTAGATGGGCGGTGAGGTTCGCGGCCGCGACGGTGTATCGCAGGCGGCCCCAGGGGCTGGTTTGCCACCGCGCGAACGCGCTGAACTTCTCGTCGAACACATCGGCTCGTGACTGACTCACCGCGCTTCACCCGGCCTTTCGGATCAGGGTTCGATTCGAGTGTGTCCGATCGTAGGGATTGCGCACTGCGCGAGGCTACTGGGCGTCATGCTGCTTCGTTGCGGTCCGTGCCGAGTCGTTCGGGAGCGCGTGTTCGATGGCCGCTGCCTGGGTGAGACAGCGCACGATCTCTTCTGCGAGCAGGTGATCACCGAGATCGGATAGGTGCACTCCGTCGGCACGCCAGAGCGTGGCCGCCGCTCCAGCAGCCGGGGGACCGCCGGGAGCCGACCCCAATGCTGTTGCTGTGGCCATGACTCGCTGATGCGAATGTGGAATCCAGCGGCGAATCGACGCTGTCGGGAGTCGCCGACATCGCCAACGGGTTGGTCGTCCGGGATCCGCATCGGGCACCGTCAGCGTGGGACTGAACGCTGGGCAGGTGTATCGCGTGCGGGCACAGACCACCGCATGTTGAACTGGCCTACGATCCGATGCTGAGCGCGCTGCCGATCCGCTGGGGCCGAATACGGCAAGCAGACAGCGGATCCCGATGCGCACCGAGGCGATCCGCGGCGACAACACGACCGTGTCCGCCGACCGGACTGCGCGATAGTGCGGCACCGCCCCGCTATCGCCAGTCGATCTGCCGGCGGCACGCGCGTGCGTTCGCACTGCTACGAATCGCCGATGCGTATCGACGGGTCGAGGCATCGCAGCTGTCGCCCATCAAGTCGCCCCACGCGACACAACAGGTCGGGCCGGTGGTCCGGCGATATCGGGTGCTCGAACAGCTCTGTCCAACGTTGACGAGTGGTAACACGCACGTCGGCTTTTGGTGCGTTTTCGGCGGCGAGGTGGGTCACAGCTGAACCGGACGCGGGGTTTATCCGCTCAGCTTGGCGAGCAGGAAGTCGCGGGCGACGCAGGACGCTCGTTGGAATTGTTCCTCGTAGACGGCGAAGTGGCCACCGGGGATGAGGGCGAGTTGTTTGGGTTCGAGTGCCTCGGCGTAGCTCTGAAGAGCGATATCGCTGGGTGTCAATGTGTCCTGATCGGTGATCACCATCAACAGCGGGGTCGGGGAGACGCGGCGCAGGAATGCTTCCGGGGCGTAAGACTGGAATTTGTCGACGCTGGAGAGGGTGACCTCGTTACGCCAGGTGGGGACCTGCGGACCGTGGGCCATCAACCACTGGTAGACCTCGGTGCCAGGCATCGCGACGAACTCCGTGGAATCAGCGGAGGCCGCCTTGATCATCTCGTGCGGTTTGCCGGAGGCGCGAGCCCGGCGGTCGGCTGCGATCGCCTCATGGACAGTGGGCAGCATGATGGAGGGCACCAGGCTGCGGAAGGTCGCCCACCCATTGGTAAGCGGGACCTGTGATACCACGGCGCGCACGCGCCGATCGGTCGCTGCGACGACCAGGACATGACCGCCCGCGTAACTTGTTCCCCATACGCCGATGCGGTCGGGTTGGATGCCGTCCAGCGTTTGGGCGAAGGTGATGGCATCCCGGTAGCCCTCGATCTGCCGGATCGGGTCGACCTCCTGACGCGGTTCGCCGTCGGAAGTCCCGAACCCGGGGTGGTCGTAGACCAGACAGGCCAAGCCCGCGTTGCTGAATACCTCGGCGAATGGCGCGACCCATTCCTTGACGCCTGCGAAGCCGTGCGTCATCACCACCAGCGCGGTATCGCGCGACGCCCGTTCCGGCCGGTACAGCCAGCCCCGTAAGGTCACTCCGCCGCTGAGGAATTCGACGTCGACACGCATAGCCGGGTCCTTTCATTACATTCCGTCGTGTAATGAAAGTATGCCTCAACAGGTGTGATGTCAACCACAGAAATCGTCAGCGCGAGGCGTATCCGACCGCGTCGAGGGCCGAGCGCACCGTCAGCATCACGAACTCCTCATCGATCGGACCGAGCACAGGCATCAGTGCCCGCATCAGCATCGGTCCGGTGATCAGGTCACAGAGCCATTCCGCGTCCACTCCGCCGACGATCTCGCCACGCGCCACCGCCCGATCGAGGATGGTCGCGGTGGACAATCGCCTCGGGCGCAGGAACTGCTCGTGGAATCGGCGCGCCGTCGCCGGGGTGCGGTCGAGGTCTTCTAGCAGACCGGGCAGCGCTCGGCGTAGGACTTGATCGTTGAAAAGCTCCATCTGGTGCCGCTGGATGCCCAGCAGCTCCGCCTCGATGCCGCCCAGGTCCTCGTCGCCCGGATGCAGCCCGTAACGATGGATCAGTACCGATACGACGAGATCGGCGCGGTCGGTGTAGCGGCGGTACAGCGCGGGCCTGCTGGTGCGCGCCTCGTCGGCTACGGCCTGCAGGGTGAGTGCGCCGTACCCACGCTCGGCGATCAATCGTGCGGCCGCCTCCAGCAACGCGGCATCCACCCTGCTGTCGCGCGGACGGCCGGTTCGGGCAGGGGCAGTACTGTCCGGCATTCGCTCACCGTACCCAGAACATCGCACCATGGCGCCTTGCGCCCTCGGTCGGCATCGACCGACAGCGCCAGTGGCCTCGCGTAACCGATGGGCACACTGTTCGATGACCACGGTGGCCGGCGCCCTCCTCGAACGCGCTGCCGCCGAACTCAGACGAAGCGTCAAACCCACCTTCCTGACGACCCAGACCCGCAACCTCCGGGATGAGCGGCCAGGAGTTCGCGCACCCACGCCGGCCGTTGCTCTCCGGTTCCGGCCTCGGCCACGTCGCGTTCGATCAGCGCGACCCGGACGCCGAGGTGGTGCTCACCATAGGCGCAACCTGGTTCGGTTCATATCGGCGGCCGTTGTCGCGGGCCTTGGTCGAGTTCCGGCGACGTAGTTCATCGACCGGACGTGTCCCGCACGACGATCGCGCCGTAGTCCCTGCTCGGCGGATCTGGATAGTAGTCGGGGATGATGTGCTGTCGGTCCGGCACCAGATAGCCGTGCCCCCGGTACATCTCCAGGAACGGATCGACGAGGCAGCCGCCGAGCTGACGAAACGCGTAGTCGCCTGCGTCGATTTCACCGAAGCGGCGGCAGTAGGCGTCGTAGCCGGGGATCTTGGCTCCGGTGAGAACATAGTCCAGCGTCAACCGCTCGGCCAGCTCGACCGGGGTCTCCATCATCACCGCGTATGCCATTCCGCCGCGCGCGCTCCGCTTCAACGAGCCGGAGGCGAGGTAGATGGCGTTCGCGGCGTCCAGATCGATCGTCGGGTAGTAGCCATGACCGGTCACCGTATCCCAATCGCTGAGTTCGGCGATCTTGTCCGGCGTGTAGCGCATGGGGAAGCCCATCAAGGTTCCGACGACCTCATCGTCCTGCTCGAAAATCCAGAATCCCTCGGGGAAGGCGCGCAGGCGAGCTGTCATCTGGTCCCGGCTCGCCCGCTGGGATTCCTCCCAGTCCTGCTCGACAGCCATGATCTCATCCAGGTCGTCCAGCGCCGCCTGGCGCACTCTGATCGTCATCGCGCCTCCCAGGTCACAGGCAGGCATTCCAGGCCATGGACGAATACGCCGATCTTCCATCGCAATGTGTCCGGATCGGCAGCGAACCCCAGGCCTGGAAAGCGCTGCACCAGGGTGCCGACAGCCACCTGCGCCTCGAGTTTTGCCAGCGACGATCCGAGACAGAAGTGCAGGCCATGGCCGAACCCCAGATGCTGGTTCGGTGTCCTGGTGATGTCGAACCGGTCCGGTTCGGGAAACCGTTCCTCGTCGTGATGTGCCGACAGCAACGAAGCGACGACCAGTTCCTCGGCCGGAATGACCGTGCCTCGAAACTCGACATCGGTCAGCGGAAATGCCCCGGTGCTGTTGGCTACCGGTGGGCAGTATCGCAACACCTCCTCGATGGCTGGTTCGATGAGTTCAGGCCTGTCGCGCAGCCGCCGCATCTGCTCTGGGTGACGGAGCAGCGCCCACACCCCGTTGCCGATGAGGTTGCCCGTCGTCTCGAACCCTGCTGCGATGAGCAGGAACACCATGCTCATCAGTTCTACCGATGAGAGCCGGTCGCCATGCGTCTGCGCCTCGATCAACGCGCTGGTGAGGTCGTCGCGAGGGTGCCTGCGGCGCAGCTCGAGGAATTCCTCGAGGTACTGCTGAAACTCGATCGCCATCCGGCGCAGGGCGTCGAAGTCTCCTTCCGACGGCGGAGCAATCAGAATTCTGGTCCACTCCCGGAAGCGCTCCTGGTCTTCGATCGGAACCCCGATCAGCTCGACCAGCACGGTGATCGGCAACCGGAATGCCAGTGTGTCGAGCAGGTCCACCGAGTCCTGCTGCTCGGCGAGGTCCAGCAGCCTCTGCGTCGCCTCGGCGATGAGTGGGCGCAGCTGCGAGATCCGGCGGGGAGTGAACGCTTTGGCCACCAGTGCGCGCATCCTGCTGTGCTCGGGCGGATCGGCGTAGAGCATGTGCTTGTCCAGCCGGTCGAATTCGGTGACCCGGAAGTACCGGGAACGCGCCTGATCGGACAGTTTCCGCTTGTCCTTGCTGAAACGGGGATCACGGAGCAGTTCCACCACGTCGGCGTAGCGGGTCACGCGCCACTCGGGCGCCCCCTGGTGCGGATTGAACAGCCGGACGATCGGTGCCTCGGCACGCATCCGCGCCAGCGTCGGCAACGGATCGACCCGCATCTGCTCACCCCACAGATCGAACTGGTTCATTCGGGTCGCTCCAGCACCTTGCCCACTCGAAGCCAGGTCGGCCTGCCACTGATCTCCCGCCACCACCGCGCCAGGTTCGGCCGCGCATCGATCAGGTCCGCGCCGTTGGAGGCGACCAGATATTGCAAGTAGGGCAGCCAGGTGACCTCGGCGAGTGAGAACTCGGGGCCGGCGAGGAATTCCTGTCTGGACAGCGTGGCGTCCGCGACGTCGAAAGGTGTCGCCAGCGCGGCGCGGGCAGCGGCGATAGCGTCCTGGTCCGGCGGCGGCGGCAACAGCGCGGCAGCGGGGCTGCTCCGGATGATCTCGTAGACCGGGCCGCCACGGACCAGCTCCCACACGGGGCCGCTGACATAGCTTTGCTCGATGCTGATCCACTGCTCCATCAGCCCGTGCAGCTGAAGGTTGTCCGGCGTCAGCGCGGGGCCCGGCAGCCGCTGATCGAGATAGCGGATGATCGCCCGCGATTCGTACAGCAGGAACCCGTCGTCTTCGAGTACCGGAATCTCACCGAAGGGCTGGCGTTGCCGGTGTTCCGGCGACTTGTCGTGTCCTTTGAGAACACTCACCTCGACCAGCTCGGCTTGCTGGTCCTTCTCGGCCAGCACCATCAACACTTTGTGCGTGCACGCGCTGGTGGCTGTCCCGTAAACCTTGATCATGATTCATCCTCTTCGCGCTCCGCGAGCATCTTCAGCAAGTACCGAGTGATCGCCCGTGGGGTCGGGTGATCGAAGGCGAGAGTGGATGGCAGCGCGAGGCCCGTTCGCGCGGCCAGTTCATGCCGCAGTTGCACGGTCATCAGCGAATCCATGCCCAGTTCCATGAACTTGCCGTCGACCGGGACATCGGATGGCGAAGACAACTGGAGCACGGTAGCCGCGTCCGCGCGTACCGCCGACTCGATCGCGGCCTCTCGCTCTCCATCCGGCAGTCCGGTCAGCTCCGCGAGCCAATGCACCGGCTCGACGGCGACCTGTTCGCGTGGGGGTTCCGGGGTGTCGAGCCAGTGACGCTTGCGCTGCCACGGATAGTGTGGCAACGACACCACCGTGCGGCGATCCGGGTAAAGGCCGCCGAAGTCCACCGGATACCCCGCGGTGTAGAGGTCGGCGACCGCGTTCAGCAGGCTGAGCATTTCCGGACGCTCCCTGCGCAGCGTCGGTATCGCCGCCGACGCGCCGAGACAGTTCGCGACATGGCCGGCCAGCACAGAGTGCGGTGCTATCTCGAGAAAGAGCCGCTGCCCGTCTCTGCCCGCAGCGCGCACGGCTTCGGCGAACCGCACCGGATGCCGCACGTTGTCCGCCCAGTACTCCCCGGTCAATTCCTTTCCGGCGATCCGGTCTGCGCGTGCCGTGCTGTACAGCGGGCACGCCGTCCGGCCTGCCTCGACCGTGCCGAGTTCCTGCGCGAGCTCCACGGCCAGTGGAGCCATCGACGGGGAGTGGAACGCGTAGTCGACCGGCAGCCGACGGCAGCGAACGCCTTGTCGCTGCAGTGGGCCGAGCACGGTGTGCAGCTCGTCCACCGCGCCGGACAGCACGACGGAGTTGTCGTCGTTGATCGCGGCCACCGCGACCGAACTGTCGGTCGCGGACAACAAGGCCGCGACCTCATCGTGGGCGAGCTCGACCGCAACCATCGTCCCCGAACCGGCTGCCCGCGCCATGATGCGGCCTCTGGACACCACGATCCTGATGGCTTCCGCGAGACTCAACGCACCTGCGACGTGCGCTGCGGCGATTTCACCGACGCTGTGCCCGATGACCGCGTCCGGTCGGATACCCCATGAGGACAGCAGGGCGGCCAGCGCGACCTGGAAGGCGAACAGCGCGGGCTGGGCGATCTCGGTGCGCTGCAACCTCGACCGGTCCGGTGGCGCGGCCAGCTCCGCGAGCAGCGAAAAGGATGCGTTCTTCGCGATGAGCTCATCGCATTGACCGAGCACAGCGGCGAAGACCGGCTCGCTGGATCGCAATTGCCGTCCCATGCCGATCCACTGCGAGCCCTGTCCGGAGAAGACATAGGTGAGCGCAGGCGGTGCGGCGGCTCGTGCCGCGGTGGCGCCGTCCCGCGCGAAGGCGCGCAGCTTCCCAGCCAATTCGGCTCCGGACTCGCCGACCACCGCGGTCCGCCACTCGTGATGATCACGCCGCACCCCTGCGGTATAGGCGATATCGTGCGGATCGTTGCCCCGCTCGAGGACACTCGCGTGTGCCGAAGCAAGCTCGGTCAGCGCCGCGGGGCTGCGTGCCGACACCGGGTGCACAACGGGCCCGGCGCGCGGTGGCACCTGCTCGGGCGAAGGCGCTTCGGCAACGACGACATGCGCGTTGGTGCCGCTCATGCCGAACGAACTGACGCCCGCGATCCGTGGCCGATCGCTTCGAGGCCATGCCACGGCCGTCTTCGGGATCACGAATGGTGTTCCGGTCAGGGAAATCCTCGGATTCAGGGCGCTGAAGTGCAGGTTGCGGGGAATCTGCGCATTCCGCAATGCCAGTACCGCCTTGATCAATCCGGCGATCCCGGCGGCGGCTTCGAGATGCCCGATGTTGGTCTTGACGGCGCCGAGTACACAACCGCCGCTGTCGGGCTCCCGTTCGCCGAAAACTTCGGTCAAGGCCTCGATCTCGATCGGGTCCCCGAGCGCTGTTCCGGTGCCGTGGGTTTCCACGTATCCGATGTCGTCGGGTCGCACACGCGCATCGGCGAAGGCCTGACGCAGCATGTCCTTTTGCGCCGATGGGTTCGGCGCGGTCAGTCCGGCCGAGCGACCGTCCGAGTTCATCGAGGAACCCCGCAGCACGGCAAGCACGCGATCACCGTCGGCCAGCGCGTCGGACAGTCTCTTCAGCACGACGATTCCGCAACCCTCGCCTCTGACGAACCCATTCGCACGCGCGTCGAATGCGCGACACCGGCCGTCCGGCGACAGCGCCTGCAGATCGGCCACTATCTGGGTTACCGACTCGTCGAGAACGAGGTTCACTCCTCCGGCCAGCGCGAGCGAGCTCTCTCCTGTCCGCAGACTGCGAATCGCAAGGTGTATCGCAACCAGCGACGATGAGCACGCGGTGTCCACCGCGAGACTCGGCCCCCGCAGTCCGAGCAGGTAGGACAACCGGCCCGCACCGAAACAGTGGGCCGTTCCGGTGCCCGCGTACCCGCCCATCGCGCCGGATCTGGCGCTGAGCAGCAGATAGTCGTTGCCGCTCATGCCGACGAACACACCGGTTCTGCTACCGGTCAGCCGCTCGGCCACCACGCCGGCATCTTCCAGCGCTTCCCAGGCGACTTCGAGCAGCAGCCGATGTTGCGGATCCAGCGCCGCGGCCTCCCTCGGGGAGATCCCGAAGAACGCCGCGTCGAAACCGTCGACAGCGGAAAGGAAGGCACCTGTTCGCGCGGCATCGTCGGTGGCGCGAGCCGGCCGCTCGGACACCGCGTCGACGCCGTCGGAGAGCAACGTCCAGAAGGATTCCGGGTCGTCGGCGCCGCCGGGGAAGCGGCAGCCCATGCCGATCACGGCGACCGGTTCGGATTGCTGCCGCGTCAGCCGCTCGACCTCGGCCTCCAGGCTCCGCAGCGCGGCAGCCGCTTTGACCAGCCGCGAGCGGTAGCCTTCCTCGTCGATGACGGTCACGGCAGCTGCCTGCGCTCGAGCCGGTCGATCGAATCGTCGATCTGCGCCAGCAGGTCGCGGAGGTCATCGACCTCGTCGATGGCCTCTTGGGGCTCGGCCATGCCGAGCACGTCGAGTAGCTGTTCGGTCAATGCCCGTACCGTCGGTGCGCTGTACAGCAGCGTCGCGGACAGCCGGACGCCGAGCGCCGCCTCCAGCCGGTTCCGCAGTTCCAGCGCCATCAGCGAGTCGACTCCCATGCTGGTCAGCGGCGCCTTCCGGTCGATCGAAGCCGCGTCGAGATGCAGGATCCGGCCGAGTTGCTCAGTGACGACGTCGTCGATCAAGCGTGGGCGTTCGGCAGGTGTCGCCGCGCGCAGCCGGTCGGCGAACCAGGAATCCGATGACCTGCTCGCGCTCTCCGTACCATCGTCACCGAATTCGGTGAACAGCGACGCACCCGCCAAAGCCGGGTAGAACGCAAGCCACTGTCGCAGATCGAGATCGGCCGCAGCGATCTGGCTGGTGTTGCCACCCAACAGCAGACCGAGGATGTCCGTGCCTTGTTCGGGGGTCAGGGTGCCAACCCCCCGATGCGCGAGTCGCTGCCCTTCGGTGTTGCGTTCTGCCATGATTCCTTCCTGCGAGTACAACCCCCAGTCCACGCACAGAGCCTTTCGGCCACCGTGTTCCCGATGCCGGGCGAGCGCGCCGAGAAATGCGTTGGCAGCCGCGTAGTTGGCCTGCCCCGGCGAGCCGAGCAGGGCAGAGGCCGACGAGTACATCACGAAGAACTCCAGCTCCCGGTCCTCGGTGAGCTCATGCAGATTCCAAGCCCCCCGCATCTTGGGTGCCAGCACGCGGTCGTATCGCTCGGCATCCAGTTCCAGAATGGTCCGATCGTCGAGCACCATGGCCGCGTGCAGCACTCCGCGCAGTGGCGGCATCCGGGCGTCGATGTCCGCGAGCAGCGCGGCGACGTCCTGACGCCGGGCCACGTCCGCCCGCGCGACCACGACCTCGACGCCTTCGCTCCTGAGCTCGTCGATTCTGGCCTGAACGTCCGGAACCGGATCATGCCGTCCGGCCAGCACCAGGTGCCGCGCACCGTGCGCGGCAAGCCAGCGCGCCAAACCGATACCGAGCCCGCCGAGCCCGCCGCTGATCAGGTACGTGCCCCGGGCAAAGGACAGTTCGACGTCCCGTGGCTCGAACGAGGCCCGTACCAGCCTCGCCACATTCCGCCCTTCCTCCCGGAGAGCGATCTCGTCCTCGCCGTCCGCACCGACCAACTCGGGAAGCAGTTCGTCGGCGCAATGGGGTGGCGCCCAACCCGATCCGAGGTCGACCCGCACGCACGCCAGTTCGGGATGCTCGACGCTCAATGTCCTTGCCAATCCCCACAACGGCGCTTGGGACACCTCGACCGGTTCATCGCCCACCTGCTGTGCGCCTCTGGTGACCAACCACAGCCGGGGATGGTCCCGCAGACGGAGTCGAGCGAGTGCGCGGACGAGCCGCACCGTGCTGAGTCCGGTGATGTGCTGATCGGCGGTCAGCGTGTCGGCGGTGACCTGTTCGGTACCTGTGGTGTCCAGGCTCCACAGATGCACTACCCCGATGCAGGCGCTTTCGCCATCGGCGGCGACGTCGTCGAGCAACGCGCTCCACGCATCGTCATCGGCGACGTCGATGTCCCGATTGCCGACCAGTACGCAGGTTTGACCACGCTGTTCGAGCAGCGTGGCCAGACGTGTACCGACACCGGTGGAGTCGGTGAGCACCAGCCACGTCCTCGAAGGCCCATCGCCAGGGTCGGGGACGACGAGCCGCTCTGCGGCGCGCCATGCCACCCGGTAGAGCCAGTCCCGGTACGGTCCCTGTTCGGTCAGCCTTGCCACTGTCAATCCCTCGACCTCGATCAGCACGGTGCCGTCCTCGTCGAGCACCAGCAGATCCCCACTGTCCCCGGTGGGCCGGGCAAGGGCGTGCACCCATACACGGCCACCTGGTGGCCGGTGCATTCGGAGCCGGTCGATCCGAACCGGAATGACCCCGCCGCCGGCTCGCTGGCCGAGTAGCACGCTGCCGAGCACTTGGAAACAAGCGTCCAGCAGCGCAGGGTGACAGATATACCCCGGAGACGAGCCGGTCAGCTCGACCAAGGCCACGCCCTCCCCGTCACCGGTCCACATTCGTTGCACACCACGGAAAGCCGGGCCGTAGTCGACAGCTCGCCCGGCATACCGCGCGTAGTGCTCCGCTACGGATACCTCGGTGCCGCACCGGTTCCGCACCGACGATGGCGGCTCGGCCCTCGGCGGGCCCTCGCCACCGTGACGGGCGGTCCCGTGCGCGCACAGAACCCACGGTTCGTCCCTCGTCGCTCGGCAATACACCTGGAAATGGTCGGAGTCCTCGATGAACTGGACGTGTCCGGAGCCGTCCTTCGCGAGAATCGCCATTCGGTCGAATGCGATGTCCTCCAGCACCATCGATCGTCCGCATGCGCCAAGCGCCATCTCGACATATCCCGACGCCGGGAACACCACCGCGCCGTCGACCATGTGGTCGGCCAGGTACGGCAGATTCAGCTCGCGCTCCCAGATCCGGGTACCCGGTGAGGTTGCCGGGCTGACCGGCTCACCACCGAGCAATGGATGCCCGTGCTCGGCGCGCGCAGCCGGAGTTCGATCCACCCAGTACCGCTGGCGCCGCCACGGGTAGGCGGGCAGTGGCACGCAGCGTCCGCCACTCGGGTGGAGGGCGGGCCAGTCCACCTGGCAGCCGCGGACATACAGTGCGGCGAGCGATTCCAGGAAAACCGCGCGCTCATCGTGTTCGCGCCGCCCGGACGCAACGACCAGGCCTCCGTCCTCTTCGATCGAGGGCAGCAGGATGGGGTGTGGGGTCAGCTCGACGAAGATCGTGGGCCCCAGCGCCATGCAGTCACGGACCGCCTGCGCGAACAACACGGGTTCACGGAGGTTGCGTATCCAGTAGGCGGTATCCAGCTCGGCCCCGTCGCAGACCTTACCGAGCACGGTGGACCACATCGGCACCGTGGTGGCCGTCGGCGTCAGCGCACCGAGCTGGCGACTCAAGTCATCGGTGATGGCATCGACTTGTGGGCTGTGCGCGGCGACCTCGACCTTGATCCGACGACAGAACACTCCCGCACCGGTGAGCTCGGCCAAGAGCTCGTTCAGTGTCTCCGGATCACCGGAGAGCACCGTCGAGCGCGCGCTGTTACTCGCCGCGATCGACACCCGATCGGCGACTCCGGACAGCGCCGCGCTCGCTCGCTCGATCGGCAGTTCCACCAGCGCCATCGCGCCGCGCCCGGCCAGTCCGCGCAGCAATCGGCTGCGGCGGCAGATGACGCGCGCCGCGTCGGTCAGCGTGAGCGCGCCGGCCACATGCGCGGCGGCCACCTCACCCATGCTGTGCCCGATGACGGCGTCGGGCTCGATGCCCTTCGATCGCCACAGTGCCGCCAACGCGACCTCCATCGCGAACAGGACCGGCTGCACGACGTCCACCCGGTCGAGCCGCGACGTGGTCGGCCCGGCGGTCAATTCATCGATGACAGACCATCCGGTCTCGTTTTGGATCGCGTCGTCGCATGTCTCGACAGCCGCTCGGAACGCGGGCTCGCCGGCGAGTAGTGCACGCCCCATGCCGAGCCACTGCGAGCCCTGGCCAGGGAACACGAAGACCACTCTCGGCCGTTCGGCCTGCTCAGTGGCGGGCACCAGCCGCGGCGGCCCGTCGCCGGGCAGCACCAAGGCGGCCCGGAACCGATGATGATGCCTGCGGACAGCCGCGGTGTAGGCGATATCCGGGATCTCGGCCTGCCGCTCGTCGAGCACGGCGCGGAACGCGGCGACCAAATCGGTCAATGCGCCCGCATCGCGCGCGGAGATCGGCACCAGCGCCGGTCCGGGTTCGGTCACGGGAGGCTCGGGCTGCTCCGGCGGATCGGCGACGATGACGTGCGCATTGGTGCCGCTGATGCCGAACGAGCTGACACCCGCCATCCGCGTCGCACCGTCGCGTTTGGGCCACGAAACCGGGTCACTCGGCAGAACCAGGGCGGTACCGGTGAGGTCGATCCTGGGATTGACAGTGCGCAAGTGCAGGTTCGCCGGGATGCGCTCCCGCTGCAGCGCGAGCACGACCTTGATGAGCCCTATCACCCCGGCAGCCGCTTCGAGATGCCCGATATTGGTCTTCACCGCGCCGAGCACACAACGCGAACCATCGTCGCGCAACCCGCCGAGCACGTCGGCGAGCGCGTCCACTTCGATCGGATCACCGAGCGGCGTTCCGGTGCCATGCGTCTCGACGTAACTGATGTCCGCCGCCTCGGCGCGAGCGCTGCGCAACGCCTGACGAAGCAAAGCCTTCTGCGCCGAGACGTTCGGCGCGGTCAGCCCGGAGGAACGGCCATCGGAGTTCACCGCGGAACCACGGATCACCGCGAGCACCGGATCGCCGTCGGCCACCGCGTCGGAAAGCCGTCGCAGGACCAGCATCCCGCAGCCCTCGCCCCGGACATAGCCGTTGGCCAGCGCGTCGAAGGTTTTGCATCGCCCGTCCTCGGACAGCGCGCGCGAGCTGGCCAGCATGTCGGTCATGTCTCTGGCCAGCATCAGGTTGACCCCACCGGCCAGCGCCATCGCGCTCTCTCCCGAACGGAGGCTCTGGACCGCGAGATGCACGGCGACCAGCGACGACGAGCACGCCGTGTCCACGACCATGCTGGGTCCCTGCAGCCCGAGCACGTAGGACAGCCGTCCTGCGGGGAACGAGTGCCCGTTGCCGGTCACCGTGTAGATGTCCCGGTTTCCGAGGCTCAGCCGGTCGTAGTCGGTGACGACAACACCGGTGAAGACACCGGTTCTCGAGCCCGCCAGCCGGTCGGGCCGAGCGTGCCCGGCCTGTTCCAGCGCTTCCCAGGCGACTTCCAGCAGCAAGCGCTGCTGGGGGTCCATCGCCTCGGCCTCCCGGGGCGCGATGCCGAAGAAGGCGGCGTCGAAGGCGTCCACATCGGACAGAAAGCCACCCCAGCGCGTCGGGCTGCCGACCTCACCCACCCACCGGTCCGGAGGCACTTCGGTGATCGCATCGACGCCGTCGTCGAGCAATTGCCAGAATTCGTCGGGGCCGCGGCCGCCGCCCGGGACACGGCAGCCCATGCCGATAATGGCGATCGGCTCGGTCTTCGCCATCAGCTCCCGGTCCAGCCGGGCTTGCAGTGTCCGCATAGCCGCCAGGGCCTTCTTCACCGGCGATGTCTGCTCAGTCATCGTGCTGTTCCTGTTCGACAAGCCGGATGCTCTCCAGCAGCATGGCCTCGGCTTCCTCGTCGGAGAGCAGATCGATGTCCGCTGCCATGGAAGACCGACCGTCCTGTTCCGGATCTCCGGCCGGAGTCTCCGTCCCCGCGAGTTGGTCCGCGACGAACTCGGTGAGCGCGGCGATGGTGGAGTAGGTGAAGACCAGCGCGACGGACAACCGGACGCCGAGCGACGACTCCAGCCGGTTGCGTAGCTCCACCGCCATCAGCGAGTCCATGCCCATGTCCTGGAACGTCGACTGCCGGCTCAGGCTCGTGGGATCTCGTTGCAGCGTCAGGGAAACCAGCTCGATCAGGTGCTGCTCGATCAAGCCGGCCCGTTCCGGGGCGCCGGCCGCGGCCAGCCTGTCGGCGAGCGCGGTGGCGATCCCCGCGGCACGGATTTCGATCTCATCGAACAGCGGTGTCCCCGCCACGCTGGGGAACGATTCGTACCAGTGCCGGAGGTTCAGTTTCATCACCGCGATTTGAGCGAGATCCGCACCTACGCCGTGGTCCAATGCGCGCGCGAGGTCTGCCGAGGACGCATCGGCGATGCCGTGTGTCGCCATGCCGGCCTGCGCGAGGTGCAGGCTCAGTGCGCGCAGGCCGCGGGCACGGCGATGGTGCGCGATCGCGTTCATCCGTGCGCTTGCCATCGAGTCGCCCGGGGATCCGAACAACGAGGCGACCGATGAGCAGAGCACGAACAGATCCAGCTCGCGATCGAGCGTGTGTCGATGCCACCGCCAGGCGCTGTCCTCGCCATCGGCGTGGATGAGCCCGCGCAATGGGCCCGACGCGGCCTCGATCTCGGTGATCAGCCCGGTCATCTCGCGGTCGTCGGTCGCGCACGTGTCGATGGTCGACACCTGCGCTCCCGGAATGCTGATCGGCCCGATGGCGCCGTCTCGGTCCAGTATCACGATGGTGCGCGCACCGCAGTCGGTCATCCACCTGGCGAACGACTCCGCGAGTGCGGCATCCGCGCCGACGATCAGGTATGCGCCGTCCGCTCGTAATAGCGTCGCTCGCTCACGGACGTCCGGCGCGCGAACCAGCCTGGCCACGAACCGGCCACCGGGACGCAGGGCGACATCGGTCTCACGATCATCGCTGAGCAGGACCGTCGCCAGCGTGGCCGCCTCATCGAGTGTCGTCTGCTCGGCAAGGTCCACCCGCGTGACCGACAGCTCGGGATGCTCGAGCCCGATCGCCCTGCCGAGCCCCCATAACGCCGCCTGGTCGACATCCACCGCCGAAACGTGCTCGCCGACCGCCTGGGCGGCACGGGTCACCAGCCACAGCCGTGGCTGATCGCGCCAGCCCATCCCCGCCAGCGCGTCGGCCACCCCCCGCACGCTCTCGCTGCCGAGACTTCCGATGTGCACAACCCCCGCCGGGGCCGGTCCGGTCAGAACCGCACGCAGAGAGTCTGTTCGGATCGGGTCCGCCGTCTGCGCGGTCACCAGCTCACACTGCTTTCCTCGAGCTCGCAGCTCTTCCGCGAGCTCAGCGCCGAGGCGATCCTCGCCCGCCACCACGACCCACGCCCCGGCTCGATCCGGCACGGGTTGCCGGACTGCTCTTTCGCGCCATTCCACCGTGTACAGGCAATCCGCGACCGTATCGGGATCTGTGAGCGGGCGCAGGCGCACGCGCTCGGCCTCCACCAATACCCGGCCGTCGTCGTCGAGCAGGTAGAGGTCGCCGCCCGACCCCGCTGATCGGCCGTGCGCCCATACCGGGCCCGCCGGGGTCCGGTGCACTCGCAACCGACCGATCCCGGTCACCACATTGCTTCCGGACGAACCGTTGCACAGGGCGATCAGCGCCTGCAGACCGGCGTCGAGCATCGAGGGAGTGATTCGGTAATCGGTCTCTCGACCATGTGGCCGCTCCGGCGGCACGAGCCGGGCAAGCACTTCCTCGTGGCCGAACCACAGCTCCGATACCCCCCGAAGGTGCTCTCCGATTCCCAGCCCCGCGCCGGCCAGCGCGCGGTAGTGCGCTGTCCGGTCCCGGTGCGCGGTGCAGCGGTGCCGTATCAGGGCGGGCGCCTCACGCACGTCCGGCTTCTCGGTGTCCGGCCCGACGGTGGCCAGTGCGTGGCGCACCCAATCCGGACCACGCTGGCCGAATACCTGGAAGAGCCCCTCCCGTGTGCTGAGCACTGTCTGGGTCGTGGGCACCGCGGCCGCGGTCACTTCCAGCATGCGCTCGAACACCAAGTCGGTGACGACGATCTCCTTGGTCGCGTACGCCTCGGCGCCCGACGCCAATGCCATTTCGGCGAACGCGGCCGCTGAGATCACAGTGGTCCCGCGCACCGTGAGGTCCGCGAGATACGGCAGCCTGACCGGGTCCAGGGCGCCTTGCCAGTAACGGGTTCCCTGCTCTACCGCCGAGATCAGGCCTGTGCCGAGCAACGGATGACCCCCGCCGTCGCCGGCGAGCGCGGTACGCCGGTCGGCCGCGAGCCAGTATCGCTTCCGTCGCCATTGGTAAGCGGGTAGCGACACGACCCTGCCGGTTTCGAGTAGCCGATCGAAATCCGGCGAGCAGCCACCGGCGTACAGTGCGCCGGCCGCGCGGCGCAGCGCGGATCGTTCGTCCTCGCCCTTGCGTAGCGAACCAACGGCGTGACCTTCGATCCGACGGGCAGCCAGGCATCGCTGGACGTTCTCCAGCAGAACCGGATGCGCGCCGATCTCCAGGAAAACCCGATATCCGTCGGAGATCGCGGCGTTCATGGCGTCCGCGAACCGCACGGTCTCCCGCACGTTTCGCACCCAGTAGTCCGCGTCGAAACACTGGTCGCCGACGAGATTCCCGGAGACCGTGCTGTAGATGGGCAACCGATTCGGCCCCGGAGTGAGCGTGCCGAGCGCCTGAGACAATTCGTGCCCGGCCGGGTTCATCCGCGCACTGTGGAACGCGTAACCGACCCGGAGCTCGCGACATGCGATCCCCTCGCCGCGCAGCCGTACGAGCAAGTCGGCCCGTGCGGCGGCGTCACCGGAAACGACGGTCGAATCGGGATCGTTGATCGCGCCGATCGTGAGTTCACCTTGGTACGCGCTCAGCAGATCGCTCATCCGCTCGGCGGGCAGTTCCACCGTCGCCATACCACCTTCTCCGGCTTCTCCGGCCGCGGCCTGCATCAACCGGCCCCGGTGATACACCACCTCGACCGCTTCGGCGAGGGACAGCGACCCGGCCAGGTACGCGGCGGTGACTTCGCCGACGCTGTGGCCGATCAACGCCTCCGGCGCAAGCCCCCATGCCTGCCACAGACGCGCGATCCCCACCTGGACAGCGAACAGAGCCGGCTGCGCGACCGCGGTCTCATCGAGGCGGCTTCGTTCCACCGGCGCGGTCAGCTCGGCCGTGAGCGACCAGGTGGTCAGCGGACGCAACCACTTCTCGCATTCTTCGACAGCCGCGCGAAAAACGGGCTCGGCACGCAACAGGTTTCGGCCCATACCGGCCCATTGCGAACCCTGGCCGGAGCACACGAACACGATCGCTCGCCGCTCGCCACGTGCCACGCTGCCCATCCACGCATTGCCGGGCATGGTCCCCACAGCCGCGGCCCGCAAGGAATCTGCCAGCTCCTTCGCAGACGAACCTGTCACCGCCAACCGGTGTTCGTGGTGGTCGCGCCGCACCGCGGCCGTGTAACACAGATCGCGCAGGGCGATGTCGTTGTCACCGCTGAGCTCGCGTGCCATCGTGGTCGCCGATGCCAGCAGGGAATCGCGAGAGCGGGCGGAGAGCACCAGCAACTCCGTCCGGCCCTGATCCGGCGGCGGCTGGGCCGCGCCCAGGGTGTACAGCGCGCCCAATGAGTCGATCAAGGTCGAGTGGTCGCGGTCCGCGCGGCGCAATGTCGGCAGCGCCGTGCCGCCGTGCTGCTCGACCACCGATGTGAGGATCGGATGCGGGTCGACGTCGACGAAGACCTGGCGCCCCCTGGCGAGCAGGTGTTCCATCACGGTGTCGAACCGCCATGGTTCGCGTTCGGTGCGCACCCAGTGCTCGGCATCGAGCAGCGCGCCCTGCGTCTGTGCCCCGGTGGCCGAGGAATAGAACGGGATCCGGGTCTCACCGGGCCGCAGATCAGCGAGCGCGTCGCGCAGGTCAGGCAGGACGGAGTCGACATAGGGACTGTGCGAGGCGTAGTCGACCCTGATCCATGCCGACGCGACCGAGCGCGCGGCGAGTTCGTCCCGTATCGCCTTGATCGCTGCTCGATCACCGGAGATGACCGTGGATCCGGGGCTCGCACTGCCTGCGACCCACACCTCACCGCCGTGCCTGGACAGCAGGTCGTTGGTGTCCTCAGCGGAGAGGTCGAGCACGGCCATTCCGCCGTGGCCGGACAGTTTGCCGGCGATCGCGCTGCGCCTGCATATGATCAGCGCGGCATCATCGAGAGTGATCGCTCCGGCGACGTGCGCGGCGGCGACTTCACCCATGCTCATCCCGGCGACGGCATCCGGCTCGATTCCCTGTGCTCGCCACAGGTCGGTCAACGCGAGCTGCATCGCGAAGATCGCCGGCTGGGCCAGCTCAGTGCGCTCGATCCAGCTTTCGTCGGCCGAGGTCAGCAGTCGGGTGAGGGACCAGTCGACGTGTGGGCTCAGCGCGGTCTCACACCGCATGATCGCCGACCGGAACGCAGGCTCACGTAGCAACCGGGCACCCATCCCGGTCCACTGCGCACCCTGGCCGCCGAACAGAAACGTGATGTGCGGCCGGTCGCTGTCGATCACCCCGGTGCTGATTCCGGCTCCGGCACGGCCGCTGAGGAATTTCTCCGCGCCCACGGCGATATCGTCGCGGTCGCGAACGGACAGTGCGAGCCGGTGCGAGCCGTCCGCCTCGACCGACGCGGCGGCGCGCGATCGGGCGATCGGCGGCAGGCGGTCTTCGGTGCCCGCGGCAAGGGGCAGCAGGTGAACCGGAGCGTCATCGCCGCTCTCGAGGACCACGTGGCAGTTCGTACCGCCGAAGCCGAACGCGCTCACCCCGGCGAGGAGGCGGCCTTCCGCGTCGCCGTCCCACCGCTCCGCCCGCGTAGGCAC
Source organism: Nocardia sp. NPDC047648 (assembly GCF_040642815.1). NCBI lineage: Bacteria > Bacillati > Actinomycetota > Actinomycetes > Mycobacteriales > Nocardiaceae > Nocardia > Nocardia sp. NPDC047648. Next base: position 23,833 of record NZ_JBEYSX010000005.1, on the reverse strand, counting down.
CCGTAAACCCCATTCACCGAACGGGATATTCGGGTTGGCTTCCTCGAACTGGCCGCATGGTGGCACGGTGCGATGCCGCATCGCCAGCAGCACCTTGATCAGCCCGGCGATCCCCGCCGCAGGTTCGAGATGGCCGATCGCGCTCTTGACCGAACCGACCGGCAGCAGGTGGTCGCGAGACCGGCCCGCGCCGAGCACCGCGCCCAACGCGCTTGCCTCGATCGGGTCACCGAGGGCCGTCCCCGTTCCGTGCGCCTCGACATAGCCCACCTCGGCAGGCGCAACCCCCGCGCGGCGATAAGCGCTGCGTAGCAGGGATTCCTGGGCCAGCGGGCTCGGTGCCGTCAGGCCGTTACTGAATCCGTCATGGTTCACCGCGCTGCCCTTGAGCACGCCGTGGATCGGATCACCGTCGGCGAGTGCCCGATCGAGGGGCTTGAGCACGATCATCCCGCCGCCTTCACCGCGGCCGTATCCATCCGCACGCGCGTCGAACGCCTTGGACCGCCCGTCCGGTGCCAGGGCGCCGAGCCGGGACAGTGCGTGCACCGTGTCCCGCGCGAGCATCAGGCTCACGCCACCGACCAGCGCGAGATCGCACTCGCCTTCACGCAGGCTCTGCGCCGCGAGGTGGACCGCGACCAGTGACGACGAGCATGCGGTGTTCACCAGCAGACTCGGCCCACGCGCACCGAGTGTGTAGGACAATCGGGCGGGAATGATGCTCGGATCGCCTCCGGCCAAGGTGTGCTGGGTGACCAGCTCGGGGTCCGCGCGAATGCCTGCCCCGTACTCACTCCACATCGCACCGACGAAAACTCCGGTCCGGCTGCCCGCGAGGCCGCTGGGCGGAATACCCGCGTCATCGAGAGCTTCTTGCATCAGTTCGAGCATGAGCCGTTGCTGCGGGTCGACGTGCGGAGCCTCCCGGGGAGATATACCGAAGAACTCCGGGTCGAACTCGTCGATCCGGTCGAGGAACCCGCCGCGCGGCGGACCGTCGCGCCATCGACCATCCGGCGGTTCGGTGAGCGCGTCGGCACCCGAGCTGAGTAATCGCCAGAATGCCATCGGGTCGGGTGCGCCGGGGAACCGGCAAGAAAGACCGACGATGGCGATCGAATGCCGCTGATCCGGCGTTTCGCGCTGCACCGGTGGCGTCGAGGCAGCTCCGGTCAGCCTGCGCGCCAGAGTGATCGGCGACGGATGCGCCCAGAACAGGACGGGCGAAACGGGGCGCACCGCTGCCTCACTCAATTCGTCGGCGAGCGTGGTCAACATCAGCGAGTCGAGCCCGTAGCTGGTAAACGGCTCACGACCATCGATCGCAAGGGGATCCAGCCCGCTGAGGGCGGCGGTTCTAGCTATGAGCCAGTCCCGGACAGCTTCCATAGACCAGGACAACACGGGTGAAGCTACCTCCAGCAACAATCGAGTTCGTGGCATATCCGATGCCCAACCGGCGGCTCGCCCGAATCAGACCGGATGGTATCCCCGCTGAATTGCCTGTGTAAAGTGCCGAATTCGTAGGTCGGCTTCAGGTGCCTACGAGCGGTTCGGCGGCTCCCGAGTTCCACGACCTGGTCGGCGATAGCGAGCGCCGGGCGATTTCACCGCTGTGGGGGTCCGACATCAACCCTCAACGCCGCTTGGGGCGTTGATCGACGGTATCGAGGAGCAGGCACGGTTGTCGCGAGGCGCGCGTACACACTGCGCTCGATCGGTTCCATCGCGGTTTCGGCAGACTTGGCGAACACGGGGTGCTTGTCGTCACCACAGTGCGTCAAATCCTGTGGGATGTCGTCGGAGACGAAGTTCCGGAACAACGGTGGTTACTGGAAACTTTGGATTCCCTGGACGATGAGCGGTGCTTCGGACGCTGGCTATGAGCCTGACGACTACATCGCCCGCAGCGTCAGCTGACGGAGGCGGCGGGGTGCCGCGGGACGCCGCTGGTCGCCCGAAGACAACATCCCATGGAACGCCGGACTGGTGGGCATGGTGGTAACGCCCGGCGATTGCGGAGGCACGTCGCCGCCGTTAAGTTCCCCCATGAGCGCCACCTTTCCTCATTTCCTGTCGCCGATCGAGCTGAGAGGGTCAGGCTCCGCAACCGAGTCGTGATGGGCTCCATGCACACTGGCCTGGAAGACCGGCCCTGGCACATCGACCGGCTGGCCGCGTTCTTCGCCGAACGCGCACGCGGCGAGCAGGCGGGTTCGGCCGTCGCGATAGATCGGGACCGCCGCGGGTTGGTCGGGCAGTTTGCGGGTCAGTGTTCGGGCGCGGTCGTTGTAGCCGTACAGGCTCGGGTTCCACAGGCGCATCGAGCGGCGCGCAGCCAGTAATGGTGCGAGCCGGGCGAACGCTTCGTGCGCGGCAGCGGCCTCGTCGACAGCCGTCGGCGCGGAGATGTTTTCGGTACTTCGGGATAGTCGCGCGGGTGGCCGGTAGGGGATGGCTGGGGCCTTCGTCATATCTGGAGTTGTAGTGAGCTGACGCTCACGCAGAGCGCGGGGTGCGCGGCGTAGCGTGCGGCTAACCCGCGCACCCGATGGTCGCTTCAGGCGGAAGTGGCCGCGGGCCTCACCCCCGCGTATCGTCTACCTGGCGGCCAATCCACCAGTACGGGGCTAGTGTGGGGCGTTTCTCGTGCTTGATACAGAACAGATGGTTGAGGTACAGGCGTATGGATGGGTTCCCGCCGCCCTATTCGCTGCCCTGGGACCTGCCTCCGTTACTGCCGGGTGGTGATGGAACAGGTAGAACGCTGCCCGTTGACCTGCAGCCGGGGCGGTTGGTGGTGTCGGACAAGGGCGCTGGCGAGCCGGCGTTCTGGCTCAGCGACGGTCCGGCCGACTATTTTCTCTGGAAGCGGTTGCTGGCCGAGCATGAGCAGACCGGGTTCTGGCCGCTGCTGCTCGGCGTCGATGACGAAGGCGGCTCGTGGCCCACGGGCGAGGTGTCGTTCGTGGGTGTGACTTCGCCTGCGGACCACGATCCGGAGGCCGTGCTGCGGGAGTGGTGGGACCGCTACGTTGTACCCGGCCCTGTCGACACGGCTCCGTTCGGCCCGCACTGGCCGACTGGTCGAGTACCGACTCCGCAGCAACGGTCAGATCCTGGTCACGACGCTGAAACCTTGGGCGGCACACTGCTCTACGACTACCCGTTTCAGTTGCGACTCGGTCTGGTCGCAGCGAGTTCCTCCGATTCCGTTGCTGCGATCGGTTGGCGGGGGGTTGCCGACCACACCACTGACATCGCCCAGATATCGGCGGTGTTGCGGGATTGGGAGCGGCATTATGGGGCCCGTGTCGTAGCGATCATGGATGGCGGCCTGCACCTGAGTGTGTCCGCACCACCTGGAAACCGCGACGAGGCCCTGCGTCTCGCGGCAGAGCACTATGCGTTCTGCCCGGAAGACACCTGGAATACGGACTTCGTGCTCATCAACAACGAGATAGTGCCCTGCTCGGGCACGGTGCTCGCGGAATATGCCGAAACGCTGATCAACAAAGCGATCTGGATCTTCTATTGGCGCTGATCCGGATCGGTGCCTCGTCGAGCAACGTGGCCAGTGAGGCACGAAAGCCATCGTCAGCCTGCCGGATCCGCAAGGTAGATCCGAACACCTGCACCGACAAACTGTTCTGTCGAGATTTCGGGTCGCAGGTCGGCCATGCATGATCTGAAAGGGCGAAGCGGAACGGACATTAGCGGAAGGGGTGGCGAGAAGTTGGTTAGAAAGCGGAGGGAGCACATGCTAGTTGCGAGTTGAGCATTCGAATATTCTGTGAGATATGAATTGAGGGTTGCATGGGCCTGGCTGGCTCTGTCCGCGAACTGTGACGTCAGTTGTTCGCCGATCCTGGCGGCGTGTCGCGACCTACACCTCTTCGGAAATGTTCATGCCGACGGCAGAGAGCAGGTCTAGGACTCGGCGGAGCAGCCATCACGTGCCGAGACACACGGTAGTGCCGATGGGCGGGCGGTGGGCGTCACGAGATCGACTGCGGCGCAAATTGTCCGCTCATGCTGGTTTCCGTGCATCCAGCGGGATCGGTCTCGAGTGTGGATCTGTCGATCGGGGTAGCTCGTCGCGGATGGCTGGCATCGACCCAGCGGCCACGCACTTCTCGATGTTCTCCCTACTCGGGAAGGTCGGCTGGCCGACGCCGTCTCGCTCGGAGGCGATGCCCTGTGTCGGCTCTTCGGGCAATGCCGGCTCGGTCCGGTCGGTAACGGCGCGCGAGGCCCACAGATGTCGTGAGAGCTGGCCCGCCAGGCATGCACCGGCCGCGTTGACCAGCACGTCGTCGACGGATGAGTGACGGCCGGTAGCGAGGGCGAACTGTGCAATCTCCACCGCGATCGAAGCTGCCGCTCCCGCCAACAGGATGCGGTACGAGCGGGCGAACCAGGGTCGGCGCACGGGCAACAGGAAGCCGAGTGCGGCGAAGACCAACAGATTCCCGCCGATCTGCTCGATTACCCGGTCGTCGGCCAGTTGTTCGGCCAGATCACGCAGCGGCACGAGATTCAGCGAACGACCTCTTCCGGTCGGCGTGAGGATCATCCACAACCACGGCGCGGTACCCGTCACCATCCCGACATCGCACAGCGCCGCCCGCCACCCACGCCGTCCAGCCAGCCACCAGGCCACGAGACCGGCTACCGGTATCGCGGCGATCGCGGCCACCACGACCCGACCCCACGCCTCCCACGTCCCGTTCACCCCGCCAGTATCACTCAAATCACCAGCGCCACAAGCTTGGCCGAAATCGCCACCCACAGCCTGCACTTGTCGCAGCGCACGCGCATCCATTGAGAGCGAACAGAGCACGGAGCTGTTCGACCGGCTGTCACGGGTTCACATCTGTCGGCGCTCTGACGAACCTTGGCTACAGGTGGTGGCGAAATCGCCGTGTTTCGGCTTTCATGGAAGGCGGGAGAATCGGCAGGCCTGGAGGGGCCATGCCTTTCGATCCCCACGGTGCGCCCTCTACTGGCCATCTCGGCGCCAGAGTTCGTCCTGGGCCTTTGTCTCCCGCGGCGGCGCGCTCATCGTTCACCTCTACTCGCACCAGCACACCGGTCTGCCGTTCTTGGCGGGGGGATCGCCACACCCAAATGCGGGCGGCTCGTGATCGGTACGGAACGAGGTGCGGGTCGTCAACGGACAGCTACCAGTCGGCCAGCGTAGCCGAGGACGTGCGCCGTGTGCCCTGATGGCAGCAACGCGCATGATCAGGCTGCCAGAAGCCGCACGAACGATGTCACTGTCGTCGTTCCAGAGGACCCGCCTCAACTCAACGCGATGGCCGCTAAAGTGTTGCTGGAGATCATTCTCCGACACGTCCGCGAGACTCGTGGCGAGACCGTCGATAGTCCCCGACCGAGTCCAGCATCAACACCACGGCCGACTCCCTCGATCTCAACTTGCGAGGAGGCAGTTCGACCGGGTTACCGCCGAACGCCGATGTCTTTCTCAACCAGCAGGAGGAATCGCAGCAATGATCAGGTTCGCTTTCGCCGGGCGGGTCTCCACCGAAGACCAGCAAGATCCGGAAGCATCTCGCAACTGGCAGCTCGGACGAGCGAACGCCCTGGTCGGTCAGCACGGGCAGATCGTCGCGGAGTTCTTCGACATCGGGCAGTCGCGGTCGATCCCGTGGAAGCGCCGCCCCGCAGCCGGGCGGCTGCTCGAGCTGCTCCAAGAACCCGGGCGAGGGTTCGACGCGGTCGTGATCGGTGAACCGCAACGCGCGTTCTACGGCAACCAGTTCGGGTTGACGTTTCCGGTCTTCGTTCACTACGGCCTGCAGCTGTGGGTGCCGGAGGTCGGCGGCCCGATCGACCCGGACTCCGAAGCACACGACCTGATCATGTCGGTGTTCGGCGGCATGTCCAAAGGCGAACGCAACCGCATCAAGATCCGCGTCCGCGCCGCCATGGCCGCGCAAGCGCAAGTCGAGGGCCGCTACCTCGGCGGCCGGCCACCTTACGGGTATCGTCTCGCCGACGCCGGGCCCCATCCCAACCCGGGCAAAGCCGCCGACGGTAAACGGCTGCATACCCTTGAACCCGACCCTGTCACCGCGCCGGTGGTGCAACGGATCTTCAGCGAGTACCTCTCCGGCATAGGGATTTTCGCTATCGCGCAACGACTTACCGCCGACAACATTCTGTGCCCCTCGGCCTACGACCGCAGGCGCAACAGCCATCGCTCCGGGGCCGCGTGGTCCAAGAGCGCGGTGCGCGCGATCCTGGGCAATCCGCGCTATACCGGCTATGAGGTATGGAACAAACAGCGCAAGCAGGAGTCCCTCATCGACGTCGATGACGTCGCCTTGGGCCATCACACCCGCCTGGCGTGGAACGCGAAGACGGAGTGGGTCTACTCCGACCAACCTGCTCATGGCGCACTCATCAATAAGGATGCCTTCGAGCAGACGCAACTACGGCTGGCTGCCCGAGGCCCGCAATCGACGGGCAGGACCACGACCCGTCGTCAGCACCCGTACGCCTTCAAGGGACTGCTGTTCCACGACGCCTGCGGACGCCGCATGCAAGGCAACTGGAACCACGGGCTCCCGCACTACCGCTGCCGGTACCCCTCCGGAGTACGCCCTCGCCAACAAGATCGACCACCCGACGACCGTCTACCTGCGCGAGGACCAGCTCAGCGGCCCGATCGATTCTTGGTTGGCCGAGATATTCCACCCCGACCGGATCGAGCATTCGCTGACCATGCTCGAGGAAGCGCAGACCGACAACACACCCGCCATCGAGAGTGCACGACGAACACTTGCCGAACACGACCGCAAACTGTCCCGGTACCGAGCAGCACTGGAAGCGGGCACCGACCCGGCTCTGACCCAACAGGTCCAACGCGAACGCCAGGCCACCGCGGCCCAGCTCGCCACGCTGGAAGCCGAGCAACGTGGAAATCACCCGATGACCAGGGAGGAGATCCACCAACTCGTGACCTCACTAGGCGGGCTGGTCCACATATTGAAGGCAGCTGACCCCACCGACAAACTCGAGGTCTACCGGCAACTCGGCTTGAAGCTCACCTACGACCACGAAAAACGGGTGGTCGTGGCAGAAACTGCTCCACAACCACCCGTGTGCGTAGTGTCTGTGTCCGGAGGGGGAGTCGTACACCGGAATTGCAGCAGCTGTGCACGGCTAGTGTGCACATGCCATCACCATACACATTTCTCTCTTTTTTGGCCTCCTTCGAACGCGTCCCAGAGGCAGACGCTCGCTGCTACAGAGTTGCTTAAGTGCGTTGTGCTGTAAGTGGATCGCGCTAACTGGCTGGATGTCGACGGAGAGGTACGGATGCATTGGAAACCGGTGCCGGTGTGATCTAGACCGGATCTAGCTGGTCGTTCAGTGACATTGACGTAGTAGACCCGAAGTTCGGGTCGAGTCGAATCGTTCTGCCTGGGCACGAGTTCAGCATTGCCTCGCCCAGTTGCGCCCGTCAATGGATAAAGGACACCCATTTTGGGCGAATTTTGACAGGTTCGGTGGTTCTTATGGCTTTAGAACACCAGATTCGCCAGGTCAGGTCGCTGACCTCGACCCCTGCGACGCTACAAAGGCAGGCAACAGCCATCAGCCTCACCTGGCCCCGTATCCGAGGACCGCGGCGCCGCGTTGCTCTCATGGCCACACGTTCGTGCCAATCGGGTCAACCCAAGCCGATGTCGGTGGTGACTTCGATTGTGGTGGAGCGAGTGCGGTCAAACGCATCGGTGATCGTGGCGTGCAGCAGGTGCACGATCGCTCGGATTCGAGGATCGGTGTTGTGCAGCGGCGCCACCTCTCCAGCGTCGCCGGGCTTGGTCGGCCGCCCGCCGCAAGGTATGCCGGATCTCCTGGGATCGACTGCGCCACGCGACTACGTGATGATCACGAGCGGGTGTTGGAGTGTACCCAAAACTGCCGGTTCAGGTGTTGTCGCCTCCACCTTGAAGAGATCTGTATCCCGGAGGCAGCCAGGCGCCCTCACTAACCGGAAGTGCGCCACTCTTGATACCGAGATCGGCCCGCGTGGCTTCGTAAAACTCGTCTCTCAAACGGCCCATGGACTCGTAGAGACGAATGTACTCATCGTGCTCAATGGTTGCTTCTCCCCGGGCGACATATCGGAGCATCCAGGCAGCTTTGTGCCACCTACGTGCAGCCGCAATCGCCTCTGGCGACCCCAGCAAGAGCACGGCCTCCCACTTGGCTGTCCGATCGGCCTCTGCGGCAGCCAACGCCTGGAGTCCGGTGTCGAGATCGATCGGCTGGGTGGAGGCGGGATAGCCGTGCGTAGCCGCGAGCCGGTACGACACCTCCAGAGACTTCTTCAATCCATTGGCGTACTCGCTGTATGCGGCAAGGCGCTTGTCGTCCCAGCGGGTGTCAAGAAGTCGTCGCCACTTCGCTCGCTCGGTCAAGGCTGTCACGGTGTACGTCGCGCCCGCGCCGAGTACCACGCCGGCGAGTGTCAGGAGCTGCCGAACTACTGTGCTCACAGTCAGATTCTGCCTGCGGCAGAACGAGATCGGTGTCGGGGCGACGCCCGAACCCCCTCCGCATCTTCTGCGACGAGGTTTTGCCGACCCGTTCGCCGCCCACGGAGGAGGCGCGCGCTGCGCCCCTGGTGCTGTCGCATGCCGACACTCTTCGTGCCCACGGCTGGTGACGACTTGGTCGAACGCTGGTTCGGTTACCTCACTGATCAAGTCACTCGTCGCGGTGCCCACAAATGCGTTGCAGCACTGTAACAACAGGAGTTGGATCGAGCACTGGACCGCCAACCCTCGGCCTGCTCTCCGGTACCGACACCGCTTAGTCCGATCCGGCCGATACGCCGGAGAGCGGGGAGTTCGGCGGGTCCAGTGGCCCCCGCGGGCGGCGCCCGGTGTCACACCCGGAACGATATCCGCATCTGCCGGCTACAGGGGATGTTACGTTCGGAAGGGCAGAGCGCACGTTGCTGACTCCGCCAAGGACCGGGTCATCGACTGGGCGTGGCTCGGATTTCGATGTCCTCGGTATTAGGTGATCTTGAAGTCCCGCGTTCGTCGGAGCTCTTGGAATGATTCGTAGTCGTACTTGCCGAAGGTCTTCAGCAGGGTCTTCAGTTTCGTTGCGTCGAATTTTGGCACCTGGCACTGCTCGAACAGCTCCTGGTCGGTGGCCTTGACCAGCTCAGGGTTGATGCGTCGAGTCTCGATGGTTCGTTCCCAGGTGGCGATTCCTTCGATTCCGCTGGTGGCCCCGATGGCGAGTTTGAGCTCGATCTCGATCCGTTCCTTTTCTGCCTGCACTTGTTCTCGGAGGACCGCCAGCCGCGCGTCCTCCGCATTCAATTCGATCCAGCGCTGCCGCAACCGGATGGTCGTTTCGTCGCTGGGCAGAAGGGTCGGTTCGGGTTCGAGGTCCTGGAGTTCACGAACCCTCCTGATCTTCGGGAGCTCGTCGGCGAGGTAGTCTCGGCATTGCTGAAACACCTGCGCTGCTTCGGCTTCGGTGAGATTGTAGATTTCCGTACCGCCTTCGCTACCGCGCCGGTGACCCCATTCGTCCTTCACGTACTTTTCGAGTGCCTTGTAGTCGTCGGATTCGATGGCGTCGAAGAAGATCAGCGGATACGGACAGCCGGTCTGCAGTGTCGGTCTGCGCTTCTCTGGCGTCTGAGCAGTTTGCCCAAATTTGAACTTGTCGACGTCTCCGAGCCGGAAACCGTAGAAGTACCCCACGATCAAGAATTCCCCTCTGTGCCGGTGCAGTTCTCGGGCAGCATGCCCGATCCGATGCAGAGTATGGTTCCACAGGCAGCCGACAACCTTCGAAGATTCAGGCATAACGAACCGAGCGGCATTGTTATTGTGGGGCAATGACTTTCGGGGGGCAGATGGCTTTGCTAGGCTGTCTAACCTGTCGGTGATCCGCGTACTGTACGCGGCACCAGACCAACTCGCGCAGGAGGGGGCCCTCTGCGATGGTGACAGCCAGCGCCGCGGTACAGTATTTCGATCTAAACATCGAGAAGGTTCTCGAACACTGGCCGATACCGTTCGCCGTCCGCGAGATCATCGCGAACGCTGTGGACGAGCAGGTCATAACCGGCACCGCCGACCCCTCGATCGTCAAAGTCGGCGACGGCGTGTGGGCGATCAGCGACCGGGGTCGCGGTGTCCGGTATCAGCACCTCACCCAGAAGGAGAACACCGAGCAACGCCGGCACCTGGGGGTGATCGGGCAGTTCGGGATGGGGTTGAAAGATGCTCTCGCGGTCTTCCACCGCCGCGGCATCGCTGTACGGATCCAGTCCCGTCACGGTGACATCACCACCGTGATGCGGCCCAAAGGCGGATTCCCCGACATCGTCACCCTCCATGCGGCCGTGAGTCCGCCCAGTGAACCGCACCGAGACGGCACAACGGTGATTCTGCGCGACGTCACCGACACCGATATCGATGCGGCCAAGCAGTTCTTCCTGCGCTACAGCGGCGACACAGTGCTCGAGGACTGCGCACACGGCCAAGTCCTCGCGCGCCCGGCCCGGAAGGCGCCTGGCAACATCTACGTCAAAGGCCTGCTCGTCGCCCAGGAGGAGAACTTCCTGTTCTCCTACAACATCACTCATCTGACCAAGAAGCTGCGGCAAGCCCTCAACCGGGAACGCACCAACGTCGGCCGTACCGCCTACACCGACCGTATCAAGTCCATCCTCATCGGCAGCCGATCCGCCGAGGTCGCCGGTGTCTTGGCCGATGATCTCGCCGGCTATGAGACCGGCCGGATCCACGACGAGCTGAACTGGCTCGATGTCGCTCTCCACGCCTGCCAAGTGCTCGCCACCCACGAGAAGGTCGTTTTCGTGACCGCATTCCAGCTCGCGTTCGGCGGACCGCAGGTGAACTACGCACGCGACGAGGGATACCGACTCGTCGTCGTACCTGACACCATCGCCGGTCGGCTCGGCCGCCTTACAGACTTCGACGGCAACCCCTTGGTCGATCTCGACCAATACCGCCGAAACTGGAATGACAGCTTCTCGTTCACCTTCGTCGACCCAACCGACTTCACTGCAGCCGAGGGATGACGTGTTCAGCCTCACCGGTCCGGTGATCGCCGCGGCCGGCCTCAACCTCTCCCGCATCGGAGTGAGGTCGATACAAATCTCGGAAACCATGCGACTCAACGAATCCGGCGACCAGGTCCTCGGAGTGTACGAGCCCGACACCCAACGAGTCGTGATCCGCCGCGACCAGCTCGGCAACGCCGGCGACTACTGCGGGACCCTGCTCCACGAACTCACCCACGCCGCCACCGGTGGCATCGACGGAACACTGCAATTCGAACAGGCACTCACCACACAGCTGGGCGTACTAGCGGTCGCGGCACTGAAAGCCGGTAATCAGTACGCCCGCCGAGCCTGAAATGGGCACCGCACACGCCCATGCCCATGCCCACAAGCGTCGACACCATTGCGCTGGAGTCCGCCTTGGGTTTCTTTGCGCACCCAGGCCGGCGGGGACCGGCTCGTCATGGTGATCAGCCACCTGCACGCCGTCTCCGAAGCCGACGACGTCTTTGGGGTGGAGCGCCATCGCCGCCGGATCCACAGCCGGGTGGTTGACGCCGGGCGAACGTGACGAGCTGGTGCAGGCCTACCTGGCTAGCGGCTTGCAGACACTGGCGTAGCGCCGGTGACCGGGGCAGCGATCTCAATTGTTGTCGGTGCCTTTTTGTAAAGTTCTGCAGAGTCAGCACTTTGGGGGTGCCGAAAATGGATTCGCTGTTCGACAAGGATGATCCAGAGCCCAACGGGCTTCTCGAGCGGGTCAGGGCTCTGGTGGCGCCGGTCGCCGCGAACGCGGGCGCGGTCGTCGACCAACCGGGGACGCTGGATGTAGCCAGGGCTGTCTACGAGGCATTCGGCGAGTTGGATGCCACCGGGGGCCTGACGCGGGCACAGCTAGCACATGCGTGCTGTGACGTCACCGATGAGGCGACCTTCCAGAGTAGATTCGAGCTGTTCTGTCGGCTCGGCATGTTGCTGCCGCATTTCGACAAGCTGCATCAGCAGCGCTACGTGTTCAATCCCACCAGCGCCGCCGGGATCCTGGTGTTCGACCGGCTGGCCGAACGTGGCGGTGTGGATGAACTCATCACCTTGCTGGACCGGACCCGAGCCGATCTCACCTCGGGAGTGGCTACCAGGGATCAGGTGCGGGCCAGCTTGAGGCAGGCGCGGCGGATGATGACCATCTCCGCTGACCACCTGCTTCGGTTGGTGTCATCGAGCCCCTTGTCGGAACTGGTAGCCCAGCGTGGTCATCATCGGCACGCATCACTCATGAACGATGTATTCGAGCTCAATGAGCAGGTTCGGGTTGCTTTCCCGGAGTTGGATCCGGACGCGTACCGATTGGTGGTCGAGACACAGCGATATGTGGGAGCCCGTGAGCAGTTTGTCGGCCGGTTGCTGGACGAGGGCGCCGCTGCGCGCGATTTCTCACTATTGGACCCGGAGGAATACTTGGAAGCTGCGCGTACGGCCCCGCTGGATGCTCTCGCGGAGGTTTTCGCCACTACCGTCTTCGATCCGCCGAGCCCATGGTTGGATCCGGCCGTTGTCGCCGAAGGCGTCCAGCAGTTCCGCCCGCGTGTGGCAGTGCGCCGCCGCCCTCCACGTCCGGCGGACCCTCCTGCAGGACCTGATCCTATGGAACGAGTCGAACGGCGAGCGGAAGCCGCACGTCGAAGGCGTGACCGTGGAGCTGAGCTTCACCTGCAGGGCAGTAATGAGACGGATCTGACCAGTCGCTTGCGGGCGGCGGGGTGGCCCGGCGCGGCGAATATGCTCGTCGAACTGCTCGGTGCCCATGCCGATCCCGAGTCGCCGTTCGAGATCGCGATGAGCGACGAGCTGCTCGTGGATGCGGACGCTCCGGTTTCCTATTTGACGCCGGTGTCGTTGCGGCGCACCAAGAGCCTGTCCGTGGCATCGATCGTGGTCGCGGACATTGTCGAGGAGGCGGTGGAACATGACTGATCTGTCGCCGACTGCCTTTGCGTTGGCCAGAATGCGAGCGGAGGGCTGCGTACCCGCACCGGATGCCGCGACGACGGTGGCATTGTGGCGAGAGGCAGCCGAATGCGCTGGCCGTAGCTTGTGCCAGGCGACGCTGCCGGGCCGGCGGTTGGTGTTCGCCTTGGGCTGGATCGATGGATCCGAGCCGGCGGCGGATACCGGAATGGTACGTGCGAAGCCGTCAACGGTGTTGCTCCTGATCTTCGCTGCGGCACTTCGGGCCTGCTGGCCGGATCGGTCCGCCCACCCCTTTCCCGGTATAGCGGTCGACGAGGCTGTCGTCCTCGACTCCGTGGCGGCGCTCGGTCCGTTGACCAAGGGAGCTGTCGAAGGAGGCGAGGGAGGTCGGCGACATCGCAAGGGCGCGCTTCGCCGACTGCACGAAGCGGGCCTGCTCATTCTCGAAGGAACCGATGTTCGCCTGGGGCTGGTGGTGGCCACCTGGTCGGACACCCAGGTGGCCGCGGTGCGGGCTGTGTACGACCAGCTGCCGCTGACGCCGACCAGCCGATCGGAGGATGGGAGATGACCGGGCTGCCTCTGGTGGATCTCCCGCCCGCGCGGCAGGTGGACGTGCTCGCCGCCTTGGCGGCGGTGGAGACCGCGGATAGCCCGGTCGCTGCGGGCGGATTCCGGGCCTTGATCGACCCATCCCTGCGCGCGACCCTCGAGCGTTGTCTCAGTGAACAAGGCCGGGTCCTGCTTCGCATCGGCGGCGGCTACCTGTCCGGCTACGACGATCGCATCGGGCAACGTCTGGCCGAGGCCGGTATCGGTGTGTTGCGCACAGATGACCGTGCCGTTCTCACACTGGTACTTCTGCACAGTGTCGCCATTCCGCGCTCCGCCGGCCGGATTCGAGGGCGCGACTGGACAGACGGGGAGCCGGTGACCAAACAGCAACTCGTCAAGTCCAAAGTGCCGGAGAACAAGGTCCGCGCCGCCGTTCAGCGGCTGCGTGATGCCGGGATCCTGGGGTACGGAGCACATCGCAGCATACTGCCCGGACCGCAGCTGGCGCGATTGACTCCGCAGGTCTCCGAAACACTCTGGGAAAACATGATCCTCCTCGCACAGCCCCATGGCGTCATGGCTGACGTCATCCGTCGGCGCCGGCTCACGCGCCAACAGCAGACCGCGCAGAACGGGGAGACCCGATGATCGACCTGGATATGGACCGGAACTCGGACCGGAACGGTATCGTCGGCAACCGCCACCTCGTTGCGGTCCAGACATTCGATATCGCGCGATTGACCACGCACGCGGTCGCTCTTGTCCCGGGGACCTTCATCGCAGTGTCCGGCCAAGGACCCAAGGGCGATTCCAACGGGTCGGGCAAGACGTCCTTTTTGGCCGCCGTGTCGCTGATCCTGGGCGAAGCCCAATGGCGGTTGGAGGCCAACGGCTCCCAGTACGCCGCCAACCTGCTGTTCAAACCGGAGTCGGCTGGGCTCGATCCACAACACCGGTACGCGCAAGCCGACCGTGGCTACATCGTCGGGGTCTTCGCGGAACCGGACAATCCGCAGACCACGCCGTTGACAGTATGGTTGCGCATTGCCTCCGGCCCGCCATACATCAGAGTCCGTTGGACGTGCGGTCTGCACATCGCCATCGCCGACACCGACCTCGAACGGGACGCGTTAGCCGACAGCCTCTGGGAGGCGCTCCCGCGAACTCAGGAGCTCGGACCGAAGCGGTTCGCCGATGAGCTGTACGGGCAGGCGCCACGATGCATGGCCTACCTCGACACTCCGATGCGTCCGTCCGCGCCTTCCCTGCTGTCCCAGCAAATGACCGAGATGACACCAGCCCGGATCGGTGAGGCCCTGATCGAGCTGACCGGTCGGCAGGGCCTGCTCGAGACCGAAAAAGAGCAGCGCAGCAAGCTTGCCGAACACAAGGTCCGGCTGGCCGACAAGATAGCGGAGGATGCGCAGGCGCGTGTGAACGAGCAGACCGATCTCGACGGGGTTCACCATCGCAACCTGGCACGACAGCATTTGGCAGACGGTGAACACATGTGGCGTTTGCATTTCGCTAGGGGATATCTGGATGTCTCTGCCACCGATCGTTCGCTCGCGGAGATGATCGGAGAACTCGAACAGCAGATCGGCGACCTCGAGCTCGAGGTCGAGGGCAAGCGGACAGCAGTCCAGGAGCTTCGAGCGCAAACCAACCTGCAGGACCAGGAAAATGCCGCGGCGAAGCAACATCGCGAGGCCCAGACGAAATACGACACCGCGAACGTGCTGCGCGGAATTGCCGACAGCAAGCTCGGTGAACTCATCCAGAGACGAGTTGAGCTGCTGCCGTTGCGGGATGCGTGGACCGGGATCACCGTTGTGGAGGCAGAAGCTGAAGTCCGCGCCGCGGAAGAACTGGTCGAGGAAGCCCGCCAAAATCGTGTCGACGCGGAGCGGTCGTATACCGAGGCCGATCGAGCGCTGGCCGACGCGCGGTCGGGTAGCGGTGGGCCCGCCGGCCCCGCGTTGGAGTTGCTGCGGGCGAACAACATACCCGCAGCCTTGCTGCTCGACGAAATCACCCTGGACACAGCGGTACGTCCGCTCTGGGAACCCCGATTGTGGCCGTACCGCAACACGATCGTCGTCGCACCGGGCAAGGACGAGAGTCACGCGCTCATGCTGCTCGCGGCCACGCCCGGGGCAGAAGTCGTGATTGCCGACGGACCACTCGAAAAACAACCAGCCGAGCTTCCGGACGGTGTCTCGGCAACAGTCCCGGTCGGACAATTTCTCAGGACCCTTGAACACCGCACGGAGTTCCGGCCCGATCCCGACCGCGCCATCGATGCAGAGCTCGGTACCTCGCTGCTGGGCGGGTTCACCGAAGAGATCGCCGGTCGCGCGGCCCGTATCGCTTCGGCCGAAATCGAATTGTCCAAGACGACAGAACGGTTGGCGCACAGCAAAGACGCCGAGGAGTACGCACGACTGTCACTGGACGCGGCACAGGACATCCTCGACGCAGCCCGTGCCGCTGAGGAATTGGGGCAGCTCGCGACCCAGGAAACCGAATTAACCGACCAGATCTCGAATTTGGATGCGCAACTGGCCGTCATGCACGCCGCCGTCGAGGAGACCAAAGATCTCTGGGTGAAGGCAACGGCCGCAAAGCAAGGGCACGACCAGCAGGTGGAGCTGGCCGTCGGCGCGGTGAAACTCTGCGAAGGACAGATCTTCTCCCTTCAAGGCAAACTCAAACAGCGGCAACAAGACCGGGACAAGCTGAATCTCGATTACTGGCTAGCCGGATGGGCGGACACCCCCTCGGCCGCGCAGGAACTGCTGGACGCCCAGCCCGAGCAGATTCGTACGCTGCGGACGCGCTCTCTGCGGCATCGCGCCGCGGAAAAACTCAAAGATGCATTGGACGCGTACACCAACGCCGCGACCGACGTGCCACCGGAACTCGCGGAGGCGCGCCAACGCCGCCAGCGTCTCACCGACGGCGACCCGGGCGTCGCGGGAGCAGACTCGGACTTCACCAGCATAGCCAGGCCGCTGCGGGATCTACTCGACTCACGAGCCGACAGCGACCAGATCCTTGAGGCACGGATCAATCGGTCCCAACAGCAACGAGCGACTCAAATTGGAGCGATGCAGACCGAAACCGACGACCTCGATGCCGAGATGGGCCGACTTCAGGACGTCATCAGTAGCAGAGTGGAGGCATCGCTCAACAAGATCAGTACCGCGCTGGACCGGCTCAATCGCGCCCGCGGAGGCTTCGGGGCCGAACTGCGCGTCGCCGAAACTCGGCCAGCAACCCCTACCATGCCGTGGACCTGGGAGGTCTCACCTCGCTGGCGTCGCTCTCCGTCGGGAAGCATGGTCTCCTATCGCGAGGTGGCAAACGGCGCTCAGGTCAAAGTGTTCGCCATCCAACTGGTCCTCGCCGCCCTGCTCGCGGCCGACGGCGCCGAAGGGCGCATGCTGGTTCTTGACGAGCTCGGCAACAGCCTCGGCGACGTCAACCGGAAGGACGTCCTGCGCGACCTGAACGAAGTGGCCGCACAACAACGAGTGACCATCCTGGGCACCTGCCAGGACTCCGTCATCGGCGACGCCGCGGGCGTGTGCGGCGAAATCCTCTGGTTCTGCCACCAGTCGCCCACCGAGGCATACAACCGGCCAACGCGAGCTTGGGGCTACGACGCCAACGGGCAGCGCATCGAGTTGGTCCGCGAGTGGCACACCGCTGGACGCAGCCTTGTCTGATTCAGCTACCGCCACGCCCGTCCCCGTCTCCGGCGTCCCCGACGGCCTGACCGCCCTGGTGATCCCCCGCCCGAACGGCACCCTGCCGCACGACCGAAAGGGACGGCTCAAGCTCACACATGTGCGACTGACTGCCCGCCACCCAAACGATCCTCCACGACCGGGTACCCCTGTCGAGGGCGTCACTGTCGAGGATCTGCGCTGGGCGATCAGGACCAAACGGCGTTACTGGACGTCCATAGAGCAGCGGTTCGGCCAGGCCGCCCGGGAACGCGCCGTACGCCTCGCTGAGGCCGGTGTCGTTGATTTGATTTGTGCCATTGATGAATTCGCCCAGGTCACCGACATCCTGCACTGGCAACGCACGTCGAGGTGGGACGAGTATCAACGTCGCAATGACATACGTCAGAGCGATGACACACAGCTGTGGCAGACGAGAGCCCAGGATGTCGCGCGCCAAGTAGCCACCACCGACCCAGGGTTAGCCGAAGCCCTGATCACCGCCCGACCGAACAGTCCCCGCTTGCCGGTCCTGGTCTACGCCGCCGAAGACCTGGTCGACGGCATCGTCCACGACGGACCCCGCGCATTCAGCCAGGCCCATTTCGGTGAAACGAAAATTCGAGAAGATGCCCCAAAGGTGCTGGCAGGAGCAGGAGCAGCACCAGAAACCCTGGTTGCTCTGGGCCTCCGTCGTAGTCCGTACATCGGTCTTGGCGGATCGATCACTATCCAGACCGATGCCGGAAACCTTGATCTCGCCGCCGTCGACGGGCCCGTCCGATTTCGAGTAGATCAACGTTCAACATTCGACGTCCATCTCGGCCCAAGCACCCGGCTGCTCGTTATCGTGGAAAACCTGCAGGCCGCTGAGGCCGTCTGTGACATGGCGCCCGACGTCTCCACCGTGTGGTGTGCAGGCCAACCCTCGGAACAAGCTCTGCGCCTGATCCGCCAGCTGTCGGTCAACGCAGCGGCCACCGTCATCGCCACCGACGCCGACCTCGGCGGTATCCGCATCGCCCGCCGAATAATCGGCGCACTGCCCGCCACAGACAACGTCACCGTGCTCGATGCTGGAACCGCCGAACACCCGATCCGAAAACCCTTCGGCCAGGTGAGTCAGGACGGGCTCCTAGCCGCGACAAACGGCAACGGACCGATCGCCGACTTTGCCCGCGCCTGCCTAGCTCGCGGATACCCAGTAGAACAAGAAGCGACAATCAGAAGCACGCTGGCCACTTTTATTCTGCCGCAGGCACAGGCCGGCAAATCCGGCAATCAGTCCCAACTACCGCCGTAGATCATCATGACGACCCACCCTGCGAGCAGTTACTGGCCCGCGCCCTGCATACCGACAGGGATAATTTGTCCTGGCAGGTTGGCAAAGCGAAGGCGAAGTACGACGGGACGATGCCACCGAATCGAGACGTGCTGACCACGAAATCCATTGAGGAGCAATGAAAGCAAGCGACCGAGTGACAGACCCCAACGACGGCGGCAGAGTGAACCCGCGACCTAGGAACGGAGATGTTCCGGCCGTCTTCGATGAGCTGTGGGCAGTCGTGGTCGAACCCGACGAGTGGGGGCGTTTGAAGTGGTCACCGACCCACCAGGACTGGTTGCCGTGGCTGGACAGCTCGATCGGATACTTGCGGGGTTTCGCGACAGCGCCGCTGTCGCAACCGCTCCGCGAGGATATCGTGGCGCGCATGCCCGCGCTGGTCTCGGAAGCCGCAGAGGCGATACAGAAGAGATTCGGAAACAGGAACCATTGCACCCGGTGTGGCGGTGGAGTAGCGGACCACTACGCGACGCCGGATGTCTTCGGCGAGGTCGAGATCTACTGCGTGCAGCTACCTGACAAATCGTTGGTTCCCGGGTCCACCGTCAAGCACTGGGCAAGCCTCGACGCATGTAGACGAGTTACGCCCCGGTACGTGTCCGACCAGCACGGCGACGAATGGATAGAGTACATACACGGTGACGGGGTTCCCGCTTATCTCGCCGTGTCGCAACCATGGTGTCGCGATTGCCGAACAGCGGCCAAAAGTGTAGCGGCCCGCGCGAACGCGGAGGGGCTTACCACCAAGATATGGCTTCGAAACAACGAGAGGGAACGACTCGACACGCGCCGAGGAAACCGCCGCCACCGATGACGGTCCAAGTTTCGGGGCCGGACGTCCCGCGACGACTGAACACCGACTAGCCCATAAGCGGCCCTGTTGACGTCGGGTCGGGCGCTCCGCCTGCGACTGCTCGTCGTTCGTTAGCGACACCGCCTGCCGCGAACACCACTGCCGGATCCAGATTCGGCGCTGCTTGTTGAGCACGGTGAGGCCGAAGGTGATCGCCATCCTGCGGACGAACTTGGCCGACCCCGCCCCAGCGCGGCGACCGACGCAACGACCTCTCCTTCGAAGACGTCTTCGCCGGCCGAATCGCTGCGGGAACCACCGCAGCGTGTTCCGCCGCGGCGCGTGGCGCAGGCGGAAGCGTGGCAGCCCATGTTCGAGCAGTCGACGCGCCAGGTCGAAGCCCGGCTGCTGCGCCGTCATGTGCCCGGGGTGCAACGACTCCGGAAACTATGTGCGGTAAGGCTTTACGCGGGGTCGTCCGTCGGGGTGCGCGGGGAGTCGGTGCCGCGGTCGCGGCCGGTCGGTGCCGGATCGACGACCCGCTGTGTCGCGACATTCTGCGTCCGGCCGCAGCCCAGCACAACAAGTCGAGGAGGAATCGTCAGTGTGACGGCCGGTCGCGACCATCGTCGGTGCGTCGGCATTGTTACAGCGTCCGTAAAGCCACCCGCGGGCGCCAGCGCGGGCAACAGTAAGCTGCTGCTCAGCTCACCTGGAAAGCGTTCCCGGTGGCAGGCAGGCGTTGAGCGGTGTACGACATCCTGCTGCCTTCGAACTGGCCGAAATTGAACCTCATGCCCTCGATTAGGTAAGCACCCATCACCAGTGGATCGTCAAGACGGACGGATTCGCCTACGTTGAACGCCTCATCGCCGTCGAACTCAAAGCTGGCCTGCAGCCCGTCCAGTTCGAGATTGATAGGCTGGATCAACGGAACGTCACCGCGAACAACCAGCTGCCCGTGGATGTTGACGAGCGCACGGTCGATCAGATCGTCAATAGCATCGAACGCGTCGGCCAGCTCCTTCGGTCGACCGTTCAGCTCAGCGACGACCTCGGCGACACGCTGCTGGCGGTACTGGTTACGCCGTTCGTTGCGTGCAGGCTCGTACTCGCCGACCAGACGCGGATTGAGCAGCACCCCCACACGGCGCCGTGCGTCGTCGAGGACGTGCCGATCTTGTTCGGTCAAGGCTGCGGCGAGATCGGCGTAGCGTTGCCATTCGGCGGAATTGGAGAACGCCGCCACGACATTCTGTGCGCTATGGAGGACTTCATGCCTGTCGAGTCCGAGCATGACCGCCACGGACGGCGGCGCCGGTTCGGCCTGCAGGTTCGCTTGCAGGATCGGCTGGCTCCAGGGCAGCCGCCGCGAGTATTCAGGCGATCGCCGATAGCCGCGCGGAGAGAACTGCGGTACAGGAATGGCAGGGTATAGAGGCAGTCGGCTACGCACCCATCCCACCGTCGACTCCACCGCATGCCCGAGCGGCGCGATCGTCCGCAGGTAGGCGCGCACTTCGCCGGTGAGATGGACCAACGGCATCTGTTGGGCAAGCTGTCCCCATGTGCTCGTCCACAGTGGTGTCTCGGTCAGCACGGTGGCCCCGCCCTGCATGTTCCGCAGTGCCTCGGTGACGGCATCGTCACTGTCGTTATGCGCGGGATGGCGTGCCAGGAAAGTGTGGACTAAGGGGCTGTCCGACCACGTCGCAGCCAGTGCCTGCACCGCAGGCCAGACGTCTTCAGTCGACATGATTCATCCCTGTCTATCAACAGCTTTCGCCATGTCGGCAACCAGGATCACAGCCAAGTCCTGCCCACCATCGCGTTGATAATCCGCTGGAGGTCGCGAGATGCGCGCTGGGCCGCACTGGTGGTGACGAATGAGTCCACACAGCCGCGACCGGTCCACCCCTCATGGTCGGAGAGTTCACCGACAAGGACTTCCTCCCCGGCGGTGAGCTCGGCGAGCTCACGGAACCACACGCCGCGGTCTCGTTCTTCGTCAACATGGTGCTCGGAGATCGCGAACTGGATCTGCTGAGACGCCGCCGCTTTCAACGCTTCGCCATCAGAACCGGGGAGTCCCATCTGCGAGGACAAATCGAGACGATGCTGCAGCAGCGCGGTGGAGTGTGCCGCGAGCATCGCGCGCGACTCCTGCAGGTTCTGCGGCACAGGGACACCCGACAATGCGGGCGCGGTGAGATGTTGTTCAAGCCAGCGGTGCCAAATGCGGACTCCGACCGTCAACGGCCCTTGCCCGTCGCTTAGCGGGAATGTCCATCCCGACTCGAACACGGCGCGATCGGGCGCGGCGCTTCCCAACCAGCCTTCGACGCCTGCTCCGACGGTCGCCACCACCCGTCCGTTGGTGTCCTGCCAGTAGGCGACCGTCGGACGGGCCTGGGTGGTAGGGAACAGGTGGTCCAGGTGCCGCTTGGTCTCATCGAACCAGGCATCCTCGGGCAGGCGCCTCTCGTAAGGCGCGACGTTGACCGCGGTGAAGGGCAGATCCCGGGTGAGTCGATCGGCCAACTCGACAGCTATTCCGGAGAGTTGAGCCAGGAACCGCGCCCGGGCCCGATCATGTTCACCAAGCCGGTCGGGCAACTTCGCAAGCGAACGGCTCAACGCTACTGCCGCCAGGAAATCGGCAAACGAGTCGTGAATCGGACGAACCGTATCGAAGGGTGCCGACCGGACAATCCCTGTTTCAGAACCGAATTCACGCAGACGCCGCACGGTCACCGAATGGCCGGCGTCGGTGAGCCGCTGGGCGGATTGGTTCAAGAGCGAACCCCACTCAAGGGTGTCGCAGTAACGCTTCTGCCCGTCGAGGAGTGTGGCGTAGGCCATCCCGAGCCCGGCAATAAGAACGCTGGCGTCGGGGTAACCGCGCTCTTCTGCAATATTCGCGATCACCGTGTGGAAGATCAGGGCGGGACTGGACGCGGTGCCCTTCAACGCAATCGCCCGGGCTCCCAACAGCAGCATCAGAGGGTTGCTCGCCGCCTCGTGCATCACATGATCGACCTGACGAACCAGCCACTGCGCGGTATCGGTGTCTAGCTGATAGAAGCTCTCCACGATCTGGCACTGCTCGTCTTCAGACATCGGACAGACCATGAGGTCAGTGGTGGTGACCGAGCGGGTAAGCATGGCGCGCATCGCCGTGAGCCCGCGCCCGATCAATACCAGGTCGGCACGTCGGTCCGCCGTCAGGAACTGTTTGAACTCATCCTCAAGCTCCTCCCGCGTCCCGGCTGGGATCTCGGTTACCCCGTCGACGGCGATGACGACGTCGGGGTCGGCCAAAGCTGCGGTACCCACTGCAGGATGAGCACCGATGAAGGTGTGCCGGTTAAGCCCTCCTGCGACCAGCGCCGCGAGCCGGCCGGGTATGTAATCCTCCGCGCTGACCGCGATCACCACCGCGCCGCGCTCGGCCGCGCGACGCTGCATGTCGAGTACGACCGTGGACTTCCCGCTGCCTGATGCCCCAGCCAACAAGCGGACCGCACCGTTTTGTGCCCAGTTCTCCAGAGGCTGCGGCTCGGCTGCCGACCCGACGTCGATGGCAACGTCCGGCCGACACGCCAGCTCGACCGGTGAGACGTCGGGGCGTGCGAGGACCGACGCGCAGAACTTGCTCTTGAGCGAGGCATCCCATTGCGTGCTCGGTATATGGTCTTGCGGCGTTGCCAGCAACGCGAGCACTTCGTCGCGCGTGATGATCCGGGCGGCGTCGTCGGCCAAGCCGCTGCGTTCGGTGACCGTGTTGACCAGCTCAAGTACAACCCAACGACCCCGTTCTTCGGCTTCGGCCGCGCTGGTCACGTTAGGTAGGAGCGCCCTGGCGCGCGTTTGCGCCGCGTCAATGAGATCGGCATAGGCCAGCCCTTCGGCGCGAATAGAGGCGCGCATCAGGGACTCATCGCTGACGACTACGCTTCCCGTCTTACCGGCGATGAGCTGGCGGATATCGTGCAGGTCGCCCGACGCGGCCCTTTCCAGCGCATCGCGCACTTTCACGCCCGTCGGGCCGAGCCGCCCGTCAGTGACGAATTCATAGGTGGCCCCGGGATTATCACCCGCCAGCCCCGACCAGCGAACCAGCTCGTCGATGAGCTCTTGTTGACCCCAGGTATCACTCTGATTGCGCAGCTTAAATTGAGAACCTTTGACAAGATGTCCATCCTGCGAACGGATTTCGACGTCAATGATGTCGTTCTCCGCCTCTGATGGCGCTAGCTGAGAATCCTCAGTCTCGATAGCTGATTGTCCCCAGGCGGTAGTTGTCCTGTTGGTGTCCGGCGCATTCGATGCTCCGGTTG
>NZ_JBEYSX010000004.1:108211-422379 GCF_040642815.1 Nocardia sp. NPDC047648 | reverse complement strand
TTTGCCGGGTAATGAGGTGATCAAGGCCGCGGATGGGGGGTTTGTGCGGGCGTTGGGTCCGATGCAGTTCTTGCCGGGGACGTGGGGGGCGTATGCCGCGGACGGTAATGGGGACGGGGTGGCCGATCCGCATAATGTGTTCGACGCGGCGTTGGCGGCGGGGAAGTATTTGTGTTCGGGGGGTTTGGATCTGCGTGATCCGTCGCAGGAGTTGCGCGCGGTGTTGCGGTACAACAACTCGATGGCGTATGCGGCGAATGTGCTGAGTTGGGCGGCGGCGTATCGGACCGGGGGTTCGCCTACGCAGGTGCGTATCTCGCCGGACCTGATACCGCCGGGAGCATTGTCGCCGGGTTCGGAGATGTCCGCGGTGCGCACGACCACTCCGACCACCGATCCGGCCGAACAGGCCCGGGCGGCGGGCCAGGCGCCCGCCCCGCGGCCGCGACAGCAGCCGACCCAGGTGATGATCACGATCCCGGGTCTGCCGCCTATTCCCTGCGGGATCTTCTGCCCGCCG
The DNA here is from genome assembly GCF_040642815.1 of Nocardia sp. NPDC047648. Lineage (NCBI taxonomy): Bacteria > Bacillati > Actinomycetota > Actinomycetes > Mycobacteriales > Nocardiaceae > Nocardia > Nocardia sp. NPDC047648. The sequence continues at coordinate 421,859 of NZ_JBEYSX010000004.1, read as the reverse complement.
CCGCCGGTGAATCCGTGTGCGGGACAATCAGTGCCCGCCCCGATGCCGTTCCCGGACCTACCCGGGACCGCACGCGTACCGCTCGCGCCGCAGCAGCCCTACGGCGGCGCGGCGACCGCACCCCACGACCCCGCCGCCCCCGCCGGCCCGGCCGATCCCGCCGTGGCGGGCAGGCCCGCCGACGCCGGAGCCCTCGGGCAGCCCGGCGCCACGGACCGGGCAGCCGCCGGGTGCGTTCAGCCCGATACCACGCTGGCCACCACCGAATCCGCGCCCATCCCCGGTGACCTGCCCGTCCCCGGCAACGCACCGCACGGCGACACCGAACCCGCTACCACCACCCCGCCCGCCCCGGCGCCCGAAGCCGAAGCGGCGCCCAGCGCCGAATCCGCACCTACGCCGCCGCCGGGAATCACCCTGCCGTTCGGCATCGTCATCCCCCTGCCCGCGCCATTGGTCGCGCCCCCGCAGTGATTCAAACTTCGTCTCAGATCACGAAGCAGTAACAAAAAGATCTCGGATGCGGTAGCCTCTCCCTCGGTCCGTAACAAAGGGCTCACAGCGAGTCATGGGAGGGTCACCACACCGTGGGGCGTCATCGAAAACAACCGCCTGCCACCGTCAGACGCGGTTCCGTCATCGCGTTGACCGGATTGGTTCCCGCTGGGCTCGTCTCCGTCACCGCCGCCTCCGAGGTCGGCGACGCCGTCCCGCTCGCGACCGCGGTGCAGACGCCGGATGATCAGGACGTGCAGGGCGCCCGGCCGCAGTCGGCCGTCGAGCCCGTCGCGGGCACCGAATTCCTCGCGCACGCAATGGCCAAGGCCGCGCCCACCGCGACGCCCGTGGTGAAAACCGTTGCGCTGCCGAGTGGGCGGCAACCAGCCGCGATGCCCGCCGGGCCGCTGGGCGTCCCCGGCGTGGCCGTGGCGGCATATCAGAACGCGGAACGAGTGCTGGCCGCCGAGAACCCCGTGTGCGGCATGCCGTGGTCGCTGCTGGCCGGCATCGGCCGGGTCGAGTCCACCCACGCCTTCGGCGGCAAGGCCGATGCCGACGGCAACCCGCTCAGCCCCGTCTACGGCCCCGTGCTGGACGGCTCGCTCACCGGCAACCACGTCGTTCGCGACTCCGACAACGGCGCACTGGACGGCCTGGACGGCTACGACCGGGCGATCGGTCCGATGCAGTTCCTGCCCGACACCTGGAAGCGTTACGCGGGCGACGGCAACGGCGACGGCATCGCCGATCCGCAGAATTTGTTCGACGCCGCCCTGACCGCCGGGAAGTACCTGTGCGAAGGCGGCCTGAACATGCGTGACCTGGCACAACAGTCCAAAGCGATCCTGCGCTACAACCACTCCATGGCCTATGTCGCGAACGTCATGGCCTGGGAGACCTCCTACAGCACGGGGGTCGCACCCCGGCCCGCGGATCTGCCGAAAATTTGACACGCCTAAAATTCCTGCCATGCCAGTAGTTACGGAATCGGACGTGCGGGGTGCCCTCGCAAAGGTCGACGACCCGGAGATCCGCAAGCCGATCACCGAACTGGGCATGGTGAAAAGCGTCGTCATCGGCGCCGGCAGCGATGTCCACGTGGAGATCTACCTGACGACGGCGGGCTGCCCCCTGCGTACGGAGATCCAGCAGCGGGTGACCAAGGCCATCGCCGACGTGCCCGGTGTGGGCGCCATCTCCGTCGAGCTCGACGTGATGGACGACGAGCAGCGCACCGCACTGCGCAAACAGTTGCGCGGCGACTCGGCCGATCCGGTCATCCCGTTCGCCCAGCCCGGCTCGATGACCCGCGTCTACGCGGTCGCCTCCGGGAAGGGCGGCGTCGGTAAGTCCAGCGTCACGGTGAACCTGGCCGCCGCCATGGCCGCGCGCGGTCTGTCGGTCGGCGTGCTGGACGCGGACATCTACGGTCATTCCGTCCCGCGCATGCTCGGCACCGATGCCAGGCCCACTCAGGTCGAGCGGATGATCATGCCGCCGGTCGCGCACGACGTGAAAATGATCTCGATCGCCCAGTTCACGCAGGGCAACACGCCCGTGGTGTGGCGCGGCCCGATGCTGCACCGGGCGTTGCAGCAGTTCCTCGCCGACGTGTTCTGGGGTGACCTCGACATCCTGCTGCTCGACCTGCCGCCCGGCACGGGCGACGTCGCCATCTCCATCGCGCAGCTGATCCCGGGGGCCGAGATCCTGGTCGTCACCACTCCGCAGCCTGCCGCCGCCGAGGTGGCCGAGCGGGCGGGCGCGATCGCGCTGCAAACACGCCAGCGCATCGCGGGCGTGGTGGAGAACATGTCCTGGCTGGACCTGCCGGACGGCACCCGGATGGACCTGTACGGTTCCGGCGGCGGCCAGGCCGTCGCCGACCGGCTCACCCGCGCGGTGGGCGCGACCGTGCCGCTGCTCGGTCAGATCCCCATCGAACAGGCGCTGCGGGAAGCGGGCGACGAAGGCACCCCGATCGTGCTGCGCGATCCGGAGAACCCCGCCGCCAAGGCTCTGCTGGAGGTTGCGGACAAGCTCGCCGTCCGCCGCCGCGGCCTCGCGGGCATGTCCCTCGGCATCGACACCACCCGGCATCTGTAGCGAGCACGACGCGCGAGACCGCCTGTCGGTGTGCCCTAATAAGCTCACCTCATGCTCACCATGCTGTTGTACGTGCTGATCGTCGGCTTGGTCGCCGCGGTGCTGTTCTTACTTGCCAGTGCGGTGTTCGGGCGGTCGGAGGAGCTGGGGCCGCTGCCGGAGGGGACGACGGCCACCGTGCTGCCGGTGGAAGGGATCACCGGGGCGGACGTGCGCGCGTTGCGCTTCCAGCAGGTGGTGCGCGGCTACAAAGCCGGCGAGGTGGATTGGGCGCTGACCCGGCTGGCCGCGCGGATCGATGAGCTCCAGCACCAGCTGGCCGAAGCGCAGGCCGCGCGGTGGCAGGCGCCGATCGCGCCGGAGTCGAAGTGAGCGCCCTGGCCGACGACGGCCTGGTTCGCTGTGCCTGGCCGCTGGAGTCCCAGCTCTATCGGGACTATCACGACCACGAGTGGGGCAAGCCCCTGCACGGCGACGACGCCTTGTTCGAGCGGCTCTGCCTGGAGGCGTTTCAATCCGGCCTGTCCTGGCTGACCATCCTGCGCAAACGCCCGGCCTTTCGTGCGGCGTTCGCCGGGTTCGCCATCGAGCGCGTCGCGGAGTTCGGCGACGACGACGTCGCCCGGCTGATGGCCGACGCGGGCATCGTCCGCAACCGCAGCAAGATCGACGCGGCCGTCGCCAACGCCCGGGTGGCCCGCGACCTCGACATCGGCCTGGACGAGTTGCTCTGGTCGTTCGCCCCACCGCCGCGCCCGCGCCCGCGCCGCGGCGCCGACGTGCCCGCGACCACACCCGAATCCATCGCGCTGGCAAAAGAATTGAAACGGCGCGGATTCCGGTTCGTCGGACCGACCACGGCGTACGCCCTGATGCAGGCGACCGGGATGGTGGATGACCACCTGGCCGATTGCTGGGTGGGCAACGACCGGTCCGGCACGGGCCGACCGGTCACTTTTTGAACTCAGCTATCCGTCCACATCCGCGATAGGGAAGAATGGGACGGGTGTAGCTCGCCAAACGCCGGCGAGCTCACTGGTTGGTGACAACTGGAGTTCCAAGAAAGTGCGCAGCAGACCGCGCAGATCTGGAGGGAGCAGAGGATGGCGGCCATGAAGCCCCGCACCGGGGACGGTCCCCTCGAGGCAACCAAAGAAGGGCGTGGAATCGTTATGCGGGTTCCACTCGAGGGTGGCGGGCGTCTGGTCGTCGAACTCACGCCGGACGAGGCAGCGGCGCTCGGTGACGAACTGAAGAGCGTCACGAGCTGAGTGGGCCCGGCTGAGCACTCGGCCCTCGCCGACGCGGCCGGCGTCCTGGCCTGCCCGGAATGCATTCGGGCGTACCAGGACGCCGCGCCGCTCGCATTCGAACCGCGGGATCGAGCACTGCGCTGCGGTCGTGGCCACAGCTTCGACGTCGCCAGACAGGGCTACGTCAGTTTGCTGACCGGTGCGTCGACCAAGATGACCGGGGACACCGCGGCCATGCTCGACGCTCGTGCCGCTTTCCAGAGCGGAGGGCACTTCGCGCCGATCGCCGACGCGGTGACGCACGCCGTCACGACGCGCCGGACAAACGGCCCGGTACTGGAGATCGGCGCGGGCACCGGCTACTACCTCGCCCGGGCGCTCGACGCCGCTCCCCCGGCCGTCGGCATCGGACTGGACGTGGCGAAACCCGCCGTCCGGCGCTGCGCCCGCGCCCACCCACGCGCCGCGGCGGTGCTGGCCGACGCCTGGCGTGGGTTGCCGATCCGCGACGGTGCGCTGGCCTGCGTACTCTCCGTCTTCGCCCCGCGCAATCCCGGCGAGATCGCCCGGGTGCTCGCCGAGGACGGCCGCTTCGTCGTCGCCACACCCACCGAGCGTCATCTTCGCGAGCTGATCGAGCCACTGGACATGGTCCGGGTCGACCCCGACAAGGACCGCAGGCTCGACGCCGCCATGGCGGGACATTTCGAACCGGTCGACCGGACGCTGGTGGAGTACCCGATGACGCTCGCCAGAGCCGATGTCGCGCACGTGGTGGGAATGGGTCCATCCGCGCACCACGCCGCCGCGGCAGCGGCGGATCCGGCGCGGCTGCCGGAGTCCGTCGAGGTGACCGCTTCGGTCGTCGTGGGCACCTACCGCCCGGCGGCCTGACCGCCCGGCTCAGCCCTTCCTGATCTCGTCGTACACCGCCACCGTGCGCGCCGCGATGCGCGACCAGTCGAATTCGGAGATCGCCCGCTCCCGCCCGGCGGCCCCCAGCCGGACAGCCAGCTCTCGATCGCCCGCCACCTCGTTCACGGCGGCGGCGAGCCCGTGCTCGTAGTCCGCGGCCGCACCCGCGTCGTAGTGCACCAGCCGTCCGTTGCGGCTGTCGACCACCTCGGGGATGCCGCCGACGTCCGAGGCGACCACCGCGGTCGCGCAGGCCATCGCCTCCAGGTTGACGATGCCGAGCGGCTCGTACACCGACGGGCACACGAACAGCGACGCGGCGGCGAGAATCTGCCGGATCTGCTCGGTCGGCAACATCTCGCGAACCCAGAACACGTTGCCGCGGCGCTGCCGCAGCTCGTGTACCGCCGCGGTGACCTCTTGCGCCAGCTCGGGGGTGTCCGGCGCGCCCGCGCACAGCACGAGCTGGATGTCGGGATCGAAGTCGCGGGCGGCGGCCAGCAGGTGGCCGACACCCTTCTGGCGCGTGATGCGGCCGACGAAGGCGACGATGGGAAGGTCGGTACGCACGCCGAGTTCGGCGAGCACCGACGGCTCGTCACCGGTCGCCGGACCGGGATGCCAGACGGTCCCGTCGATGCCGTTGTGCACCACGTGGACCCGGGCCGGGTCGACGGCGGGGTAGGCGTCGAGCACGTCGCGGCGCATGCCCTCGCTCACCGCGATGACGGCGTCGGCGTGCTCGACGGCGTTGCGCTCCGACCAGGAGGACAGTCGGTAGCCGCCACCGAGCTGCTCGGCCTTCCACGGCCTGCGCGGCTCCAGCGAATGCGCGGTCAGCACGTGCGGGATGCCGTAGAGGGTCGCGGCCAGATGCCCGGCCAAGCCGCTGTACCAGGTGTGCGAGTGCACCACGTCCACCTCGCCCACGGCGTCGGCCATCCGCAGCTGGGCGGACATCATCCGCAGCGCGGCGTTGGCGGCGTGTAGCGACGGATCCGGTTGATGGACCACGGCATCCGGGCGCTCGACGCCCATACAGTGCACGGTCACCTCGCACAGGTGACGCAAATGCGCCGTCAGCTGGGTGACGTGCACCCCCGCCCCGCCGTACACCTCGGGTGGATATTCGCGGGTCAGCATCGCGACGCGAAGCCGGTCCCGCTCGTCGGAATCCACCGCCGAACGTCCGCCATCCGTGCCGAAACTCACCGATCCAAAGTAGACGTTCGGGTCCGCGGCGGCCACTCACGGGCGTTCCACCCGGTAGTTTGGCAGGTGTGAGGAGCCAGCCGCACGTACTCGGGATCGTGCTCGCCGGTGGCGAGGGCAAGCGACTCTTTCCACTCACGGCCGACCGCGCCAAGCCAGCCGTCCCGTTCGGCGGCGCCTACCGACTCATCGACTTCGTCCTCAGCAATCTGGTCAACGCGGGTTTCCTGCGGCTGTGCGTACTCACCCAGTACAAGTCGCACTCGCTCGACCGGCACATCTCGCAGACCTGGCGGCTGTCCGGTTTCGCGGGCGAGTACATCACCCCGGTGCCCGCGCAGCAGCGGCTGGGACCACGCTGGTACACCGGCAGCGCGGACGCGATCCTCCAGTCGCTGAACCTGATCTACGACGAGGACCCGGAATACATCGCGGTTTTCGGCGCCGATCACGTCTACCGGATGGATCCGGAGCAGATGGTGCGCCACCACATCGATTCCGGCGCCGGCGTGACCGTGGCGGGTATCCGGGTGCCGCGCAGCGAGGCGAGCGCGTTCGGCTGCATCGACAGTGACGACGCAGGCCGCATCACGCAGTTCCTGGAGAAACCCGCGCATCCGCCCGGTACCCCGGACGATCCGAACGTCACGTTCGCGTCCATGGGCAACTACGTCTTCACCACCAAGGTGCTGGTCGACTCGATCCGGGCGGACGCGGACAACGCCGACTCCGACCACGACATGGGCGGCGACATCATTCCCGCCCTCGTCGCGGCCGGACAGGCGAGCGTCTACGACTTCGCCGACAACGACGTGCCCGGCGCCACCGACCGGGACCGCGGCTACTGGCGGGATGTAGGCACCATCGACGCGTTCTACGACGCGCACATGGACCTGGTGTCGGTGCACCCGGTGTTCAACCTCTACAACCGCCACTGGCCCATTCGCGGGGCGGCCGAGAACCTGCCGCCGGCCAAGTTCGCCCAGGGCGGCCTGGCGCAGGAATGCATCGTTGGCGCGGGCAGCATCCTGTCCGCCGCCACCGTGCGCAACTCGGTGCTCAGCGCCAATGTCATGGTCGACGACGGCGCCACCGTCGAAGGGTGTGTGCTCATGCCCGGCGTGCGGATCGGACGCGGTGCGGTGGTGCGGCACGCCATTCTGGACAAGAACGTGGTCGTCGGCGAGGGCGAGATCATCGGAGTGGACCTGGCGCGCGATCGCAGCCGTTTCGCCGTGAGCAACGGCGGGGTGGTCACGGTCGGCAAAGGCGTGTGGGTGTAGCCGCGGCGAGCGGTCCTAGGGTCCGCCCGGCTCGGGCGCCTGCGGGCCGAGACAGAACGGCGCGCACGGTCCCGGTGTGCGCGGCACGGTCGATTTCGAGGCGTCACCGAAATCGGCGGTGCACACCAAATAGACCATCAGCACGGCGAACAAAAGCACCGCGCCGAAAGCGATCATGGTCCGGCCCCAATGGATCGATTTGGGACGACGCTCGTCTTCGTCCCAAAGGAACATCATCATCACCACGGCGCACCTCTTCCGGATCCGTTCGGAACCTGACCTCCACCAGTATCGGTCGGTCAGTGGCGTCGCGCTGCGGCTCGAGCCGAATCGTGGCGATGCGGTCGCTTTTTCGCGAGTTCCGCCGATCACCTGTGGGTGGCGCGTTCGCCAGGAGAAGAGGGCGCGTCGGCCCGAAATTCCGGAAAAACTTCGGCGGCAAGCCTATTCGGCCGGAGCGAGAGCCGCCGTCGACGGAGGTATTACTGTGCGGGCGGGGCGACGTTCTGGGTGCAGAACGGCTCGCAGGGTCCCGGGGGCGGAGTGGTTTTCTCGGGGCCGGTGTCGAAATCGGTGTTGCTCACCACCACCATCACGAGCACGGCTCCCAGAATCACGAACAGCAGGGCCAACAGAGTCGGCCGCAGCCAACTCGTTCGCCGTTCGGTCACGACATCCCCCATGACCGCTACTTCGATGGGAGTTAGTTCACGCATAACTGTTTTCCTCACTGGGTTCTTTCTCAGCGCATACCCCGGATTCCGGGAAGGAATCAGACCGCGCGCGAATCACTAACCCCGTGAGGCACAGAGCAATCCGTCTCCGACCGGAATCAGTACACAGGTGAGTTCCGGGTTCTCCGCGATGGCGCGGGTGGCGGCGCGCACCGCCTGAGTGGCCGGATCTCGTTGCGCCGGATCGGGTACGCGCCCGCCCAGCAGCGCGTTGTGCAGCAGGATGGCGCCGCCCTCGCGCAGCAGACGCACCGCTTGGGCGACGTACTCCGGGTGCTCGAGCGGCGCCGCGTCGATGAAGACCAGGTCGTAGGCGCCGTCGGCCAGCCGGGGCAGCACATCCAGCGCCCGTCCGTTGATCAGCCGGGTGCGCGCCGGGGGGATGTCGGCGGCGCGGAACGCCTCCTTGGCCGCGCGCTGATGTTCCGGCTCCGAATCGATGGTGGTCAGCGTGCCGTCCTCGCGCATGCCGTCGAGCAGCCACAATCCGCTGATGCCCGCGCCGGTACCGACCTCGACCACCGCGCGCGCTCCGAGCAGCTGCGCGTACATGCTCAGCAGCGCCCCCACCGAGGGCGGCACGGGGACAGCGCCGAGTTCGGTGGCCCGTTCGCGCGCGCTGATGAGGATTTCGTCCTCTACGACGGATTCCTCCACGTAGGCGAGATTCCGCTCCAGATTCGATGCCACGGGTATGAGGCTAACGCCGGGCGGGTGATCTCGGCGTTCCGGACAACACGCGCCGCCCGCCATTTCCGCCGCCGGTTTTCTCAGGTGACCCTCAGGATCTCCATATCCCGGCCATATCAGGACCAGAAAGAGTATGAGCAACCGACCGTGTATTAACACGGGACGCGGGAACAACGACATACCGGTTGTCTGTTGTATCCGTACGTGACGGTCCGAAGACCCGGACCGTGGCGAGTCCCCACGTTTGCGGTCCCTAGTAGGAGGTAGCCCCATCCACATGGTCGATGCGGCGCGCGAATACGCCACCCTGCCCGAGCAGATCCTGCCGGTCGAAGCCGACTCCGTCGAGGACGCGGTCGAGCTGAGCGGGACTGCTGCCTTCGATGCCACCGGTGACCGGTCGGCGATGCCGACATGGGACGAACTGGTCCGGGAGCACGCCGACCGGGTCTACCGGTTGGCGTATCGCCTCTCCGGCGACGCCCAAGACGCGGAGGACCTCACCCAGGAGACGTTCATCCGGGTGTTCCGTTCGCTGTCGAACTACCAGCCGGGCACCTTCGAGGGGTGGCTACACCGCATCACCACCAACCTGTTCCTGGACATGGTGCGCCGCCGCAACCGGATCAGGATGGAAGCGCTGCCCGAGGACTACGACCGGGTGCCCGCCGAGGGCCCGGGGCCGGAGCAGGCATATCACGACGCCCGGCTGGATCCCGACCTGCAATCGGCCCTGGATTCGCTCGCGCCGGAGTTCCGCGCGGCCGTGGTGCTGTGTGACATCGAGGGGCTGTCCTACGAGGAGATCGGCGCTACGCTCGGCGTGAAACTGGGCACTGTGCGCAGTCGGATCCATCGTGGACGTCAAGCCCTGCGCGACTACCTTGCGCATAATGGAAGTGAGCAGCGGTTCGCCGCTGAAGCGAACATAGGGTGATTCGTCGGACGCCGGCATCGCCCGAACCTCGGTCGATGTCGGTTGAAAGGGTGAGCACCGAATGAGTGGCGACTCCAGCACGTCCGGTCCGCCCCGTTTCCGCCCCACCGAGCATCTGGCGAGTGAGGCGGTCGCGGCGTACGTGGACGGGGAGCTACGGATGAACGCCTACCTGCGTGCCGCTCAACACCTGTCGCTGTGTCCCGAGTGCGCGGCGGAGGTCGATGCCCAGCAGCAGGCGCGCATCGCGTTGCGGCACGCGGGCCAGGTCGCGATTCCGACCGGCCTGCACGACAGCTTGACCAGGATTCCGCTCGCGGAGCTGCCGGGCGGCGCGTCCAGCGGCCGGACGCCCTCGTCGGCTTCCGGCCAGTCCGGGCGCAACGAGGCGGTTTTCGGCTTTCTGGCCGATTCGTTCACCGCGACCCGGTGGACCACGTGGTGGCGCAAGTAGAGTTTCCCGAGTGACCACCGAATCGACGAATTCCGGATCGGCCGACACCTCGGATTCGGCGGCCGACCGCGGGAATCTCCGTCCGCCGGACGCACCCGTTCTCGGTCCGCGCCCGGTCTACCGGCCCCATGTCGACACGCACACCGCACGTGCCTTCCGCAGGCCGTCCGGCCTATCCGGTTCGTTCGCCGACCCCCTGCCGCTGCGCAAGGCGGGTTCGGCGCCGCAATCCGGTCCCGAACTGCAGAACCGTCCGCCCGACGCGGTGCTGGCCGAGGCGTTCGGGCGCCCGGAAGGCTCCACCGAGATCCTGCAGCGCGACCCCGACGCCGCCGACGGCCCGTCGGCCGTGGCCGGACCGGCCGATCCGTGGCGTGATCCCGAAGCGGTCGCACGCCTGGGCGCCCCCGCGGTGCCCACCCCCAAGCCGCAGACGCTGCCGCAGGCCGAGAAGCTCAGCGCCCGCGAAGTCCTGTTCGGTTCCCGGGTCGCGCCCAAGGCGCTGGCCGTGCTCGCGCTCGTCGCGGTCGTCATCGGCCTGGTCGGTGGGCTGGTCGGACGGCTGACCGCGGAGACCGCCTCCACGCTCACCTCACGGAAGGTGACCCTCGAACAGACCGGTGACGGCACCCGCCCGCACGGCATGATCGCCCAGGTCGCCAACGCCGTGCTGCCCTCGGTCGTCTCCATCCGGGTGACCGTCGGCGACAACGGCGCCACCGGCTCCGGCGTGGTGATCGACGGCGGCGGCTACGTGGTCACCAACAACCACGTCGTCTCGATGGCCGCGCAGGACAAGTCCAACCGGTCCGCGATCCAGGTGCAGTTCTCCGACGGCACCCGGGTGCCCGCCCAGATCGTCGGCCGCGACCCCAAGACCGACCTGGCCGTGCTGAAGGTCGATGTGAAGAATCTCACCGTCGCCCAGCTCGGCAAATCCGGCAACGTCCAGGTCGGTGACGATGTGCTGGCCATCGGTTCGCCGCTCGGCCTGAGCAAGACGGTGACCTCCGGCATCGTCAGCGCCCTGCACCGCCCGGTGAAGCTGGAGGGCGAGGGCAGCGACACGAAGGCCGTGATCGACGCCGTGCAGACCGACGCCTCGATCAACCCGGGTAACTCCGGCGGCGCGCTGGTGGACATGGACGGCCGGGTGATCGGCATCAACACCGCCATCCGCAGCGAGACCGGCGGCTCGGTCGGCCTCGGCTTCGCGATCCCGGTGGACAAGGTGATCGAGGTCGCCCAGACCTTGATCCGCGACGGCGTCGTGCACCACCCGACGATCGGCTTGAGCGCGCGCACCAAGCAGGTGGCCAACGAGGTCATGAGCGGTGCGGCGGTGGCGGACGTCGTGGCGGGCGGTCCCGCGGCGAAGGCCGGGATCGTGGAGGGTGACGTGATCGTGAAGGTCGGCGATCGCGAGGTCACCGGTCCGGACGAACTGGTCGTCGCGGTGCAGTCGCGCAAGATCGGCGAAACGGTGAACGTGCAGTTGATCCGCGACGGCAGGCAGGTGGACGTGCCGGTGACGCTGGAATCCGACTGACCCGGCGGCCGGATCGCCGGGTAGCCTGGTTACGTGTTCAGCAACATCGGCTGGAGCGAGATGGTCATCCTGCTCGTCGCCGCCCTCGTCATCCTCGGCCCGGAGCGCTTGCCCGGTGCCGTGCGCTGGACCACGCGCAGCCTGCGGCAGGTGCGCGATTACGCGAGCGGCGCCACGTCCCAGTTGCGACAGGAACTCGGGCCGGAGTTCGACGATTTACGCAAGCCGCTGGCCGACCTGAACGAACTGCGCGGTATGACTCCGCGGGCGATGGTGACCAAACACCTTCTCAACGGCGACGATTCGCTGTTCAAGGATTTCGACAGCGCGCTGCCCGATCCGAAGGACCTGTACAGCACGAACAGCGGGATGCCGGACTACCCGATGCCCAAGTTGGCTAAGCCGTTGGAGCGCAACGAACGTCCGCCGATCGACACCGACGCCACCTGATTCGTCAAGCAGACTAGACGCATAGCGCTGTTCAGCTGTCTAGACTTCGCACATGTCGGCCGATGACGTGGCGCGCGTGTTCGCGATCGAGGACAAGGTCGAGCGACTGAAAGCGGCCACCGACGGGGTGGCGGCAGCCCAGCAGACCATCAACGAACTGACCAGGATTCGGCGTGCCGTGATCCGGGAGCTCCATGCCGAAGGCTGGACCTTCGCCAGAATCGGTGCGGCGGCGGGCCTTTCCCGGGCCCGCATCCACCAGGTGAGTACCCAGGGCCCCGCGCCGGAAGGGCTGTTCTTCGGGCACGGTTCGCTCACCGTCCTCGTCCCCGAGGTGCGCGCCGGGCGCGTGATCGGCGCGCCCGATCCCGCCGCACCGCAGCGACTCGCCGAGCTCCTGCGCGAACTCGGCTTCAGCGTAGCGGTCGAGCATTTCCTACCGGGCCGCCCGATCGACCTGCGGCGTGACGGCCTGATCGTGTTGGGCGGTCCGGAACTGTCCCCGAGCCTGCGCCAGTTGGTGGCCGCCGATCCGCGTTTGCGCCGCGCGGTGGCGAGAGTGGGGGACGCGCGCCGGGGGATCGAGGACCGGGCGGCTCGGCGGGTGTACCGGCCGGGCGGGCCGGAACCGCACGACATCGCCTACCTGGGTAGGCTTCCCCGGCCCGACGGGCGGGGCAGTGTATTGATGATCGACGGCATGCATCCCCCCGGCTCGCTCGGCGCCATCCGGTTGCTCGCCACCCGGCTGGCCACGCTGCACGAACGAGCGAGCAATCACCTGTTCTCGGTGCTGATCGCCTGTCGCTTCGACCGTGCCACGGGTGAACCCCTGGAAGCCGACCTGCTCACTCCGGTCTACCGCCACGACCCCGAAAACAGGTCGCCCGCAACGGGTGTGCGCCGCTGACTCACCTGCCTCGCTCGACCTCCGTTGCCGGAGACCGGCGTCGGACCCGCCCTACCGGCGGTGGTGATCACCCTCGCGTCGGCTCCACGCGCCCAACGACATTCAGCAAATATGTGGACATCGTGGTTGAGCGCATCCACGGCTGGAAATCCGGACAGTGGACATCGAGCGGACGCTCCAGCATGCCGCGAACCATTCCACCTATCACCTGGTCGTAACGACTCAGGAGCATCACGCCGGCCACCCTTCTCTCGTGTGGCACACGTCACCGGCCCTCGTCGGAGCGCATTCATACAGAGATGATTGAATAGCTGGACGATAACCGCATGTGATAGGTGAACTCTGATGCGTGATCGAAAGTCGATGTCTGCGAGTTCGGTGTCCCTCCTCTCCGTGCTGCGGCGCCCGCGGCACGGCGCCGCGGCCCCCGCCCGGACGGGCGATCCGGCGGTGACCACCCACCGGGTGACCTACAGCGACCGGTTGCGAGTCTTCCTCCGCCCGGATGAGCCCATCGACAGCTTTCTGCGCCCGCTGGACAGACTGGACGGCTTCCACCGCTACTCGGTGAACATGACCCGGCTCGCCGAGCCGATGCGGCCCGCGGATATCGACCCGGCGATCAGTTCCGCTCCCGGCCGGGAGTACCTGCAATGCACCGGCTCGGCGGACGCGCTCACCCTCGAGGTGCGTACCACCGTCGAGGGCACGCCGCATCGCTTCACCGTGGGCTTACCCGGTCAGCGGCTCGGACTGCCTCGGCTGGACGTGCCGGTCCCGGCCTGCGTGCCCACGCCGCGGGTCTATCCGGACGAGTTGTTCACCGCCGAGCAGGCGGCCGAGATCTTCACGGCGTATTTCGAGACCGGCGCCGTCCCGTCCCAGCTACAGCTCCGCGAAACGGACGCCTGAGGTGTCCGGCAAGGAGGAATCGTGAATCCGTTACTGCTGATCGGCGGCGCCGTCCTGGCGGTGGGCCTGCTCGGCCTGATCCTCAGTGTCCTGCTGCGGCCCGCGGGGGCGAAGGCCCACGTGACCGTCGCCGACCTTCAGGCCAGGCTGGCGAACGAGTCGGCCACCTCGCCCGAAGCGGACGGCCCCGCGGGCGAGGAACCGCGAGCCGATCGGCCCGACACCGAGCGCACGGAACAAGAGCGACCCCGCCCCGACGACGATTCCCGGAACGGGGCCGCGGATCAGGACCAGGACCGCCCCGAAGCACGCGCGGACCACGTGCTGCTACCGCATCGTCGTCGCCGCGACGGATAGGTCTCCGGTAACTAGGCTTACGGTACGGCGGATATTCGCCGGCTGTCTCGGGCCCGATGCGCTGGACCCGCTCGCCGAAAGGACCGGATTCCGGTGCGCGCGATACTCGGGCACTTGCTCACCCTGCTGCCGCTCGGGCCGGTCGCGCTGGCCCGTGTGGTGGACACGACCGGCGCCGGGCCTCGCGAACTCGGAGCGGCGATGATCGTCACCGGCTCCGGCGACGTACACGGCTCGCTGTCCGGTGGCTGCGTCGAGGCCGCCGTCCTCGCGTCGGCGCAGGAGGTCCTGACCAGCGGCCATGCGGTGACCGACCGGTTCGGCTATGCCGACTCCGACGGACCGGCGGTGGGCTTGAGCTGCGGCGGCGAGATCGAGGTGTTCGTCGAGCGCGTGGCACCCGAACGGCTCCCGCTGCTCACCGCGTTACGACAGCGGATCGAGAACGGCTCCCCCGTCGCCGTGGCGACCACCATGGACGCCGCACCGGAATGGAAGCTGCTGACGGCCGCCGATACCGAACCGTGGCACGACGTCGACCGCGACGCGCGGGCGCTGCTGGCCGCGGGCCGCTGCGGGGTGGTGGGCGCCGACGAGTGCGCGGCACACGGCGCACCACGGCCCCGGACGTTCGTCCAGGTCTTCGCGGCTCCGGCGCGGATGATCCTGGCGGGCGCCAACGACTTCGTGCGCGCGCTCAGCCGCACCGGCCGTCAACTCGGCTACCGCGTGACGGTGGTGGACGCCCGCGAGACCTTCGCCACCGCCGCCAGGTTTCCCGCCGCCCACGAGGTCGTCGTGGATTGGCCGCACCGGTATCTGGGCGAGGAACAGGAGGCGGGGCGGATCGACCAGCGCACCGTCGTCTGCGTGCTCACCCACGACGCCAAATTCGATGTCCCGATGCTGGTGACGGCGCTGTCGTGCCCGCGCATCGGCTTCGTCGGCGCACTCGGATCCCGCCGCACGCACGCCGAGCGCGTCGAGCGCCTGCGGGCCGCGGGCGTCACCGATGACCAGCTCGGCCGGCTGCGCAGTCCGGTCGGGCTCGACCTCGGCGCGCGAACACCGGACGAGACGGCCGTCTCGATCGCCGCCCAGATCCTGGCCGAACGTGGTGGGGCCTCCGCTCTGCCGCTGGACCGCATCGACGGGCCCATCCACCGCTGATTGCTCAAAGTTGTCTCCAGGGCGGTTGGACAACTGGCCAGCGGGCATACCCGACCATAAAGCCGCACACCACGTCGGTTGCGCGTCCTACTTTCCCTCTTGCACGGCGCGCCGCCTCGGCTCACACTTAATTTGCTAAAAGTTAACTACGAGTAGGTGACGGTGCGTTAGCGCTTCGGCCCCGCCACGCTCTGCCCGGCCCGCCCCACCGAGAGGAGAAAGCGCCGTGACCGCCACCCAGATCGCCGTCCTCTGCTCGCTCGCCGGCGCCGCCGGCCTGGTCGCCACCATCGGACTGATGTACGGACCGGCGAACCGGCGGCGCCGGGTCGGCGTCGCCCAGCATGTGATCGCGGAACAACTGCCCGCGCGCCTGCTACCGACCTGCCCGATCGGCAGGCCGCAGCAGATGCCCGTCGAGCCGTTGACCGTGGCGGAGGCGCACGAACTCATGCAACGCCACCGGATCTGTGAACCGGCCGAGTGCGTCTACAAACTCGCGGCCTTCCGCACCCTGATCGAGGCGGGATACATGCGGGACCCACACGCCGAAGGGGCCTGACCGCATCCCGGCGCCGCCACGGTGGTGGAGCGGTTCAGGCCGCCGCCCACGCGGGCCGCAGGGTGTTCATCGGCGGGCGGTCCACCAGGGAGACCTCGGTGCGGTGCGCCGTGAACTCGTCGCCGATCAGCGGGAACTGGGTCAGCGCCGCACCCGAGTCCTGGATGCCGCTGCGCCCGAGCACGGTGCCGAGAATCTGGCGGCTCATCACCCCCAGGTCGGCCAGCGGCCGGTTGCGGTGCGTGCGCACACCCAAATTGACCTGGCCGATCGCGGACATGCCGAGCCGGTCGTAGGTGTCCAGCAGCAGCCCGATCTCGACGCCGTAGCCCGGCGCGAACGGCACCGAGGTGAGCAGTTCGCGGGTGCCCGCGTATTCACCGCCGAGCGGCTGCAGAACCTGGGAGAGTTCCGGTCGCAGGGCGGCCAGCAGCGGCCGGGCTACCAGTTCGGTGACACGGCCACCGCCGGCCGCGTCCACCGCGCCGCCTTGCCGCAGCGGCCTGCGGTAATAGGCCTTGGCCAGATGCATGTCGTCGACCGTGAGCAACGGACCGAGCAACTTCGGGACGAAGGCGGGATCCGGGTCGATCAGGTCGGAGTCGACGAAAGCGATGAGATCACCGCTGGTCACCGCCAGGGAGCGCCACAGCACCTCGCCCTTGCCCGGGACCGGCTCGAGCTCCGGCACCGCCTGCTCGCGGCTGATCACCTCGGCGCCCGCCGCACGGGCGCGCTCCGCGGTGGCGTCGGTCGACCCGGAGTCCAGCACGATCAGCTCGTCGACCAGCCTGCCGAGCAGCGGCCGGATGCTGGCCACCACGTCGGCCACGGTCCGTTCTTCGTTCAGCGCGGGCAGCACCACCGACACGGTGCGCCCGGCTTTGGCGCGGACGAGTTCGTCCACTCGCCAGTTCGGGGTGTCCCAGGTATGGGTCGTCGCCCAGGCGGGCTCACGGTGTTGAAATGTCATGCCAGACCTCGCAAGGTTCGTGCGGGGGGCCGGATGCCCTGGATCGCGGCGATCATGTCCACGACCCGCCGGGTCGCGGCGACTTCGTGGACACGGAAGACTCGGGCGCCGGCCGCCGCCGACCATGCTGTTGCCGCCAATGTGCCCTCCAGCCGTTCGGAAAGACCGACACCTAAAGTCTCCCCGATGAAATCCTTGTTGCTCAGCGCCATCAAGACTGGCCATCCGGTTTTTACAAGAACGTCGACTCGGCGCAACAGTTCGAGCCCGTGATAGGTGTTCTTGCCGAAATCGTGCGTCGGATCGATCAGAATCGAATCCCGGCGCACCCCGGCCGCGAGCGCGTTCTCCGCGGCCCGCACCACGGTTTCGGTGACCTCACCCACCACGTCGGCGTAGCGGACCCGATGCGGCCGGGTGCGCGGCACCGCGCCACCGGTGTGGCTACACACCACACCGGCGCCGTGCGCGGCGGCCACCGGAACGAGATCGGGATCGGCGCCGGCCCAGGTGTCGTTGATCAGATCCGCCCCCTCGCCCACCGCCGCCAGCGCCACCTCGGACCGCCAGGTGTCGACGCTGATCAGTAGCCGCGGGTACTTCGCGCGGATGGCCGCGACGAACGGCACCACCCGGCGCGTCTCCTCGGCCGCGTCCACCGAATCGCCCGGCCCGGCTTTCACCCCGCCGATGTCGACGAGGTCGGCGCCCTCGTCCACCGCGCGCGCCACGGCCTCCATCGCCGCCGCGTCGGTGAACGTGGCGCCGCGGTCGTAGAACGAGTCCGGCGTGCGATTCACGATCGCCATCACCAGCGCTCGATCCGTCGCCACCGGCCTGCCGCACAGCGTGGGAAGCGGCGCCGCGGTCGAGCTGAACATGTCAACGACTGTAGCCAGTCCGTCACTCCGGGTCTTCAGGCCGTGCTGATCTTGCCCGTCAGCTCTTGGGCGCCCGTCCCGCCGCTACCTCGGCGGCGTAGTCGTCGTAGGCGGGGACATAGCCCTCGGTGCGGCCCGCGAGGACGTACAGGGTGCTGTCGGGGTCCGGGGTGTACCCCTGCTTGCGCAGTTCGACCTTGCGGCTTTTGAACGTGGAGGTCTGCTCCAGTTCGTGGACGATACGAATGAACAAGGGCACCGCATACCCCGGCAATTGCTGGTAGACCAGCTTCGCCACCGCCGCCCCGTCGAATTCCGCACCGGGACGCAGCGTGACCGCGGCCATGCCCGCCTTGCCGTCCGTCCCGGGGATGTCCACGCCGTAGACCACCGCTTGGGCGATCGGCTCCGCCTTGCTCAGCGCGCCCTCCACCTCGGTGGTCGCCACGTTCTCGCCCTTCCAGCGGAACGTGTCGCCGAGCCGGTCGACGAACGCGATGTGATGCCAGCCCTGCTCCCGGACCAGGTCGCCGGTGTCGAACCAGACGTCCCCGGACTGGAAGCCGTCGCGCACCAGCTTGGCCTCGGTGGCGTCCTTGTCGGTGTAACCGTCGAACGGCGAGCGGTCGGTCACCTTGGCCAGCAGCAGCCCGACCTCGCCCGTGCCGACCCGGCGCAAACGGCCCTTGTTGTCGCGCTTCGCTTTTCCGGTCTCCTCGTCGTACGCCACGACGGCGTACGGCAGCGGGCCGAAACCGGCCGTGCGATCCACGCCGAAGGCGTTGACGAACGCGATGTTCGCCTCGCTCGCGCCGTAGAACTCCACGATCCGCTCGATGCCGAACCGGGATTTGAACTCGTCCCACAGTTCCGGACGCAGCCCGTTGCCGACCGCGAGCCGGACCAAGTGCTGCCGATCGGTCGGCTTGGCGGGCTGGTTGACCAGGTAGCGGCACAGCTCGCCGATGTAGATGAACGCCGTGGCCTGCTCGCGGATGACCTCGTCCCAGAACCGGGACGCGGAGAAACCACGGCCGAGCGCGAGTGTGCCGCCCGAAGCCAGCACCGCGGACAACGCGACGGTGAGCGCGTTGTTGTGGTAGAGCGGCAGGCAGCAGTACAGCGTGTCGTTGCCGCGCAGGCGAATTCCCAGTCCGCCCAGTCCCGCCATGCTCTTGGTCCAGCGCAGATGGGTCATCACGCTGGCCTTCGGCAGTCCGGTGGTGCCGGAGGTGAAGATGAGGAACGCCCGTTCCCGCGCGGTGATCTCCGCACAGCTCGGTGGATCGGCGTCGTCGGCGTCGCGGGCCGCCTCGTGGAGTTCGTCGGCGGCGAGGATGTCGGCGGGCGGCTCGGGCAGCGAGTCGATCGCGTCGGCGCATTCCGCGCCCACCACGTTCAGCACGCTGTCGAGCAGGCCGAAGCTGTGCGCCAGCACGTTGTCGCGCTGATGGTGGTTGAGCAACCCCACGGTGGCACCGAGCTTGACCGTGGCCAGCGCGACGAACAGTGTCTCCGGCCGGTTGGTCATCAGCACGCCGACCACGTCGCCCCGCCGCACCCCCCGGTCCGCGAGCACGCTGGCATATCGGTTCACCTGTGCGTTGGCCTGACCGTAGGTGAAGGTCGCCCCCTCGAACCGCAGGAACAATCGATCCGGATGCCGGTGGGCATTGCGCTGGAAATACAGCCCCACCGAGGACTTGGAATCCGCCGTCACCAGCATGCTCAGCGCGTTGCGGAGCATGCCCGGCGCGTCGAGGGCCATTCCCGGAAGATTGCGGGCGAGGTCGAACAAACTCACCGTCGAGCGGGTGTCGGTGCTCACGTCTTCAGCTCTCCTCACTGGGTCCGCGCCGCCGCCTCCAGTGCCGCGAACGCGGACGGGAGATCGGTCACCACGGTAATCCGGTCCAATGCCGTCTGGGGCACGAACTTCCGCTCGTACAACTCGTCCAGCCAGGAGAACAACCCGCGGAAGAAGCCATTGGGATCCAGCACAACAACGGGCTTCTCGTGCTGTCCCAGATACCCGCCGGTCCAGGCCTCGAAGAACTCCTCCAGCGTGCCGATGCCGCCGGGCAGGGTGAGGAAGGCGTCGGCGCGGTCCTCCATCACCTGCTTGCGCTGGCGCATGGTGTCGGTGACCACCAGCTCGTCGGCGTCGACGTCGGCGACCTCCCGGTGCACCAGGTGTTTCGGGATCACGCCGATGGTGTTCGCGCCGCCCGCGCGCGCCGCGGTGGCGACCGCGCCCATCATCGAGACGTGCCCGCCGCCGGACACCAGTTGCCAACCGTGCCGGGCGATCTCGGTGCCCACCCGGGCGGCCAGCGTGAGGTAGTCCTGGTCGGTGGTGCTCGCCGAGCAGTAGACACAGACGGCGAAAGCCCGATCGCTCACCACTGATCCTCCGTCCCGATCGCGTCCTCGGCGCCACCCGCCTCCGCGGCGGCCTGGATGATGTGCACGACCTCCTCGACGCTGTCGGTCACGTGCAGCAGACCGAGGTCGCCGGGAGAGATCTTGCCCGAACCGCCGAGCGAATCGCGCAGCCAATCGACCAGCCCCGCCCAGTACCTGGTGCCGAACAGGATGATGGGAAACCGGGTGATCTTGTGCGTCTGCACCAGCGTCAGCGCCTCGAACAACTCGTCGAGCGTGCCGAAACCGCCGGGCAGGCAGATGAACGCCTGCGAGTACTTCACGAACATCGTCTTGCGGACGAAGAAGTACCGGAAATTGATGCCCAGGTCGACCCAGTCGTTGAGGCTCTGCTCGAACGGCAGCTCGATGCCGAGGCCGATCGAGTAGCCGCCCGCCTCGCAGGCGCCCCGGTTCGCCGCCTCCATCGCGCCCGGGCCGCCGCCGGTGATCACCGCGAAACCGGCCCGCGCCAGCGCGGCGCCGATGGCCCGCCCGGCCTGGTATTCCGGGTGGTCTGCGGACGTGCGCGCGGAACCGAAGACGGTCACCGCCCGCGGCACCTCGGCGAGCGCGCCGAAGCCCTCGACGAACTCGGCTTGAATGCGCAGCACGCGCCATGGATCGGTATGTACCCAGTCCGTGTCGCCACGCTTGTCCAGCAGGTGCCGGTCGGCGGTGCCCACGCCGTCGGCCCGCTCGCGGCGAAACATGATCGGGCCGCGGAATTTCGGTGTCGACTTGGGTTTGGGAGCGACCTCACGGTCCGCGGCGTCGGTGGACATGCGTTCCACGCTACCGCCCGGCAAGGCGGACCCAGGGGCTGGACGGGAGAAGTCGTCCGGCGTTCAGCCGGGCGAAGGCCGGCCGAGACGCGGCCGCGATCTCGGCGCTCGGCGCGCACGTCACGGTACGGATCACGCCGGGTCGGGCAATGACGATCGCGGCGTTCGACGCGGACGCGACCCCGGAGGAGTCGGCCACTCCATGAACCGTCGCCGCCCCGCCTCGCCCGAGTCACTCTCCGTCCGGCCTCGGTGGCTACATGATGACGGCGGCGCCCGCGATTCCGCCCCCGGGGAAAGGGCCTCCCTGCGCTAATCGGGCCAGGCGGGCGGGCGCTTCGCCAGGAAGGCCGCCATTCCCTCACGGGCGCCGGGAAGTTGAGCGGCGGCGGCCATGACTTCCAGGGCGAGGGCGTAGGCGTCTGCTTCGGGACGGTCGAGCTGGCTGTAGAGAGTGCGTTTGCCGAGTGCCTTGCTGGCCCGGCTGCCCCGGGTGGCGCGGGCTTGCAACGCAGCCACGGCAGTGTCCAGCTCGGCGTCCGGCACCGCTCGGTTGATCAGGCCCCACTGTTCGGCGGTGCGGGCCTCGATCGGGTCGCCGGTGAGGGCCATTTCCATCAGGCGTTTACGTCCGACGGCGCGGGCCACCGGCACCGCCGGGGTGTGGCAGAACCAGCCACCCTTGCCGCCGGGGAGCGCGAAACCGGCGGATTCGGCGGCGACGGCCAGATCGCAGGAGGCCACCAGCTGGCAGCCCGCGGCCGTGGCCAGACCGTGCACCCGGGCGATCACCACCTGCGGCACCGACTGGATGGTCGACATGAGCTCGGTGCAGAGCGTGAGCAGTTCCCGCACGCCGAGCAAGTCGCGCGCGGCGACGTCGGCGAAATCGTGGCCCGCGCAGAACACCGGGCCGCGCGCCCCGAGCACTATCCCGGTGGCGTCGGTCTCCCCTGCGGCCCGGAACGAGGCGAGCAGTTCGGCCAGATGCTCACCCGACAGCGCGTTGCGCCGCTCCGGCCGGTTCATGGTGATGCGCACCGTGTCGCCGTCCCGCACGACCAGCAGATGCCGATACTCCAAGGCGGTCATATCTCCACCGTAGATCTCTGCGGACAGCGACACGACAGGTCCGAAAACCCGATTTCAGCGAACGACCCGCGCGCAGCGTTCAGTCCGGTGCGCTGCTCAGGTAGCTGCGCAACATGGCGGTGACGGCGGTGATCTGGTCGACGGGGACGTGCTCGTCGCGCTTGTGCGCGAGGTTGGGATCGCCGGGACCGAAGTTGACCGCGGGGATGCCGCGGGCCGCGAAACGCGAGACGTCGGTCCAGCCGTACTTCGCGCGGACACCGCCGCCGCCGTGGCGCTGCACCGAGTCGATCAGGTCCTTGGCCGCCGGCGCCGTCAGGCCGGGCAGCGCGCCCGGAGCCGCGTCGATCACCTCGAAGGACAGCTCGAGTCCGGCGAAGACCTCGCGCACGTGCTCGACGGCTTGGTCGATCGTACGGTCGGGAGCGAAACGGAAGTTGACCTCCAGCTCGGCGGCGTCCGGCACGACATTGCCCGCCACTCCGGCCTCGACCTGCACGGCGGACAGGCCCTCGCGATAGACGCAGCCGTCGATGTCCACTTCCCGCGCGCGATAGTCGGCCAGCCGCTGCAGTATCGGGGCCAGCCGGTGAATCGCGTTGTCGCCCAGCCACGCCCGCGCCGCGTGCGCGCGCACGCCGGAGGTGCGCAGCCGAGCGCGCAGCGCGCCCTGGCAACCGGCCTCGATCCAGCCGCCGGACGGTTCGCCGAGGACGGCGAGGTCGCCGGTGAGCCAGTCGGGCAGATCGCGCTCGATGTGCCCGAGCCCGTTGAACTCGGCGGCGATCTCCTCCCCGTCGTAGAAGATCAGGGTCAGGTCGTGCACCAGGTCGGCGACGGTCGCGGCGAGGTGCAGAAAGACCGCGTCGCCCGACTTCATGTCCACCGAGCCGCAGCCGTAGAGGACCCGCTCACCCACCGGGCTCACCTCGAACCGCCCGGGCACGTTGTCGGCGATCGGCACGGTGTCCAGGTGCCCGGCCAGGATCACCCGGGTGGGCAGTCCGCGCTGGGTGCGGGCCAGCACCACGTTTCCGTGCCGGAGGATCTCGAACCCCGTCGTCTGCTCACGCAACGCCCGCTCCACCACGTCGGTGATGGCCGCCTCGTCGCGCGAGACGCTCGGGATGTCGACGAGTGCGGCGGTCAGTGCGATCGGGTCGGCATGCAGGTCGATGGTCACGCGCTTCACCCTACGACCCGCCCATCCGCCACGGCCCGCACGCCGCCTCGGGTCGCGGCCGTCTCTTCCGGGAGCGGTCGCGGCGGGAATGGCGGTCGCCGGAGCAGCCGCACCGTTGTCCGGCGCGGGTCGGTAACCTCTAGGCCGTGAGCATCCAGGGAGCAGCAGCAGTCGGTATCGCCAATGTGACCGCGGACGGGACCGTACTGGACACGTGGTACCCGGCCCCGCAGCTGGGCGAGTTCGCCGAGACCGGCACCAAGCGGCTGGACGAGGCGCCCGCGGAGTACGCGGCGCTGCTCGGCTTCGACGACGCGCGCGGGGTCGACGTGATCGCGGTGCGCAGCACGATCGCCGACCTGTCCGCCGCCCCGGTCGACGCGCACGACGTCTACCTGCGCTTGCACCTGCTCTCGCACCGCTTGGTCAAGCCGCACGAGGTGAGTCTGGACGGCCAGTTCGGCCTGCTGACCAACGTGGTGTGGACCAACCACGGCCCCGCCGCGGTGGAGGGCTTCGAGGCCACCCGCGCCAAGCTGCGCGCCCGCGGTCCGGTCACCGTGTACAGCGTGGACAAGTTCCCGCGCATGGTCGACTACGTGCTGCCCTCCGGCGTCCGCATCGGCGACGCCGACCGCGTCCGCCTCGGCGCGCACCTGGCCTCCGGCACCACCGTCATGCACGAAGGCTTCGTGAACTTCAACGCGGGCACCCTCGGCGCGTCGATGATCGAGGGCCGCATCTCCGCGGGCGTCGTGGTCGGCGACGGCTCCGACATCGGCGGCGGCGCGTCCACCATGGGCACGCTCTCCGGCGGTGGCACCACGGTCATCTCCATCGGCGAGCGCTCGCTGCTCGGCGCGAACTCCGGCCTCGGTATCCCGCTCGGCAACGACTGCGTGGTCGAGGCGGGCCTCTATCTGACCGCGGGCACCAAGGTCAGCACCCCCGACGGCACCCTCGTCAAGGCGGCCGACCTGGCCGGCCGCGACAACCTGCTGTTCCGCCGCAACTCCACCACCGGCGCCGTCGAGGTAGTCCCCCGCAAGGGCACCGGCATCGAACTCAACGCCGACCTCCACGCCAACGACTAGAACTGCCACGAGTGGCGCAACCATGTGCCACTCGTGCAGCCTCGGCCGGATCAGGCGAGGTCGGGAGACTCGCCCGAGAGCCCGAATGCGATGACGCGTCGGGGATGGATGCGAATCATCTCGCGGGAGACCCCGGAGATGTACGGGTCGACGTCGGTGAGCGCTTCGGCGGTGCCGCGGATTTCGAGGCAGCGCACCCGCCACGGCTGGACCGACGCGACGTCGTCGACGACGAATGCGACGTGGTCGTTGGTGGCGAGGTTGCGGAATTTCCACGAGGCGCCCATGTTCCAGCCCGCGATGTCGATGGTGCCCAGGTCGGCGTTGTAGCGGAAGCCGACGGGATTGTTCTGGGGTGTGCCGTCGGGCCGGACGGTGGCCAGCCGGCCCAAGCGCTGGGTGTGCAGGTAGTCGATCTGTTCGGGGGTCAGGGTCGAAGTCATGGGCCGACCGTAGAACCTCTACCGGACTCGAGGTCAACCCAGCTTGTTCTTCTGCACCTTGCCCATCGCGTTGCGCGGCAGTGCGTCGACCACGCGGATCTCGCGCGGACGCTTGTGCACCGAGAGTTCACCGGCGACATGGTCGATCAGTTCGCGTTCGGTCGCGGCATCGCGCAGCACGACGAAGGCGGTGATGCGCTGACCGAGGTCGTCGTCGGGCAGGCCGACCACCGCGGCCTCCGCGACCGCCGGATGGCCGAGCAGCACCGTCTCGACCTCCCCGGCGCCGACCCGGTAGCCACCGGATTTGATGAGGTCCACCGATTCCCGGCCGACGATGCGGTGGAAACCTTCCGCGTCGATCGCGGCGACGTCGCCGGTCCGGAACCATCCGTCCTCGGTCCAGCTCTGCGCGGTCGCCTCCGGTCGGTTCAGATAACCGTCGAAGAGCATGGGCCCGGAGACCTGGAGGCCGCCGATGCTCTCGCCGTCGTGCGGAACCGAGGAGCCGGACTCGTCCCGCAGCCGGGTGCGCACGCCGCGCACCGGCGTACCGACCCAGCCCGGCCTGCGCTCGCCGTCGGCCCGGGTGGACAGCGTGATCATGGTCTCGCTCATGCCGTAGCGTTCGACCGGCGCGTGCCCGGTCAGCTCGCGCAGTCGCTCGAACACCGGCACGGGCAGTGGCGCACTACCGGAGACCAGCAGCCGGGCGCCGGACAATCGCTTCGCCGAGTCGGGGTCCTCGACCACCCGCGACCACACGGTCGGCACGCCGAAGTACAGCGAACCTCCGGCCTCCGCGTACGCCTGCGGCGTCGGCTTGCCGGTGTGGATCAGCGGACTGCCCACGCGCAGCGGGCCGAGCAGGCCGAGAATCAGCCCGTGCACGTGGAACAGCGGAAGCCCGTGCACCAGCGTGTCGCTCGCGGTCCAGGCCCACGCGTCGGCGAGGGCGTCCAGACCGGCGGCGATCGCGCCCCTGCTGAGCATCACGCCTTTGGGCAACCCGGTGGTTCCCGAGGTGTACAGCACGAATGCCGTAGCGGCCGGGTCGGGTTCGGAATAGGTGTGCCATGACCTGGCGTGCCGCCGAACCGGCACCACGGGCAGTTCCGCGTCCTGCGGCGCTTTCCCCAGCCACGCCTGAGCACCCGAATCGGCCAGGATGTGCGCGCGCTCCGCGGTTCCGGAGTCCGGTGGCACGGGCACCACGGTGACACCCGCGATGAGGCAGCCGACCACCGCGAGCACGGTCTCCACCGTGGGGCCTGCCAGCACCGCCACCCGCTCGGCGCGCGCGACGCGTTCGGCCACCGAAGTAGCCGCGCCCAGCAGGTCACTGCGGGACAGGGTGGTTCCGTCGATGGTGACGGCGTCGGGGATGTCCGCTCCGCCTGCGACGGCGAGCGGGTTCAGCGAACTGAGCAGCAGCGGCGGACCGAACGACATCCGCCCACGCTACTTCGCCGGGTCCACCACGGCGCGTGGCGACCGGTGCGGGCTGTGACGGTTGACACTCCCACTGACGTGGTGAGAACGTTATTGCATAGCTTTCTCAGCACTGCGAGGTCGACGATGACCAGGCCACTTCCCGCCACGCGTTCCCCCGAATCGGCGGATTCCTTCGACGTCGGGCGATACATCGACGGCGTAGCCGGCTTGTTCGGCGGCGTCGCGAACGTCATCATGCAGCTGAGCACTCCGCCGGTCGGCTACGGCGTGCTGGAGAGCACCGTGCACAGCGGCAACGTGATGTTGCATCCGATCAAACGGCTGCGCACCACCCTGACCTACCTCTCGGTGGCGATGCTCGGCACCGACGAGGAACGCACCGCCTATCGCGAGGCGGTGGACGTCTCACACCGCCCGGTCCACTCGACCGCCTCGAGCCCGGTGCGCTACAACGCCTTCGACCCCGCGCTGCAACTCTGGGTCGCGGCCTGCCTGCATTGGGGAGCGCAGGATCTGTACGAGCGCATGCACGGCCCGATGGACGAGGCGACGGCCGACGCGTTCTACCATCTGGCCGCCCGGCTCGGCACCACCCTTCAGATGCCCGAATCGATGTGGCCGGCCGACCGGCGCGCCTTCGCGGAGTACTGGGCCACGAATCTCGCGAAGACCAGCATCGACCCGGTCATCCGCGCCTATTTCGACGACCTCGTCGACCTGCGCATGCTGCCCCGGCCCGCGCAGCTGGCGTTCGGCCGCCTGCATCGCTTCTTCGTGACCGGCCTGCTGCCCGAGCGGCTGCGCGCCGAGATGGGCATGACCTGGACCGACCGCGACGAGCGCGCACTCGCCCACATCTTGCGCGCGGTCGGGGCCACGCAATCCCGGCTCCCGCGACCGATCCGCCTGTTTCCCCTGAACGCCTATCTCCTCGATATGCGCGTCCGGCGTCGGCTCGGCCTGCGCCTGGTCTGACGGCGAACTCCGTTTCGTGTAGCTACTTCTGGGCAATCGCAATGCGTACGTCCCGATCGCGTTGTCCCCGATCGGCGGTCCGATGCCGCGAGCCAGGAGGAGAAGATGGGCTACCGATTGACCGCGACCGCGCTCGTCGCCGGCGCGCTCCTAGCGCTGTCCGCCCCGGTAGCCTGCGCCGACGAGACCGCGGAGACCGAGGTGGTCGCGGTACCGCCGCGCACAGCGATTTCCGTGCGCACCTCGGTGGGCATCGGCTGGGGCACGGCGAACGAACACGAGTCGCGCTCCAGCCTGTCGCTGTCCAAACTCTTCTTGGCCGACTACGCCCTGCGCCACGGCGACGGCTCGGCCGAGGATCGCTTCCTAGGCGAGCAAATGATCCGCTATTCAGATGACGGCGCGGCGAGCGTGATGGAGGCCAAGTATCCCCAGGCCATCGCCGCCGTCGCCGCCGAATACGGGCTCGCCGAGACGACGCCCGGACCCAATTGGGGCGCGGGGACGACCAGCGCCGCCGACGTCTCCGACTTCCTGGCCACGAAACTGCGCACCGATCCCGGATCACCGATCTTCGAATGGATGGCGGCGGCGGGATCGACGGCCCAAGACGGCACCGAACAGGACTGGGGCACCGCACGATGGCCGTTCGTGCTCGGCACCAAATGGGGCTGGTCGGATCTCGGCGAGCCGGAGGTCGCCTCGGCCTCCTACGGCCCCGGTTTCGCGGTGACCGCGCACACTCGCGGTACCTCGGCCGAGCAGACCGCGGACGTGACGGCCGCGCTCTGGGCGATGATCACCGGGGTTCCGCTGCACCGCTGAGCCGGTCAGCGCACCCGGAACGACACCACCACGTGGTCGCGCGCGAACTGCCGGATCGACGCGTCGTCACCGAGCGGGATGACAGTCTGCGGCGTCAGCGCCAGTGACAGCGCGGTACGGGCGATCATCTCAGCCAACGGCTCCGGATCGTATTCCGGCAGCTTGCCTTCGCGCTGCAAGCGGGTGATGAATTCGGCCAGGTAATCCCGCCCGAGTTCGATGACCGGAGCGCCCTGGGTGGTCAGGTAGGGCAGCACGAGTTCGGGTTCGGTGGCCAGCAGCCGGTGGATCAGCTGATTTCCGCGCAGGCCGTTGATGAACGCGGCGAACAGTTCGACGATCTGATCTTCCGCGCTCGCGTTCCGGTCCACCTGGCGCTGGAGCGCGGCGTCGACCTCCTCGATGAAATCGCGCGTCTGCCGCAGCCCGACGGCCCTGATCAGATCGGTTTTGCTCGCGAAGCGACGATAGAGCGTGGCCAGCGACAGTCCGCCGCGGCGCGCGACTTCGACCATGCTGGTCCGCTTGATACCGAAGTCGAGGAACGCCAGCAGCGCCGCGTCCAGCACTCGCGCCTGGTTGCGATCCTCGGGGGCAGCGCTGCGCACCAGCGGCAGCAGCCTGGTCAACCTGGCCATACCTCAACCCTATCCGCGAGACCGAAACGATGACACTTTCAGCATCGCACACCGTCACCGCCTTCCCGCATGATTGACACCAGCCGCGAGTCGATGAGAAAGTTGGGGCATAATCTTCTCATCGACCGATGCTTCCTGGATCGGGCCGACACGAAAGACGAGGTCGACGATGACCGCGCCGCTGCGCACCGCCGAGCACGAGCCCGATCCCAGCCGAGTCCTCACGCCGGAGACGGTCGAAGAGTATGTGGACGGCATCGCCGCCTTTCTCGGCGGCGCGGCCAATGTCATCATGCAGCTGAGTTTGCGCCCGGTCGGCCGCGGCGTCCTGGAGAGCACCGTCGACAGCGGCAAGGTCACGCTGCATCCGATCAAGCGGCTGCGCACCACACTCACCTATATCGCCGTCGCGCTGCTCGGGTCGGATGCCGAGCGCGAGGCGTACCGCGAGGCCGTCAACGTGTCGCACCGGTCGGTGCGCTCCACCGCGGCGAGCCCGGTGAAGTACAACGCATTCGATCCGAACCTGCAGCTGTGGGTCGCGGCCTGCCTGTACTGGGGCATCGATGACCTCTACACCCGGATGCACGGCCCCATGGACGATGCCACCGCCGACGCCTTCTACGACTACGCCGCGCGCCTGGGCACCACGTTGCAGATGCGGCCGGAGATGTGGCCGGTGAATCGCGCGGCATTCCAGCGGTACTGGGACGAGAACTTGAAGAAACACGGCATCGAGCCCGAGCTGCGGGACTACTTCGACGGCCTGATCGACCTGAAGATGATGCCGCGACCGGTGCAGGTGGTCTTCGCCGGGCTGCAACGCTTCATCGTCACCGGCCTGCTCCCGCAGCACCTGCGCGACGAGATGGGCATGACCTGGACCCACCGCGACCAGCGCCGCCTGGACCGGCTGCTGCGGGCCATCGGGGCCGTGCACCGGCGACTGCCGAAATCCGCACGGATGTTCCCGCTCAACGCCTACCACTACGACCTGCGCAGGCGGCTGCGGCAGGGGAAGCCGCTGGTGTGACCGCGCGTCAGCTTCCCATGTGCGGATAGCGGTAATCCACGGCGGGCACGAACGTCTCCTTGATCGTCCGTGGCGCGACCCAGCGCAGCAGGTTCAACGGCGAGCCCGCCTTGTCGTCGGTGCCGGAGGCGCGCGCCCCGCCGAACGGCTGCTGACCCACCACCGCGCCGGTGGGCTTGTCGTTGACGTAGAAGTTGCCCGCCGCGAAGCGCAGCGCGGCGTCGGCCTCTTCGATCGCGTACCGGTCCTGCGCGAACACCGCGCCGGTGAGCGCGTAGGGCGCCGCCGACTCCACTTCGGCCAGTATCGCGCTGTAGGCGCCGGGTTCGGTGTCGTCGTAGACGTACACCGACAGGATCGGTCCGAAGTACTCGGTGGCGAACGATTCGTCGTGCGGGTTGTCCGCCAGGAACACGGTGGGCCGGACGAACCAGCCTTCGCTGTCGTCGTAGGTTCCGCCGACCGGGATGGCGACGCCCGCTTCCGCGGCGCGGCGGATGGCCGTCACGTTCTTGTCGTAGGCTCGCCGATCGATCAACGCCCCACCGAAATTCGACAGATCCGTGACGTCGCCGTAGCTCAGCTCGCCGGTCTCGTGCAGGAATTCGTCGCCCATCGCGCGCCAGACCGACCGCGCGATGTAGGCGCGCGATGCCGCCGAGCACTTCTGGCCCTGATACTCGAACGCTCCGCGAATGAGGGCGGTGCGCAGCGCGTCCGGGTCGGCCGAGGAGTGCGCGACGATGAAGTCCTTGCCACCCGTCTCCCCCACCAGGCGCGGATAGCCGTGGTAGCGGTCGACATTCGCGCCCACCTGCTGCCACAGATACCGAAATGTCTTGGTGGAACCGGTGAAGTGGATTCCCGCCAGCCGCGGATCGGCCAGCGCCACCTCCGAGAGTTGCACGCCGTTTCCGGTGACCATGTTGATCACGCCGGGCGGCAGGCCCGCCGCCTCCAGCAGCCGCATCGTGTGGAACGCCGCCAGCGTCTGCGTCGGCGAGGGCTTCCACACCACCGTGTTGCCCATCAGCGCGGGCGCGGTCGGCAGGTTCCCGGCGATCGCGGTGAAGTTGAACGGCGTGATGGCGTAGACGAACCCTTCCAGCGGCCGATAGTCCATCCGGTTCCACACCCCGGCACTGGACCCGGGCTGTTGCGCCAGGATGTCGCGCGCGAACGCGACGTTGAAACGCCAGAAGTCGACCAGCTCGCACGGCGCGTCGATTTCGGCCTGCTGAGCCGATTTCGACTGCCCGAGCATGGTGGCCGCCGCGAGGGTCTCCCGCCACGGCCCGGCCAGCAGGTCGGCGGCGCGCAGTAGCACCGCGGCGCGGTCCTCGAAGGGCAGTGCCCGCCACCCCGGGGCGGCCGCCATCGCGGCATCGATGGCTCCGTGCGCTTCCGACTGGGTGATGGCGGTGTAGGTCCCCAGCACTTGCCGGTGCCGGTGCGGTGCGACGATGTCGTGCCGTTCACCGATACCGGGGCGGTGCTTGCCGCCGATCACCAGCGGCACGTCGACGGGCGCGGCGGACAGCTCGGCGAGTTTGCCGAGCAATAGCTCACGTTCGGGGCTACCGGGCGCGTAGGAGTGCACCGGCTCGTTTGCGGGCGTGGGGACAACCGTGACAGCGTCCATACCTCAGGCTAGCTCGCCTTGCCCCGCGCGCGTGGACGCCGACACACCGGGATTGACACGGCCCCTATCGACATTGCTGCGCTCGCACGGAGCAGGAAAACGCTTCCGGCGTCAGCCCGCGGCCAGTCGTTCGGCCGCCGCGGCGATCCGCTCGTCGGTCGCGGTCAGCGCGATCCGCACGTGCTCACTCGCGCCGGGCCCGTAGAAGTCGCCGGGCGCGGCGAGGATGCCGCGATCGGCGAGCCAGTCCAAGGTGGTCCGGCATGGCTCGCCGCGCGTGGACCACAGATACAGGCCCGCCTCGGAGTGATCGATCCGGAAACCCGCTGCTTCCAGCGCTTTTCGCAGCACGTCACGGCGGGCGCGGTACCGCTCGCGCTGACGCGCCTCGTGCGCGTCGTCGCTGAGCGCGGCCGTCATCGCGGCCTGGATCGGGAACGGCACCATCATGCCCGCGTGCTTGCGCACTTCGAGCAGCTCCGCGACCAGCGCCGGATCGCCCGCCACGAACCCGGCGCGGTAACTGGCCAGGTTGGAGGTCTTCGACAGCGAATGCACGGCCAGCAGGTTGGTGTGGTCGCCGTCGCACACCTCGGGGTCGAGCAAGGAGAGGGCGCGGCCCTCCCAGGTCAGTCCCAGGTAGCACTCGTCGGAGGCGACGATCGCGCCGCGTTCCCTGGCGAAAGCGACCACCTTGCGCAGATGCTCGACGCCGAGTACCCGGCCGGTCGGGTTGGACGGCGAGTTCACGTAGATCAGCGCGGGCGTCTGCGGACCGAGCCGGGTGAGTCCGTCGGCGCGCAGCACCTGCGCGCCCGCCAGCAGCGCGCCCACCTCGTAGGTGGGATACGCGACCTCCGGGATGACGACCAGGTCGCCCGCGCCGAGGCCGAGCAGCCGGGGCAGCCCCGCGATCAGCTCTTTGGTGCCGATGGCGGGCAGCACGGCCGCCGGCTCGAGTCCGGTGATCCCGTAGCGCCGCTTCAGCGCGTCGACCGCGGCCGCACGGAGTTCGGGGGTGCCGTGCGTGGTCGGGTAGCCGGGCACCGCGGCGACGGAGTTCAGCGCGGTCCGGATCAGCGGGTCGACCGGGTCGACCGGAGTGCCGACGGACAGGTCGACGATTCCGCCTGGATGGGCGGCCGCCCGCACCTTCACCGAAGCGATGGTGTCCCAGGGAAAATCGGGCAGCAGACTGCTGACCCGGCCACGCGGCGACACGTCAGCTCTCACTCACTCGCCATCGGGGGCAGTTCCTTGATGAACGGCGGGTCGTAGTCGACCTTGCCGACCTTGGTGGCGCCGCCGGGCGAGCCCAGCTCATCGAAGAAATCGACGTTGGCGTTCACGTATCCGCTCCACTGGTCCGGGGTGTCGTCTTCGTAGAAGATCGCCTCCACCGGGCACACCGGCTCACATGCACCACAGTCCACGCACTCGTCGGGATGGATGTACAGCATGCGGCCACCCTCGTAGATGCAGTCCACGGGGCATTCCTCGATGCATGCCTTGTCCTTCACGTCAACGCACGGTTCAGCGATGATGTACGGCACTGCCGCTCTCCTAGTCTGTCCTCGCCTGCGGGATAGTCCGCCCGGCGAAACCCTATCCCGGCACCCCACGTTACTACTGGTCAGCCTGCCCTAACTTCGGGTGGTATGTCCCGCCCACGCGGCCCTCGGTGACCGGGAGACCTTCTCACCGAAGACCGATTACCGCGAGGTGCGGCCGATTCCCTACCCCACCGTCAGCGGCAACGCCGAGACCTTGCGTTCCGGCACACCGTAGGTGGTCGTCCGCTCCCTGGCCGGTCGCCCGATGCCCGCGGCGATCTCCACGAGCTCGGCGACGGTCTTCGCCGAGCCGTGCTGCGAGCCCGCCATCCGGGAGATGGTCTCCTCCATCAACGTGCCGCCGAGATCGTTGGCGCCGCTGTTGAGCATCACCCGGGTGCCGGTGGTGCCGAGTTTGACCCAGCTGGTCTGGATGTTGTGGATCCGGCCGTGCAGCATGATCCTGGCCAGCGCGTGCGCGGCGCGGTTGTCCCGGTTGGTCGGCCCCGGTCGCGCGGCGCCCGCGAGGTACAGCGGCGCGCTCTGGTGTACGAACGGCAGCAGCACGAATTCGGTGAAACCGCCGGTCTCGTCCTGGATACCGCGCAGCACGCGCAGATGCCCGACCCAGTGCTTCGGATTGTCCACGTGGCCGTACATCATGGTCGAGCTGGACCGGATGCCCACCTGATGGGCCGTGGTGATCACCTCGATCCACGCCGAGGTGGGCAGTTTGCCCTTGGTGAGCACCCAGCGCACCTCGTCGTCCAGGATCTCCGCGGCGGTCCCCGGAATGGTGTCCAGGCCCGCTTCCTTGAGCGCGACCAGCCAGTCCCGGATGCTCTGTCCGCCGCGCGAGGCGCCGTTCACGATCTCCATCGGGCTGAACGCGTGCACGTGCAGCGACGGCACCCGCCGCTTGACCGCCCGCACCAGGTCGGCGTACCCGGTGACCGGCAGGTCGGGGTCGATGCCGCCCTGCATGCACACCTCGGTGGCGCCGTCGACATGCGCCTCCCAGGCCCGGTCTGCGACCTCGTCCATGCTCAGCGTGAACGCGTCCGCGTCCCCCTTGCGCTGGGCGAACGCGCAGAAGCGGCACCCGGTGTAGCAGATATTGGTGAAGTTGATGTTCCGGTTCACGACGTAGGTGACGTCGTCGCCGACGGTGTCGCGGCGCAACTGATCGGCCAGCGCGGCGACCGCCTCCAGGTCCGCGCCGTCCGCCGTGGCCAGCGCGAGATACTCGGCGTCGCTGAGCCCGGCCGGATCGCGCTCGGCGGCGCGCAGCGCGGCGAGCACGTCGGCATCCAGCCGCTGCGGCGTGCTGACGGCGAGGTCGCGCGCCTGTTCACGAATGGTTTCCCAGTCGCCGAAAGCGCCGACGAGATCCTGCCCGAGCGCGGCGTCGCTGCGGGCCTCGGTGTTGCGGCCCTCGGTGTCGATGGCGGTGTTGAGGTCGACGCGCCCGGCCGATTCCCACGACTCCTCGGGTTCCTGCCAGGGCAGGCCGACCGGGATCGCGTCCGGCTCGGCCAGCCCCGTGGCCGGGTCGGTGAGCGCCGCGACGTGCGCGCCGATGCGCGGATCGACCCACGGATTGCCCGCGCGCACGTACTTCGGGTGCGCGGAGGTCCGCTCGACCAACTGGTAGCCCGCCGCCTCGGTGATCTCCCGCAAGGTGTCCAGGTTCGGCCACGGCCGCTCCGGGTTCACGTGGTCGGGCGTCACGGGCGAGACGCCGCCCCAGTCATCGATGCCCGCCTCGATCAGCGCGCGGCACTCCTCGTGCGACACCAGGTTCGGCGGCGCTTGCACCGGCACGTCGGGCCCGAGCAGCACGCGGGTGACGGCGATGGTGGCGAGGAATTCCTCCAGGCCCGCGTCCGGCACGTCCCGCATCGCGGTGTCGTCCTTGGCGCGAAAATTCTGGATGATGACTTCCTGGATATGCCCGAAAGCCTTGTGCTGCTTGCGAATCGCCATGATCGACTCGGCGCGCTCCGCCATCGTCTCGCCGATGCCGACCAGGATGCCGGTGGTGTAGGGCACCGAGAGCCGGCCCGCGTCGGTGATGGCCCGCAGCCGCACGGCCGGGTCCTTGTCCGGACTGCCGTAATGGCAGTTCCCCTTTTCGGTGAACAGCCGGGTGGAGGTGGTCTCCAACATCATGCCCATGGACTGCGCCACCGGCTTGAGCCGCGCGATCTCCGCCCAGGACATCACGCCGGGGTTCAGGTGCGGCAGCAGCCCGGTCTCCTCCAGCACCATGATCGACACGGCGCGCAGGTAGTCCAGCGTGGAGTCGTAGCCGCGTTCGTCCAGCCACTGCGCGGCTTCGGGCCAGCGATCCTCGGGCCGGTCGCCCAGCGTGAACAGCGCCTCCTTGCAGCCCAGCGCCGCACCTCGACGGGCGATGTCGAGCACTTCGTCGGGTTCGAGGAACATGCCCTCGCCCTCGGCGCGCAGCTTGCCGGGCACCGTGACGAAGGTGCAGTAATGGCACTTGTCCCGGCACAGGCGGGTCAGCGGGATGAAGACGTTGCGGGAATAACTGATCGTCTTCGGCCGCCCGGCCGATGCCAGCCCGGCGTCGCGCACCCGCGCGGCGCTGCGACACAGGTCGGCGAGGTCGTCACCGGTCGCGTGCAGCAGCACCGCGGCCTCGTCCACGTTCAACGTGACGCCGTCACGGGCCCTGCGCAACGCCCGGCGCATGGCCGATGGACTGGGCGGCGCGGACGGGACGCTCGGGTTCGGTAGGTCGGTCACGCCCTCGATCATGCGCTACACATCCGGAACTGTCTCCCTCCAGTGCTGGTTGCGGCGGAGCGGACAAGCCACCCGGGGCTACGGCTCCACCCGCCACAGCGCCCACGCGGGAACGTGGAGCGCCGTCGAGCGTTGACAACTGTGGGGTGCCCGAGGCTATTCCAGGGCACTGCCCAGCACCGGACTCGCGTTCACCCTTCGACGGTGGCCTTCGGGTCGTTCCGCCGGACGAGGCCTTCGCAGTGCGGGCCGTGCGCGCGCGAACTCCTCGGAGAGCGCCCACGTCGGCGCCGCGCCGGGAACGATCACCGCTGTCGCGGCTACGCCGGGGCCGAGCCCGTGACGACACACGA
This sequence comes from Nocardia sp. NPDC047648, assembly GCF_040642815.1. Lineage (NCBI taxonomy): Bacteria > Bacillati > Actinomycetota > Actinomycetes > Mycobacteriales > Nocardiaceae > Nocardia > Nocardia sp. NPDC047648. The sequence goes on along the minus strand of NZ_JBEYSX010000004.1, from coordinate 385,743 downwards.
GGCCGACCGCCGGTCGCGTATCTGATCCGCGTCCGAATTGTCTGCGGCACAGATGAATTCGTGCACCCATCGACATTGCGCAGGCCCGCGCCCACCCGCCTGCCCGATCGGCACCGCCGACGCTCGCCGACGACAGCGCGCACCTGGTCGTGCAAACATTGGCAGCATGTCGCAGCCGCGCACGATCATGGCCGATCCGGCCTGGCGCCCCAGTCCCAAGGCGAGGCTCCTGTGGACCGCGCAGGCAGCGCTGGGCTGGGTGATTCCGTTCGCGGCTCTGCTGGTGTGGTCGCTGCTCGACTCCGCGCATCGTGGATGGCAGCTCGGCTTCTTCCTGGTCGCGCTGGTGCCCGCCGCGCTGAACATCGCGGTGGCCCCGTGGTGGCGCTACGCCGTGCACCGCTGGGAGGTCACCGACGAGGCGGTCTACACCCGGGTCGGCTGGCTCACCCAGGAGAGCCGGGTCGCGCCGATCTCGCGCGTACAGACCGTCGACACCGAACGCGGGCCGCTGGAGCGCCTGCTCGGACTGGCCACGGTCACCGTGACCACCGCGTCCTCCGCGGGGGCGGTCCAGATCAGCGCGCTCGATCTGCCGGTCGCCGAGGAAACCGTGACGCGGCTGACCAGCATCGCCGCCCAGCATCGCGGCGACGCGACATGAGTGGCGCACCGGCGGTGGACGCCGCGCGGGCCGAACAGCCGTGGCAGCGGCTGGACAAGCGGATGCTGCTGGTCCACCCCATCACAGAGGTGGTGAAGTTCATCCCGGTGCTGATCGGTTCGGTGATCCTCGGCACCAGCAGCGGCAACCACGTGTGGAGCATCATTCCGCTCGCGCTGATCGTGGGCTTCGCGCTGACCCGCTGGTTCACCACGACGTATCGGGTCGGGCCGACGCACGTCGAGTTGCGCACCGGCCTGCTGCAACGCAAGAAGCTGTCGGTGCCGCGCTCACGCATCCGCTCGGTGGACATCGAAGCCGACCTGCTGCACCGGGCTCTCGGACTCGCGGTGCTGGCGATCGGCACCGGCCAGCAGGCCGATTCGGGTGAGCAGTTCAAGCTCGACGCCCTGGACACGCGGGTCGTGCCGCCGTTACGGGCCGCGCTGCTCGCCCACACGGCCACGCGGGCTGAGCAGTCCGAAGACCGGAAAGAGCCGGGGCAGAACGAATCCGGTGGCTTCGCCGCGCCGCGCACGCGGGCACGCGAGATCGGGCACTGGAGTCCGGCGTGGGTGCGTTACGCCCCGCTGTCGCTGACCGGGTTCGCGATCATCGCCCCGATCGTCGGCTTCGCGCTGCAATACGGGCTCGGCGAGATCGTGTTCCGGTCGGACGCGGTACACGACGTGGAAGACGGCGGCGTGCTCGTTCTCGCGCTCGCCGCGGGGGCGCTGCTGTGCGCCATCGTCCTCGTGGTCAGCGCTGCCGCGTGCGCGCACTATCTGACCACTTATTTCGGACTGCGCGTGCGCGACGACGGCAAAACCTTGCAGCTGCGCCACGGCCTGTTCACCACCCGTCAGATCACGCTCGACCGGGCGCGGCTGCGCGGGGCGACGGTCAACGAACCCTTGCTGCTGCGCCTTGCCGGCGGCGCCGAACTCGAAGCGATCATGACCGGGGAGAACCCGCGCCAGAAGATCCTGCCGCAGGCCCCGCGCGAGGCCGTCGAACACACCCTCGGCCATCTCCTGGCCCCGCAGGAGGTGCACGACAACGATATTGCGCTCCGTCCGGACGCGAGGCCCACCGGCGCGGGGGCGTCGGACTCGCACACCGTGCCGGAGCCGGGAAGCGCTCCGCTTATCGCACATGGGCCCGCCGCGCGGCGCCGCAGGCATACCCGTGCGCTCGCGCCGGTCGTCCTGATCGCCGCGGTACCGGTCTTCTTCTCCCTTGCCGGAGAGCACTATTCACCGTGGTGGTGGCTGGTGCCCGGCCTCGCGCTACCGATCGCGCTCGCGCTCGCGGAGGACCGCTATCGCGGCCTCGGCCACGCGGTACTGCCCCGCACGCCCACCGGCCCGGCCTGGCTGATCACCCGGTCCGGGTCGCTGGACCGGGACCGCGACTGCCTGGAGGCCCCCGGCGTGATCGGCTGGACGGTGCGCCGGACCTTCTTCCAGCGGCGTGCGGGAGTCGCCACGGTGGTCGCGGCCACCGCGGCGGGCAAGAAGCGCTACGCGGTGGTCGACCTGCCCGCGGGCGAGGCGTGGGGTCTCATCGAAGCGGTCACACCGGGGCTACCGGGTGCGCGCTGACCCACCGGGCGGATGTCGCTGATCGGTTGCCGAGCAACGGCATCGGACGTCCGCGGCACGTACACCCGCAACGCGACCTCGGCGGTCCGGCCGCCGAGATCAGTGATGGCGGAAGAGGCTCGCGTTCGCCTGGATGTAGAGGTACCCCAACGGCGGCAGCAGCCCGCCGAACAACAACAGCGCCGTCCGCCAATCGCTGCCCAGCAGAATGTCACCGCCCGGACCGGCGCTCGCGCAGACCAGGAAGCCGAACGCCCAGGCCACCACCGGCAGACCCAGCACGGCGGGACGCCGGGTCACCGATCGCGCCCCCGCGACGAGCAGGACGTTCACCACCCCCGCCACCACGGCGGACGCCGGGAAGGCGACGGAGCCCAGGTAGGTCGGCAAGTACAGCGCCTCGAGCGCCAGGGTGAGCAGGGCGTTCAGGACCAGGAGCACCAGGATCACCGAGCCGACGACGCCCATGGGACGGCGGGCATCCGCTGCTGCCACAGGAGCCCGATCGCCCGCGTGGTCATCGAGCTTCGTCGTCACGGCACCGGCGGGTAGCCGAGGAGGGTCAGCAGGTGGCTCTGCATATCGGCGAACGCGTACAGCACCGTCATATACATGTCGTGCTGTTCGGGCCAGTGCGGCCGCATGCTTTCGACGAACGCCGCGATCGCGTTCTGGAGCTCCCAGTTGTACATACTGCCGAGTCTATTCCGGCGCTACGAGATGCATGATCAGTTCTCCCGGTCGGCAGGCAGCGCCGCGACCGCCGGGAACTCGCCGGTTGGACCGCCACGCTCCGCCGCGATGGCCAGCACCCGCTTACGCGCGGCAAACCAGCCGACGATCAGCGCGGGGACGATCAGGGCCAGGGTCGCGACGGTCCAGGTTCCCACCGGATAGTCGAACCCGGTGAGCACGACGACGAAGAACAGGAACACCAGCGTGAGCAGGCCGGTGTAGGGCGCGCCGAACATGCGGAACGCGGGCCGCTCGATGCGTCCCCGAGTGGACCAGCGCCACAATTGCAGCTGGCACAGCACGATGGTGGCCCACGAGGCCACGATGCCCAGCGACGCCATGTTCAGCACGATCTCGAACGCCCGATTCGGGACGATGCCGTTGAGCGCGATACCGACCAGCGCGATCAGGCTGGTGAGCAGGATGCCGCCGTAGGGGACGCCGTTGCCGCCCATCACCCCGGTGAATTTCGGCGCGCTGCCGTTCATCGACATCGAGCGCAGGATGCGGCCGGTCGAGTACAGGCCGGCGTTCAAGCTGGAGAACGCCGCGGTGAGCACCACGAGATTCATCACGCTGCCGATCCCGGGGACGCCGAGCATGGTGAAGAACGTGACGAAGGGGCTCTCGTCGGCGGTGTACCGCGTGTACGGCAGCAACAACCCGAGCAGCACCAGCGAACCGACGTAGAAGACGGCGATCCGGGCGATCACCGAATTGATCGCCCGCGGCATGATCTTCTCCGGGTGCTCCGTCTCGCCCGCCGCGGTGCCGACCAATTCGACCGCGGCGTAGGCGAAGACGACACCGGATACCACCACGACCAGCGGCATGATGCCGGTCGGGAACAGGCCGCCGTGATCGGCGACCACGCTCGGGCCGGTCGCTTCACCGTGCACGGTGAAGCGACCGAGCAGGAAGATCGTGCCGACGATCAGGAACGCGCTGAGCGCGAACACCTTCACCAGCGCGGCCCAGAATTCCATCTCGCCGAACCATTTCACCGAGATCAGGTTGACGCTCAGCACGAGGACCAGCGCGACCAGCGCGAGAACCCACTGCGGGATGGCGGCGAACCCGGACCAGTAGTGGAAGTACTGCGCTATCGCGGTGGTGTCGGCGATACCGGTCATCGACCAGTTCAGGAAGTACATCCAGCCCGCGACGAAGGCGGCCTTCTCGCCGAAGAACTCGCGCGCGTAGGAGACGAACGACCCCGAGGAGGGCCGGTGCAGGACGAGTTCACCGAGCGCGCGCAGGATCAGGAACGCGAAGAACCCGCAGACTCCGTAGACCAGGAACAACCCGGGGCCTGCGCTGGCCAGCCGCCCGCCTGCGCCGAGGAACAGGCCGGTGCCGATGGCGCCGCCGATCGCGATCATCTGCAGCTGCCGCGGCTTCAGACTCTTGTGGTAACCGTGGTCCTCGATGCTGAGATGAGTTTCGTCGCCGCGCGCGGTCATGAAACGCCGGTTCCTCCATTTCGATGTCCCGAGATCACGCCGAACGGTACCCGCCGCGCGGGCACCGCCGGATGGCAACCCTCGGGCGACAACATCGGCGGCGCCCGGTCACTCCAGTCCGGCGAACAGATCGTGCTCCCGCCCGTCCGGCCCGAGCGGACCACGCCGCCCCCGCACCAGGATGAAGTGCTCTTCGGGCAGGACCGGCTGGGCGACTTTGTTCGACAGGGCGAATTCCCGGCCGGACGGCGCGACGGTGACCTGGGTGGCGTGTGCCCGCAGCGCGGCGCGCTTGGCCGTCAGAACGTCGGACACGTCGATCGTGGTGGTCACCGCGTCACTGGGCACGCTCGCGAGCTCGCCTTCGGCGGGCAGCCGCCAACCGGGTGGCAGGGCGCCGGGCAGGCCCGCGGCCGTGCGCCGGGCCAGCGCGGCGGTGTGCAGGCGCAGCATGTCGGCGTCGGTGACGGTCCAGTAGTACTTCGGGGTGTCCCAGCCCTCGCCCGCCGCCACCTGCACGGCAGCCGTGGTGATCTCGTGTGCTCGGATGTGGTCCGGGTGGCCGTAGCCGCCGTTCGGGTCGTAGCCGACCACGACGCGCGGCCGTAGCTCGAGCACCACGTCGGTGAGGGCCCGCACCGCTTCGTCCCCGGAGCGCACGAATACCCGGGGCTTGTGCGCGGCGGGCGTACCCGCCATTCCGGAGTCGCGCCAGCGTCCCGCGCCGCCGAGAAAGCGCGGCGGGCCCGCGTTCAACGCCGCCAGCGCACGGGTCAGCTCGAGGATGCGATAGCCGCCGAGCTGGTCGGCGTGCTGCGCGGCGAGCAGCGCCCACTCGTCGCCGATCACCTCGCCCTCCTCGCCGAGCGTGCAGGTGAGCACGGTGACCGGCACGCCGCGACGGCGGTAATGCGCGATCGTGCCTCCGGTGGTGATGGACTCGTCGTCCGGGTGGGCGTGCACCAGCAGCAGCCCGCCCGTCCCCGCGGTCACGGAATCCTGCGCCACATGGACGCGTCGCCGAAGATGCCGACCTGGATCGCGCCGCTGAGCGAGGCGCCGTCCAGCCGGGGACCGGACGCCGCGACGGCGTTGTCCTGCACGATCGGCAGTACGGTCGCCATGGCCCACAGTTTGGGCTCCGCTTCGGCGATCACCCGTCCCACGTCGCCGCCCCGCAGAGCCTCGTCGATCGCGGGTTGCAGCGTCGGATCGCATATCCCGGACAGGTTGCTCGGCGCGCGTTGCGCCGCCTCGGCGATGGCCTGCGCCGGGCCGGTGATCCCCGGCAGCGCGGGCGGCGGGCATCCGTAGCGGGACGCCAGCACGGTGGCTGGATCGGATCCGGCCACCTCCCAGCCGACGATCGCGTCGACCGTGCCATCGATCAGTTCCTTGCCGTAGAGCTCATCGGCGGCGACGCTGCGCACGGTGGCGTCGATGCCCGCGCTGCGCAGCTGGTCGGCAGCGGTATTGGCCACGGCCAAGGCGGTGGCGTCCCGATCCACCGCGCCGATGCGCACGGCCAGCGGCTTGCCGTCCTTGCCGAGGGTGCGCGGCTGCGGGGCGGGCGAGGTCGGGGAGACAGCGGGCGGCGGCTCCGGCGCCCGGCCGTAACCCGCGGCGGCGAGCAGCGCGAACGCCTCCTCCGCCGACGGACGCGGCGGAGCGGTCGGGGCGTAACCGGGATCGGACGGCGCGAGCACTTGCGCGCGAGCCGGTTCCACCCAATTGCCGGTCTGGGCGCCGACCGTCGCCAGCAGAGCGGGATCGAGCAGCGCCAGCACACCCGAACGGACCCTGGGATCGCTCAGTTCGCCTTTGCGCCCGTTGAGCGCCATTTGCAGCACCCGCGACTGCGGCATGATCGCGGTCCGCACGGAGGGAATCGCCCCCAACTGCGCCTGGGTCGCCACGCCACCGTGGACCAGCGCCATCTGGATGTCTCCGGTGCGCAGCGAGCCCGCCAGCTGCGCGGGCGTGCCGCCGCGGCGCAGCAGGATCTGGCCCGGCATCGCCGGTGTGCCCCAGAAACGGTCGTTGCGTTCCAGCAGCATCTCGTCACGGCCCGGGTCCGCCGAGCGGATCCCGAACGGGCCGCCGGACACCCGGACCCCGTTGACCTGGCCGTTCATCCCCCTGGCGAACCCGCCGGGCGCGTCCTTGAGTAGATGGGACGGCAGCAGATCGGTGAACAACTCGCGCCAGCCCGGGTAGGGCTGCGCCATCACGACGGTGACCGTCTTGCCACCCGCCGAGGAGTTCACATCCGAGATCATCCGGTATCCGGCCGGATCGACGACTCCCGGTTCGGAGATCATCTCCTGCCACAGGTAGCGGAAGTCCTCGGCCGCGATCGGCGCTCCGTCCGACCAGGACGCCTCGTTGCGCAGCTTGTAGGTGATCGTGAACGGTTCCTGCGCGGTCACTTCGGCGGAGACCAGCAACGACGAATCCGGCACCCATGCCGTCGCGCCCGGCCGCGCCGGATCGGGTACCGGCCGAAACGGGCTCGGCAGCACCAGGGAGGCGATCGCCGAGGTGGCGGCGGACTGGTCCGAGCGCAGGTGCGGATTGAAGGCGGTACCGATGGTGTCCAGGGCGACGACCACGGTCGTCTCCGCGGGCTTGACCGGTGTGGTCTTCGGACTGTCGGTGCTCTCGATGGGCGGCGGCGGATTCGCGGCACAGCTGCTGATCAAGGTCAGCACTGCCACGGCCGGCAACAACGTGCGCCACGCTGCGCGTTTTCCTGCGCCCACTTTCACGCTCGGGAACTCTACCGTACGGTCGAGGCCGTTCCCAGATTCCCGCTGCCGAGCGGGTAAACGACGCGGCCCATCGGATATCCGCGGACGCGCAAACATGAGTGCGTCGCAGCGCCGGTGAGACGACCCGTCCATACCGGGCCGAATCTCGGCAAATATTCGGCGTACCCGCTACGGAGCGATATCCGAGGTTGCACCGACGCACTGACTTCCGACAATTCTCCTGCCGATCGCCTACGTTCGCGAAAGCGCGATCTGATTTCACTCGTTCGCGTAAGTGAACAATCGCACCGAAACGCCGACCGGGAGAAGGAACCCGCCTACGCGAAGCAGCGATCCGGTGCCCCCACTCCAGGCGCATGCCTGCCATAGCTGCACGTCAAGCCCTCCGATCCCGACAACGGCATCTCCTCGACCGTCCGGGTGACCACAACCGTGAGATCGGAATGAATCGAACGCGCAGTAATTATGCGAATTCCATTGGATGACGCAAAACATTCTACATCCAAGTCCCGTACCGAATTCTCACCTGTTCCCCGCGAAGAACACGCGCACCGGTCAGCGATTCCCTACACGGAGAATATGAATACTTCGTTCCATGGTCCTACAGCGCAGGAGAAATGGCCGAGAATGCCATAGAAATACTCGATGTCGTTCGGAAGGCAGATGCGGCATCGGACCCGGTCCGCAAACCACATCACGAAGCCGTATCGAGGATATTCCGATTGCCGCGCTCGCCCCGAATTGCATCACGGATGAATTTCCGACGATCCTCAGGCGTACGCGAGTCGAATCCGCGGCCCTCCAGCGCGAACACCTTCCGGCTCGCGCACCGACCGGAACGGGATCCGGCGTCCCCGCGGACACCGAATCCCGTTCCATCCGAGCTGATTACAGCGCCGCGCGGTCACGCGCCTTGCGCCGGGACAGTTCCCGGGCACGTTCGTTCTGCCCGAGGACCACCTTGCGGATCCGAACCACTTCCGGGGTGACCTCCACGCACTCGTCGGCGGCGCAGAACTCCATGGCGCCTTCGAGATCCAGTTGCAGCGGCTTGGCCAGGGTCTCGATCACATCGGCGGTCGAGCTGCGCATGTTGGTCAGCTTCTTCTCGCGCGTGACGTTGATGTCGAGATCCTCCGCGCGCGGGTTGACTCCGACGACGTGCCCCTCGTAGGTGTCCGCGCCCGGCTCCACGAAGAACTGCCCGCGGTCGGCGAGCTGGATCATGGCGAACGGCGTCACCGTGCCCGACCGGTCGGAGACCAGCGAGCCGGTGTGCCTGGCGCGGATCTCGCCCGCCCACGGCGCGTAGCCGTGCGACACGGCGTTGGCGATGCCGGTGCCGCGGGTCTCGGTGAGGAAGTCGGTGCGGAAGCCGATCAGGCCACGCGAGGGAACGATGAACTCCATCCGCACCCAACCCGCGGCGTGGTTGCTCATCTGCACCATCTTGCCCTTGCGCGCGGCCAGCAGCTGGGTGATCGCGCCGAGGTACTCGTCGGGGCAGTCGATGGTCAGCTCTTCGTACGGCTCGTGCACCTTGCCGTCGACCTGCTTGGTGACCACCTGCGGCTTGCCGACGGTCAGCTCGAAGCCCTCGCGGCGCATGGTCTCGACCAGGATGGCCAGCGCCAGCTCACCACGGCCCTGTACCTCCCATGCGTCCGGGCGGCCGATGTCGAGCACGCGCAGCGACACGTTGCCGACCAGCTCCTGGTCCAGGCGCGCCTTCACCATGCGGGCGGTCAGCTTGTGGCCCTGCACCCGGCCGACCAGCGGCGAGGTGTTGGTGCCGATGGTGACCGAGATGGCGGGCTCGTCGACGGTGATGCGCGGCAGCGCGACCGGATCGTCGATGTCGGCGAGGGTGTCGCCGATCATGATCTCCGGGATGCCCGCGATGGCGACGATGTCGCCCGCCACGGCGACCTCACCCGGCTGACGCTCGACGCCGATGGTCTGCAGCAGCTCGGTGATCTTCACCTGCTTGACGCCGTCGGCGTGCATCCACGCGACGTTCTGCCCCTTGCGCAGTTCGCCGTTGTGGACGCGGACCAGCGCGAGACGGCCGAGGAAGGCCGAGGCGTCCAGGTTGGTGACGTGCGCCTGCAACGGCGCGGTCTGATCGCCCTTCGGCGCGGGAATGTATTCCAGCAGCACGTCGAACAGCGCGTCGAGGTTCTCCGCGGCCGGGGCGTTGCCGTTCTCCGGACGTTCCTTGGACGCCTTGCCCTCCCGCCCGGAGGCGTACAGCACCGGAAGGTCGAGCGCGAGCTCGGCGGCTTCGGCGGCGGCGTCGTCCAGATCGGAGGCCAAGTCGAGCAGCAGGTCGTGACTTTCCTCGACGACCTCCTCGATGCGGGCGTCGGGGCGGTCGGTCTTGTTCACGACCAGGATCACCGGCAACGACGCGGCCAGCGCCTTGCGCAGCACGAACCGGGTCTGCGGCAGCGGGCCCTCGGAGGCGTCCACCAGCAGCACGACACCGTCCACCATGGAGAGGCCGCGCTCGACCTCACCACCGAAGTCGGCGTGGCCCGGGGTATCGATGACATTGATGACGGTGACCGAGCCGTCCGGGTGGTGGCGGTGCACCGCCGTGTTCTTGGCGAGAATGGTGATGCCCTTCTCGCGCTCCAGGTCGCCGGAGTCCATCACTCGATCGACGGGCTCGGCCCGCTCGGCGAAGGCGCCGGACTGGCGCAGCATGGCGTCGACCAGGGTCGTCTTGCCGTGGTCGACGTGGGCCACGATGGCGACGTTGCGAAAATCGCGTGCAGACGACACGCCTGAATCCTCCTGCTGTTTCGGTGTGGGAGCCGATGGTGCTCGGTGTCCTGCGAGAGCGGGACCCCTGCGCGGTTACGCAGGTTGCCGCCTCCGGGTCCTGACGCTCACGCCGGGCTCCTTGCAGACAGGTGGAGAATCGAAACTCACCGGGCATAGCGGCCAGCTACACCCTACCGGCAGTCCGTTCGCGCAACGTTTCAGGCTTTGTACTTAGGGTACGCTAACCCCCGTGGGCAAGGTCAAAGCAAAGAAGGTTTCGAGCCTGAAACCCAAGAAGAAGTGCTGTCGGAAGAAGACGCGCTGCCTGAAGTGCCCCGTGGTCATCATGCGGATGAAGAAGTGCGAAGCGGCCGGAGTCACCGGCAAGGATCTGAAGAAGGCACTCAAGCAGGCACGCGCGGCCTGACCATCGCCGCCACCTTTCCGGGGCGGCCCGAGGCGAGTAGCAAGGAGTGTTATGGCCCAGCAGACACTGCTCTCCGATATCGAGATCGCCGAGGCCCTCACCGAACTGCCGGACTGGACCAGATCAGGGGACGCACTGGTCCGCACGGTCGAGGCGCCCACCTTTCCCGCGGGCATCGACCTCGTGCGCCGGGTCGCCGAAGTCGCCGAGGAAGCCGACCACCATCCGGACATCGATATCCGCTGGCGCAACGTCACCTTCAGCCTGTCCACCCACTCCGCGGGCGGGCTCACCGCGCTGGACGTCGCCCTGGCGCACCAGATAGATCGGCTGTGCTGAATTCGCAGCGCCTGCGGCGCTGCGTGTTCGCTGTGTTGGTTCGGCCGCGACTCCGTCGCGGCGTGTTCGCGGCCCCTTGATGGCTCGTGTCCGAGCGACCGCCGCTTGCTCCTTCGTCGCCTACGCGACGGCCACTCGGACACGAGCCGGGCCGCGAATAGAACATGCTCGGTCTCGCTTCGCTCGAAACCGGGAGTCTCGGCCCATCGTCGCGTCGAGGATGGGTCTTGCCCGAGCCGCTACCGCGCGGTGGCGCCTACGTAGTCCGCGCGGGGCCCTCGGTTGTCGCGCGCGTTTCCTCATCCGCGGCCGATTCGGCGTACCGGGGCCCGAAGCGGATGACCCAGAGGTAGAACACCACCACGCCGAGCACGTCGACGGCGCCGAGCCAGGCGAGCACCCCCGGGCGCGAGATGGTCCAGATCGAGTCCTGGAAGAAGGACAACACCCACGGCACGCCGACCAACATGGTCACCAGCCAGTACCCGGCGATGATCCGCGCGCCGGGCGCTCGGCGCAGCGGCCCGTAGACCAGCCAGAGCACGGTCGGCAGCAACCACACCCAGTGATGCGACCACGAGATCGGCGAGACCATCAGCCCGAACAGTTGCACCATGATGAGCGTGCCGAGCCGGTCGTCCGAGCCGAGTGCGCGCCAGGCCAGCAACGCCAGCACCGCGACCACGAGCACGGCCGCGATCCACCACGGGCCGGACTCCACGTCGTAGCCGAGGATCCGGCTGAGTGTGCCGCGCAACGACTGATTCCACACCGACCCCACCGGGCCGATCCGGTCGGCGTCCCCGAGCAGTGTGCCGAAGTACCGGCGCGCCTCGGCGGGTGCGATCAAGAAGCTCAGCCCCACCGTCGCGCCGAAGACCACCGCCGACCACACCACGGTTGCCCAGCGCCCGCGCGCGACGAAGTAGAGGCCGGTGATCGCGGGCGTCAACTTGATGCCCGCGACGATGCCGACCAGTCCGCCGGAGATCCACCACCGCGAACTGCGCACCGCGAGCATCCCGCCCAGCACCAGGAAGACATTGACCTGGCCGTAGTCCATCGTGGTTCGCACCGGTTCCAGCCACAACCCCAGCGCGGTCCAGCCGACGGTCGCGGCCTGCCACTGCGGCGTCCGCAGCCGCTGCGCACCGAAGATCAGCTCGAGACTGATGTGCACCACCGCGTACAGCGCCGCGGCTATGGCCAGCAGCCAGGCCACCGCGACCACGGTGAACGGCAGATAGTGCAGCGGGAAGAACACCAGCGCCGCGAACGGTGGATAGGTGAATGGCAACGGGAAGTCCGGGGTCTTCTCCGCGTAGGTGAAGTCGTAGAGCTGATCGGTCAGCAGCGCGGCCGACCCACCGACGTAGACGTGCAGGTCGACGAGGTTCATCCCGTTCGGAGACAGCAGCATCCAGAGCAACCGGGCCAGCACGGACAGGCCCAGCACCGACAAAGCCCATCGGAGGTGACGATTCAAATCGCTGGCTTTCGGCTCGAGTGCGGTGCGTCGGTTCGGCACGCCCGGACTTGGATGTTCTGGCGACAGCGCGGACGGCACCGATTAGATTAACCGCAGCGCGCTTCCGGTCGGTTCCACCCTCGAACCACCGGTAACATTTGCATCAACTTTCACACCAGTAACATCAGGGCGCGGTATGTTCTGCTAACACTGATCGTCCACGGCGCCTTTCGGACGCCGCGGCTGTACACATAGCCGCAATGTCCCTAGAGTGACCCCCGAAACGATGGCTTTTAGCAATCGAACCCAGATGTACCCGAGGTAAGGACGGCCAGACCAGTGCTTCGCACCCGAGGATCGCGGATCGCATTGTCCGCGCTCGCCATCGCGGCGAGCGCCACGCTCGCCGCGCCGACGACAGCAATCGCGGCCCCCGCGACCGCCCCGGCGGCGCTCACGAACAGCGTTCCCATGGTTCCCGAAGGTGTTCCGGTGGATGCGCTGGCCGCGCTCGCCCCAGCAATCGTCGGCGCCGTCGCGGGCCCGGCGGATATCGCCGCCCCCGGCGGGATCGCAGGCCCGCAGTCGGCCATCCTGGATCAGGCGCGCAAGCTGCTGGCCACCCTGAACCTGCCGCCGCAGATCAAGTCGACACTGGAACGGATCATCACCTTCCTCGACGGCAGCGGCGGCGGTGGTCCCGAGGTGCCGCAGGACGGCCCGGCGATCGCGCAGTTCCTGTACCCGACCATCGGCAAGGGCTGCATCGGCCCTGGCGCCGACTCGGTGGGCACCGCCCTGGCCGTCCCCGGCCCGGCCACGCTGCCGCCGCCCGGCCCGAGCGCCGGTCAGACCGGGTTCGTCTTCACCGCGCTCGGCACCAAGTCGCCGACGCCGGTGCAGAATCCGCCGATGACGGTGCAGTGGCTGAACCTGGACACCCGTCAGTCCGGCGTCCTGCCGCTGACCGACGAGGCCAAGATCAACCCGGACGGCCCCGCGACGCTGTCGGCGATCGCCGACACGGGCTTCGGCCGCGTCGTCGCGGTCGTCTCCGGCTCGCTGACCACGAAGTCCGGTGACGCCGAGGCGCGGACCTGCTCGTTCCTGCCGACGCTCGGATTCTTCACCGTAGGCTGAGCTTTCGATCGAGGGCGGCGACTCCATCGGGGTCGCCGCCCGCGGTCGTTCCGGGGAAGCCCGCGACAACCTCGAACGGATCCGCCGCGCCGCCCCACGAGCCGTCCGGACTGTGGTAGACCGCTAAGTATGGCGACCATCGATCATTCGATACGCACGGCACATTCGATCCGCAGCAGACGCTCGCATCGCTCGATCCTGTCTTTCCGCTCCGAGGGGTCGATCCTGTCCATTGGGTCGGCCTACTCGGTCCTGTCCATCGGCAGCGTGGGTTCGGTGTTGTCGATCGGGTCCGTTGGCTCGGTCGGGTCGGCGATCTCCTCGTTCTCGTTCGCCAGCCTCGGTTCCGCGTTCTCCGGCCTGTCCCGGTGGTCGCTGTTCTCCTGGCTCGGCAACCACGAAGCCCCGGACAGCCGCCCCACCCTGCGCGTCGTCCCGGACGACGAACCCGACCTGCGCGTCACCCCGATAAGCCACTGCCAGACATAGCGGCGCTCGGTCGCTTCACCACTGCCCGTACTCGGGTGTGAGCACGTTGTTCACATCGATTCCCACCCCGTCGATGGACTGCTTGTCGATCTCGAACTGGTGCAGGTGGGCGGCCGGGTGCACGAACCCTTTGGGTGTGCCCCAGTTGTGCTGCCAGTACCAGGCGCCCAATCCCGCGGTGCGGGCCAGTTCGATGGTCGGGGTGTTCGCGTAGACGCCGGTGTTCCCCTGACCGAGCACGGCCTGCCAGCCCAGCAGGTACGGCGCGATCATGGTGGCGAAGTCGACCGCGGAGGGGTTGTCGTCGATGGACGCGTAGATGGGCACGTTGTCCGGACCGCCGGCGGCGCGGTGCAACGCGAGCCCGCGCTCGGCGTGCCGTTTGCCCGCTTCCAGCCCGCCGCGCCAGTCCGCGGTCGGGCCCTTGCCGAACTGGTAGCACGAGACGATCTGCAGACCGGCCGCTTTGAGATCGTCGACTTCGGCGGATCGCAGCGGTTTTCCCGCCATCCACTCCGCGCCCGGCCTGCGGTCGGACACGTAACGGATCACGCCGATATGTCCGGCGTCGCGGATCGCCGCAGCCGAGGGGACGCCACCCGCGTAATCGATCAGAGTGCCGAGCGAGGGCCGCGCGGCGGCGGGAGCTGCCCCCGCGGTGACGCCGACCACGGCCGCCGCGGCCGCGTAGGCGAACAGATCACGCCGGGACACCGGAATGGAACGCATCGTCGACTCCTTCGCGCAACCCCGACATGGAAGAGCAGCGTGCCCGGCGCACCTTCCCCAAATCACCGCGCGCCGGGAGCCTCGAACGTGAACTCATTTCACCACATTCACATTAGAACCGCTAGACCCAGGAGAAACAGGTTTCACATTCGCCACACCGGCCGCAGGTGATCGGGTCAGGCGACGCCATCGATTCGCGCGGCGACGTCGATGGTGCGCATCGCGGGATCGGCCAGTTCTCTGCGGATCACCGCCGCCACCTGTGCGACGACCTGTTTCTTTATCCCGGCGAGCGCACCGAGGGCGGCGGCCCGCGCACCTTGCGCGGCGAACTCCATCCGGATGTCGGCAGGGTCCGGCGGCGGCACGTCGATCACCACGCGCAAGGGGTCGGCGGCGCGGGCGGTGAGCGCCAACGGCACCTCGACGTCGGCGCGATAGCGATTGGCTTTCAACACGTCCACCGTGATGTCCAGGCTTACCGGCAGCGTCAGGTCGAACGCGACCGGATCCGCCGACCGGTCCGCCAGCCGCGGCATGCGGACCGCTCCGCGGACGGTCACGACGGCACTGGCTCGCGGCCCCGTCCGCAGCGGCCCGACTTCGATCGGCCTGCCCGCCAACCGTTCGACCACGTCGGAGACCCGTTCGCGCGTCACGATGCGGGAGAAGAACCGATGCCCGAACTCGTCGTAACCGATCCAGTCGAACGCGATGCGGTCCCGGTGCGGCGAGCGTTTGCCGGCCACCATGGCCTCCACGTCGAACACCAGGTTCCGGCGGGTCTGCGGATCGGCCAGCATGGCGTTCACCCGGGACGCGACCTCCCGCTGCACCACCCCCGCGATGGGGTCGAGCAGCCATTCCCACGCCGAGTCCACCGCTTGGGCGCGCAGGACGAAGCTGATGTCACGCTGGGTGATCCGCGGTATGTCGATGACGATGAGCACGGGCTCGGCGGTGCGGGCGTGCAGCGTCAGATCGATCTCGACCCTGGCCTCCAGCCGCATTTTCCGGCCACCGAGCAGCACTTTGAGGGTGAGCGACACCGGGACGGTCACGGCGAAGGTCACCGGGGGCCCGCTGTGCAGGACGCGCGGGGCCCCGACCTTGCCCTCGGCGACGAAACCCGCGAGTCCGGCCGGGCCGATCGAGACCGGGCCGATGGTCAAGCCGCGGCCCGTCATACCGGAGATGGCGGATTCGATGCGAGCGGCGTTCACGGCGTGCGCCACGAAACGCTCGCCGAACTCGGCGTAGTCGATCCAGGCTGGCGCACTACTCGATTCGTCGGTCGGATGCATCAGTAGTTCCGGAACCCTCACCTCTCGATGGACACCCGACACGGTACGCGACCGATCTTGCCCCGCCCCGGAACGCGCTCAGCAGCCCGGGATCCCCGTCCTGCCGATGAGGGGGAAGCAGGGCGGGGACCGGCGGCGGCGCTGCCGGGCGCCGCCGTCTCCATCGTAGGACCATCCGGCGCGCCGTTTCACCCGCATATCGGACAGATTCCGCTCCGCGGGAGTGATCTTCACAATCGCCCGAGACCGACCACTCCCGTCACGTCGTCCAGCGTGAAGCGGTGGATCCGGATCCCGCCGTACTCGTTGCCACCGATCGTGGTCACCTGTCCGCCGTCGGCCCGCAGGACGATGTTCGTGTGCTGCCCGAACGGACTGGACTCCCGGTACAGCAGCACATCACCGGTCCGCGGTCGATAGCCCGAGCCGATCGGTTCGAACCGGCCGACGCTCTCGTAGTACTCCTGCAACGTGTAGACACCCGGAATTCGCCAGGAGCCCGAATTGGGGTTGGCCAGAGCCACACCCGCCGCGCGCAGCACCCAGCTGACGAAATCGGCGCACCACGCCTCCTCGACGCCTTCCGCGTATTTCGTGCCCTCGCCCGGATCGGCGAACTCGCGCTCGGCGATCGCGACGATCCCGGCCTGGGTGGCGTCCAGCGCCGAACGGTCCAGCGCGGGGAACTCGGTGAGACGCTCGCCGACGACCGCTCGGCGGTCGGCGCGGTCCTGCCACCAGAGGGCCCCGGTGATCCCGGCGCCGACCACACCGAGCACCACCAATGCGAGCGCGATCCACCGCCCTGATCGCCATCCTGGCCGCTGCGCCATCGCTCCCCCGTTCATTTGTGTGATGCTGTTGTCGAGCCTATGGAATTCGACGCGC
Source organism: Nocardia sp. NPDC047648 (assembly GCF_040642815.1). Classification (NCBI taxonomy): domain Bacteria; kingdom Bacillati; phylum Actinomycetota; class Actinomycetes; order Mycobacteriales; family Nocardiaceae; genus Nocardia; species Nocardia sp. NPDC047648. The sequence goes on along the minus strand of NZ_JBEYSX010000004.1, from coordinate 368,953 downwards.
GAAGGGGCGCGACGGTTCCCGGCGCCATCCGTCCGGTTCTCGGTGACCGAGCCGGAGGCAACCCGTACGAGCCGAAATCGCGTACGGCACCGGCGAAACCGCGCTAGTCTCCCGAGAGGCCGGCCGATGGGGAGGTACCGCCCTGGACACGCTGTGGACATTCATCGTGCACCGGCGGCATCAGTTGCTGGTCGACTCCTACCTGCACGTCTCGGCAGTGGTGCAATCGGTGCTGCTGGCCACGGTGGTCTCGGTGCTGATCGGGGTGCTGGTCTATCGCAGCCCGTTCGGCTCCTCGATCGCCTCCGCGCTGGCGGGCGCGGTGCTCACCGTTCCGTCGTTCGCGCTGCTGGGCCTGCTGATCCCGATCCTGGGCCTGGGTGTCGCGCCGACGATCACCGCGCTCGTGGTGTACGCACTGCTGCCGATTCTGCGCAACACCATCATCGGGCTCGCCTCGGTGGACCCGGCCGTGACCGATGCGGCCCGCGGGGTCGGGATGAACCGGCTCCTGGTGCTCGCCAGGATCGAATTGCCGCTGGCCTGGCCGGCAATCCTGACCGGAATGCGGGTGAGCACGCAACTGATCATGGGAATTCTCGCCCTCGCCGCATACGCCAAGGGCCCCGGGCTCGGCAACCTGATCTTCTCCGGTCTCGCGCGGCTGGGCAGCCCGAACGCGGTGCCGCAGGCCTTGGTCGGCACGCTCCTCGTCGTCGTGCTCGCTCTCGCACTCGACGCGATCTACGTCCTGATCGGACGGCTCACCACCTCGAGGGGAATCCGTGACTGAGACCGAAACCCGCGACGGCTCCGCGAGATCCGTCGTCTCCGGCGTCGAGATCGTGCTGCATTCGGTGACCAAACACTATCCGGGGCAGCGTGATCCGGCCGTGGACAGCGTCTCGCTCACCATCCCGGCCGGTGAGATCGTGGTCCTGGTGGGACCGTCCGGTTGCGGCAAGACCACCACCATGCGGATGATCAACCGGTTGATCGAGCCCACCTCGGGCACCATCACGATCGATGGGCGCGACGCGGCCACGATCCATCCCGACCGCTTGCGCCGCGGCATCGGATATTCGATCCAGCAGGCGGGATTGTTCCCGCATCTGACCGTCGCGAAGAACGTCGCGACCGTGCCGGGCCTGATCGGCTGGGACCGGCGGCGCATCGCGGCACGGGTCGACGAGATGCTGGAACTGGTCGGCCTCGACCCGGACACCTTCCGCGACCGCTATCCCCGCCGGTTGTCCGGCGGCCAGCAGCAGCGCGTCGGTGTGGCCAGGGCGCTGGCGGCCGACCCGCCCGTGCTGCTGATGGACGAGCCGTTCGGCGCGGTCGATCCGATCACCCGCGGCTCGTTGCAGAACGAGCTGCTGCGCCTGCAAGGCGAACTCGGCAAGACGATCGTCTTCGTCACCCACGATTTCACCGAGGCGGTCAAGCTCGGCGATCGCATCGCCGTGCTCGGCGACAAGTCCCGGATCCTGCAATACGACACGCCTGCGGCGATCCTGGCCGACCCCGCCGACGAGACGGTGGCCGGCTTCGTCGGCGCGGACGCCTCGCTGAAACAACTCACATTGACCCGGGTCGGGGACGTCGAACTCGGCGACTGCCCCACCGCCACGGAGGAGGACCCGGCCGGCACGCTACGTACCGCCGTCACGGACCGGCACCGGCCGTGGGCGCTGGTGCTGGACGGTCAGGGCCGTCCACTCCGCTGGGTCTCGGCCGAGCACCTGGCGCACGCCGACTCGCTGCGCGGCCTCGGATCACCGGTGCCGGGAACATTGTCGCTGAAATCGACGCTGCAGGACGCGCTGGAAGCCCTGCTGACGCAGCAGAACGCGACCGCGGTGGTGACCGGACCGCGCGGCGAGTACGTCGGCCTGATCACCATCGACACGCTGATCGGCCATCTGTCGGCCCTGCGCGCCGAACACGGAGCGGACGGCGCCGCGCGGGACGGGGCGCCATGACCACCGCCATCGCGTCACCCGCCGCCCAGCGCAGGGCCGAGCGCATCCGTTTGCTGGTGCAGCCCGTGCTCGTGCTCGTGCTCACCGCCGGTGTGCTGGTGTGGGCGTTCGCCCGCGAGCTCACCGTCACGCAGCGAGCGAGCCTGAACGCGGGCAACGTCGCGACCGTCACCTGGCAGCACGTGCTGATCACCGGGACCGTGGTGCTGATCGTGCTCGCGGTGGCCGTCCCGCTGGGCACCCTGCTCACGAGACCGGGATTCCGGCGCCTCACACCGATCTTCGTTGGCATCGCGAACATCGGCGCGGCCGCTCCCGCCATCGGGCTGATCGTGCTGTTCTATCTGGCCACCCGGACCACCGGCTTCTGGATCGGCGTGGCGCCGATCGCGTTCTACTCGCTGCTTCCGGTGCTGCGCAACACCATCCTGGGCTACCAGCAGGTGGACCGGACGCTCATCGATGCGGGCCGCGGGCAGGGGATGTCGGCCGTGACGGTGCTGCGCCGCATCGAGTTCCCGCTCGCGGTGCCCTACATCCTGGCCGGGTTGCGCACCTCGCTGGTGCTCGCAGTCGGCACCGCGACGCTGTCGTTCCTGGTGAGCGCGGGCGGGCTCGGCATTCTGATCGACACCGGCTACAAACTGCGCGACAACGTCACCCTGGTGGTCGGCGCGGTGCTCGCGGTGGCGCTGGCCCTGCTGGTGGATTGGCTCGGCGCGCTCGCCGAAGAATTCCTCGGGCCCAGGGGGCTGAAATGACGCGGGTGTGGCGCGCGCTCGCTCTGGGGCTCGGATTGGCGCTGGTGGCCGCCTGCGGGCTGCAATCCGGCGGCGCGGTGCCGCTGCGGGTGGGGCCGGGCAGCATCCGCCCGAGTCCCGCACTAGACGGGGTGCCGGTCACGGTGGGCTCCAAAGATTTCACCGAACAGAACATCCTCGGGTATCTCATCGAGTTCGCCCTGACCGCGGCCGGCGCCGAGGTCCGCGACCTGACCAACATCCAGGGCTCCAACAGCGTGCGCGACGCCCAGCTGCACGGGCAGATCGACATCGCCTACGAATACACCGGCACCGGCTGGATCAACTACCTCGGCAACGAGAAGCCGGTGCCCGACGAGATCGGCCAGTTCGAGGCGGTGCGGGACGCCGACCTGGCCGCGCACGGCATGGTGTGGACCGCGATGGCGCCGATGAACAACACCTACGCGCTGGTGATGAGCGCGCGGACCGCGCAGGAGACCGGCGTGCGCACGCTGTCGGACTACGCCGCGCTGGCCGCCGCCGATCCGGCCGCCGCGGCCATCTGCGTCGGCACCGAATTCAACGTCCGCCAGGACGGATTCCCCGGCCTCGTCCGCAAGTACGAGATCGACGCGGGCAAGGTGCGCAAGCAGATCGTGCAGGACGCGGTGGTCTACCAGGCGACCGCAGACGGCAGACAGTGCCGTTTCGGCTCGGTCGCCGCCACCGACGGGCGCATCCCGGCATTGAATCTGGTCCTGCTACAGGACGATCGCGGATTCTTCCCGAAGTACAACGCCGCGCTGGTGATGCGCGAGAGTTTCGCCGACGCGCATCCAGAGGTGGCCGAGATCATGACGCCGATCTCGCAGCGCCTCACCAACGAGACCATCACCGAACTCAACCGTCAGGTCGACGTGGACGGGCGCGAACCCGCGGAGGTGGCCCGGGACTGGATGGTCGCCCAGGGGTTCGTCACCGCGCGTTGAAGCGAGAACCAGCCACTGCAAAGGCGTTTGGGCAGGACCGCGTAGAACACGCGTGCAGACGCTGTCATACACGTTCGCGGCTCACAGGCGACATGCGCCGCTTCCAGGCAGCCGGGCCAACGCCTCGAGGCGATTCGATCGAAATGGACCACCTCGGACCGAACGGGTGCCGGTCGCCGTCCACTCCGGCCCCTCGTCCGCGGAGTTCGTCCAAACGCTCGCCGCGAGCGGCGCGGTCGGCGCTACAGCTGTCGGTTCCCCCAGCCGCCCCACCGAACAGCCTGTAGGTCGCGGGCCCGCCACCGATGCGCCTGAACCGGCCCACCGCGGCCGACCCCGAACACTCCGGCCCCGACTACCCGTTCTCGAGCGCGATACGAATTCGAAGGGCCGAGCCTGGTTGCCCGCACGTAGTCGGCGTGTGAGCATCAGGCCCGGCCGGAGCCGCCGCGACGCTCAGCGCGGCTCGCGCCCCAGGTACCGCAGCAGATCACCGACGGCGTCGCCGGACGAACCGTCGACGATCGCGGCATAGGCCCCCCACTGGCGCAGCGGTTCGACGATCTCCGCCGTCTCGCCGCTGCCGGGCGCCGGGTGGCCGGCCCGGGCGGCGGCGAGCAGGTGGGTGGCGAGCTCGTCGGTCAACGGCGACGCCTGGCCGGTCGCGATCGCGATGTCCCAGGCGTGGACCGCGGCGTCCAGCGCGCACATCACCGCGGCCACCGGAGTGGCGAGCGCGCCGTGCGGCAGCGGCGTCGGCACCGTCTCGGTGGCGTCGTCCACGGTGCTCCAGGCGAGGGCGGTCTGCTCGATCGCCCCGCGCACCAACTCCGCGGGAGCACCGTCGACCGCGCCGGACGGCTCGAACGGGTTGTAGGCCGGACCGTCGCCGATGCCGAGGAACTTGGCGAACGCCAGCTGGTCACCGGCTGCGTGCTGGACGACCTGCGTCACATCCCATTCCGAGCACGGGGTCGGCAGATGCCACTGATCCGCCCGCACACCGGCGACGACGCTCTCCAGTGCGCGGTAGGAATCGGCGAGCACGCCGCGCCAGACGGGGCGCAGAGTCGTGGCGGCGGTGGTGGTGGCGTTCATGTCGGAGCCCTTCGGTCGTTTTTCGGTGCTGACATAAGCCTATGCGGGCATTAGGCTATTTTTGTTCCTAATTGATCCCGGAGGAAAATGTGGCCTCGACCACTCCGCGACTGCTGCGGTTGCTCGCGTTGCTTCAGGACCGCGCGCACACCGGACGCGAACTGGCCGAGCGTCTCGGCGTCACTGATCGCACCCTGCGGCACGACATCCAGCGCCTGCGCGAGCTGGGCTACCCGGTGCACGCCGAACGCGGCGCCATCGGCGGCTACCGGCTCGGCCGCGGCGCGACCATGCCGCCTCTGCTGCTGGACGACGACGAAGCGGTGGCCGTCGCCGTCGCGGTCGGACTCGCCGAGGACGGCTCCACCGGCATCGCGGACATCGCCGCGCACGTCACCAAAGCACTGGGCAAACTGGATCAGATCCTGCCGAAACGCTTGCAGCGCAAAGTTTCCGCGTTGCGTGACGCGACGGCGATCGGCCCGGCCACGACCGGATCGCGCGAGCCGGACGCGCCGGTACCCGCCGCCGTGCTCACCACCCTGGCCGGGGCCATCCGCGACGGCGCGACGGTCCGGATCGCCGAAGCCGGGACCGAAGCGTCTATCGAGGTGGAGCCGTACCGGCTGATCAACTGGCAGCGCCGCTGGTATCTGGTCGCCTACAGCCTGGAAGACCACACGTGGCGCGCGATTCCGGTGGCCCGGATCAGCCGCGCCGAGGGCGGTTCCCGCCGCTTCGCCGCACGCTCGCTTCCGGATGACGATCTGGTTGCCTTCGTCATGCGGCACGTCGCGACCACCGGATGGAAAGTGCAGGCACGGGTCACCGTGCTCGCGCCCGCCGAGACGGTCATCGCTCGCATCAATCCCGCCGTCGGCGTGGTCGAGGCCGTGGACGCGGACACCTGTGTGCTCTACACCGGCGCGGACGCGCTGGAGACCATCGCGATCTACCTGTCCATGCTGATGATGGATTTCCGCGTCGACGGGCCGCCGGAGCTGGTCGCCCACATCCGTACCCTCGGTCGCCGGTATACCGAGGCCGTCGCCGACTCCTGATGTGAACTGATCGGCACTCGACCGACAAGCGCTGCCACGGCACAGGAGGATTCGCGCGCCAACCCAACACCCTCGCTCACCGAGGAAGTGGGAGAACCCCTCACAAGCACGAACGAAGCCGTCGGCAGGTGAGCCGGGGGCCGCACCGGTGCCCCGCTAGCAGCCCGCAGGATTACTGCCGGAGTCGCCACTCGCGCGCAGCCGCTCCCGCTGGGCCCGTGGTCACGAACCCGGGTACCGACCCCGCCGAACCCGGGACCGGTACACCGGAACCACAGTCGTCAGGAATGCCCGATGGTGGTAGCCGCGTCGGCGGTCTTCCGCATCGGGATCAATGCGGTCAGGCCGATCGCGACCAGGGCCGCCACCATCGCGATGAGGAAGGTGGTGTGGAACCCGTCGCGCGAGGGCAGCACGTGCGGGCCCAGCTGCATGGTCATGTGCGCCAGCACCACGCTCATCACCGCCGCGGACGTCGAGGTGCCGATCGAGCGCATCAGCGAGTTGAGGCCGTTGGCCGCCGCGGTCTCGGTGATCGGCACCGCGCCCATGATCAGCGCGGGCATCGCCGCGTAGGCCAGGCCGACGCCGCCCGCGACGATCACCGCGGCGAGCATGATCTCCCAGACGCTGTTCATCAACACCACCGCGCACAGGTACCCGACCGCGATCACCGCCGATCCGAGCGCGAGAGTGACCTTGGGGCCGCGGCTCGCCGACAGCCGCGCCGACACCGGCGACAGCAGCATCATCACGAAACCGGTGGGCGCCAGCGCCAACCCGGCGCTGATCATGGACAGCCCGAAGCCGTATCCGGTCCGCTCCGGCGCCATCAGCAGCTGCGGGAAGGTCAGCGACATGCCGTAGAGCGCGAAGCCGACGGCGATCGAGGCCGCGTTGGTGAACAGCACTCGCGGCCGCGCCGAGACCCGCAGGTCCACCAGTGGTGAACGCTGCCGCAGTTCGAAAGCGCCCCAGCCGAGGAACACCACCAGAGATACCGCGAACAGGATCAGGATCGGGGCGCTGGCCCAACCCCAGTCCGCGCCCTTGGTAATCGCGATCAGCAGCGCGAGCAGCGCCGCCGACAACCCGATCGCACCGCCGAAGTCGAATCGGGCGGGTGTGCGCACCGGCGACTCCGGCACCAACACGAAAACCACTACGGCGCAGACGACGCCGAGCGCCGCGGAAGTCCAGAACAGCACGTGCCAGTTCGCGTTCTGCGCGATGGCCGCCGCGACCGGCAGCCCGATCGCGCCGCCGACACCGAGCGTGGCGCTCATGATCGCCATCGCGGAACCCACCCGCTCGGCGGGCAATTCGTCCCGCATGATGCTGATGCCCAGCGGAATGGCGCCGACCGCCGCACCTTGCAGCGAGCGGCCGACGATCTCGGGCAGCAGCGTGGAGAACGAGGCGCAGACCACCGAACCGGCAACCAGCAGAAGCAGATTGGCGAACAGGATGCGGCGCTTGCCGAACATGTCGCCGAGACGGCCGCTGATCGGCGTCGCCACCGCGCCCGCGAGCAGCGTGGCGGTGACGACCCAGGAGGCGTTGGACGCGGAGGTGTTCAGCAGCGTGGGCAGTGCCGGAATGATCGGGATGACCAGCGTCTGCATGAGCGAGACGACAACACCGACCATGCCGAGCGTCGCGATGAGCAAGGCCGGCGCGGGACGCCGGCCGCTGGAATCAGAGACGGTCGAAGACGCGTCGGCGGTTACTGTCACGTATGTACGGTACATATGGTGTGTATGCTGCACAATTTGGTATCGACGTGATCCTCGCGACATAGTGGGGCATGTCCGATTCCGGTCCCGGCGACGACGCAGCGCTGAGCCGCCTCGCCTTCGAGCTCTCGCTACTGTCCAGGCACTTTCCCGCCGCACTGCTACGGCGCCCCGGCTTCCAGCTCGACCGCTCGGCGTATCTGATCTTGACCAGGCTGGAACTGGACCATCCGCTGAGTCTGCGCGAGCTGGCCGAAGCGTTCCGGTTGGATATCTCCACGATCAACCGGCAGGTCGCGGCGATGCTCAGGCAAGGGTTGGTCGACCGGGTGCCAGACCCCGACGGGGGCATCGCCCGCAAGATCCGCGCCAGCCCGAAAGGGCTGGAGTCATTGGCCTCCGACCGCGTGCAGAGCCGCCAAGGTATCGGCGCCGTGGTGGCCGACTGGACCGAGGCCGACATCGATCAACTCAGCAAGCTCATCGCGCGCTTCAACCAGTCGGTCGAGGACAAAGAGCACAATCCGTGGCCACGCCCGTCCGACCTCGCGTGACGAACGGTCACTTACCGAGCACAGCCCGGCGGAGCGAACCGAAGTGTCGAACGTCAAGCGATATAGGGATGTTCGGCTCGGGCCGACCGCAGCGCACGCCCCCACCAGACCAGCTGGCCGAGCAGTTGATCGGCGGCTGACACCGGCATCTCCGGATCGGCCGGCTGCCCCGCGGAGTCGAACCGCCTGCCCGCATCGTGGAAGCTCACCGTGTCGCGCACGGTGACCGCGTGCAGTTCGGCGAACACATGCCTGAGGTGCTCGACCGCGCGCAAGCCGCCGGAGATCCCGCCGTAGGAGACGAATCCCACCGGCTTGGCCCGCCATTCGGTGTAGTGCCAATCGATGGCGTTCTTGACCGACGCCGGATAGCTGTGGTTGTACTCGGGTGTCACCACGACGAAAGCGTCCGCCGCGGCCAGCCGGGGCCCCACCGCTGCCAGCGCCCGCGCCGCCTCGGGGCCGGGATGGTGGGAAAGCTGTTGCGGCAAGGGTGTTTCGGCCAGATCGACAACGTCGACGGCGACGTCGTCGCGCCGGTCGGCGTGTTCGGCGAACCAGGTGGCGACGGTCGGGCCGAAGCGGCCCGTACGGGTGCTGCCGACGATCACGGCGAGCTGAATCGGGTGGTCGGACATGGTGGTTCCCTTCGACGCGTGCGTTGCACAGAACAGCGTCGGACCTGAACCACGCTTCAGGTCAAATCGGCGAGCGCCGATCAGACTTCCAGGTCCTCCTCGATGCCCCTCAGGCGGTGCCTGGCCAACGCCAGATTCGCCCGGCCCCGGTCCAGCGCCAGGTAGAGGAACAGGCCCTTGGACTTGCGGCCGGTCATCGGCCGGATGATGTGGTACTGCCCGGACAGCGTGATGAGGATGTCCTCGATGTCCTCCTTGAGCCCCAGCTGGTCCATGGTCCGCAACTTGGCGCGCACCACCTCGGTGTTGCCCGCGCCCGCGACCTGGAGATCCAGGGACTTGGAACTGCCGAGCATGCCCAGCGCCATACCGCTGTTGTAGTCGACCACGGCGGCGCCGATCGCGCCGTCGATCACCATCATGTCTTTGAGGGCCAGATCCATAGTGGACATAAGAATTCCTTTCAGTGGGTTTTCGTTGTCTGTTCGCTTCGTGCGTCGGTCGCCACCGGCGTCAGCAAGTCGGCGATCGCCCGTGCCGCAGGGCGGGACTCCAGATGCAGCCTGCCGATGTTCACCTCGGGCGCGGCCAGGACGGTCAGCGACGTCCAGCCCGCCGCGTAGATGACCACGTGCCCGCTCGTGCCGTGCACCACCACCTCGCTGAACCCGCCGCCGTGCGCGGTGGTGGCCAGCCGGTGCGACAGCGACAGCTGCGAGGCCGCCATCGCCGCCATCCCGTTCGGCTCGATCTGCGCGGGTAGATCGTGGGCGACGAGCAGCCCGTCGTTGGACGCCACGAGCGCGCCGGTCAGCCGAGGGACGCGATCGCGCAGGGCCTTCAGCTCCAGCAGCACCGCCGCGTTCGGTTCGGGTCCGGACATCGCCACCTTGGTCAACCTTCCCATCACATTGCCGAGCAGTTTCTTCCGCGCGGTCACGCGAGCTCCTCCAAAGCCGCTTGCAGGCGGACGAGCAGGTCCCGGTCCGGCGGTTCCGAACGCTCCGCGACGGGGACCGGCGCCGAGTGCCGCCCACGGCGTCTCGGAAGCCGGCCCGGCTCGGCGCTCACGGCTGCGACCGCCACGGGCTCGTCGGTCACCGGTTCGGGTGCGACCCGCCGGGCCGCCACCGGGACGGACGTTCCGGCGGGCGGCTCGATCAGCCCCGCCGCGGTCAGATCCCGCACCGCGACCAGACATCCATAGGTGGTGCGGCCCAGTTCGCGGCCGATCCCCGCGACACTGCGCCGCGCGTCCGCGGCGGCCAGCACCTCGGCCTGCCCCCCGGTGAGCACCAGACGGCGCCGCCGCACCCGGCGCACCGGCACGACCGGGACCCGATCGACCAGGTCCGCGGGCCACGGCCCGGACCCCGGATCGCCGCGCCGCGCGCACTCCTGCACGAGAGCCCGTGGCGCGATGTGGCAGACCGGGGCCAGCCAGTGCGGTGGGGCCGGACGGAACTCCGGGACGGCGGGCGAGGCCAGCAAGAAGTAGGCGGCATCGAAAACCGACAGCATGGCGAGGGTTTCCAGCCGCGGCCGCCCCAGCACACGGCCGGGATCACCCGCCCCCGCGCGCCGCCAGTCCTCGGCGGTCGCCACGCCCGCCTCGACGACCAGCCGGTCCAGCCCCGTGGTGCGGCGGCAATCGGCGGAAACGATCGCGCCTTCGGCGAGATGAAACGCACCGTCGCCCGCGCGCAACACGCCCGTACGTCCTTCCTGCTCCAACCGCCGTAATTCGACCGCGAGTTCAGGACTCATCGGTGCCCTCGGCCAATTCATCGAGAATTCCGCGCAGCTGATATCGCGCCATCGCGAGATTCCCGGTGTCCTCGTCGAACAGCACGTGGACGAAAAGCCGTCCGTCGAAGTCGCCGTTCACCAGGTTCAGCAGGTGGTATCCGCGGGTTGCGCAGACGATGATCTCGGTGACGTCGTCGCCGTCGCCGCCGCTCGACAATGCCGGGCAGGCGAGCACCGCGCGCACCACATCCGTTGTGGCAGCGGCATCTTCGTGCTCGTCCAGCACCTCGTGCCTGCCGTCCGCGGCGATCGCCAGACCGCTCGCGCCGTCCACCAATGTCACACTGCGCGCACCGGGAATATCCATGATGCGTTTCAGACAACCGTCGATACCGATCACGCGCCACCACTTGTCATGTGAGGGGTTTACGGTTTCCAGACGCTACACACGCACACCGCACGATGTACAGCAAATCGGGGAGAAATTTCCGGTAAAAAACATTTTCCCTGGCAGCCGGAATAAATACCTTTCGGTATTCAATACCTATTGGTATTCAATACCCGTCGGTTTTCGATCTCGACACGCCGACCCGGCCACAATAAATCCTCGATACGGCCGCTCGACTGCTCCGGTGCCACATACGCGACACGCCTGCGACTGTGCACGCACACGCAGGCATCACCGAAACCGCACGCCTCCGCCGCCGTGGGGCGCGCACGGAGGCATGCCATGCCGGGAAGACCGGCGCAGCAAGCAGTCATCTCGCAGCAATTACAAGATCGGCGATACACCCGCTCGAAGCACCGGGCGGGCTACACCGGACGAAATCAGCCTGCGGTGAGGTAGGGCCGGTCACCCTCCCTGTCCGCAGCGTTGGTCGCGCCTTACGCCTTGCCGCGCAGGTAATCGCTCACCACGGCGGCGCCGAGACCGTCCAGATCCGGCATCACCACGCGCCCACCGCTGCGGCGGGCCATCAGGTCGACGAACGCGGCAAGGCGCGGGTCCTCCCCGAGCATGAACACCGTCACCGACGCACCCAGCTTGGCCAAGGCGTCGACCTGAGCCATCGTCACGGCCAGCGTGCGCTGCGCGGGTGGCCAATTGAAGTACGTCTGGCCGTCCGGCTCCAGATGAGCGGTCGGCTCGCCGTCGGTGACGACGAGCACGATCGGCACCGCGTCCGGATGCCTGCGCAGGTGCCCCGCGGCGAGCAGCAGCGCGTGGTGCAGATTGGTGCCCTGCTCCCAGACGCCTTCCAGCGCGGTCAGTTCGCCGATGTCCACGGTCGTCGCGTGCCTGCCGAAGGTGATCACGCTCAGTGCGTCGGAGCGGAACCTGGTGGCGATCAAGTGGTGCAGCGCCAAGGCGGTGCGCTTCATCGGCACCCATCTCCCGTCCTGCACCATCGACCAGGACGTGTCCACGCACAGCGCGACGGCGGCCCTGGACCGCTGCTCGGTCTCCATGATCTCGACATCGGAGACGTCCAGCCGCACGCCGCGTTTGCCGGTCGACGCCGAGCGCAGCACGGCATTGCGGATGGTTCGCGACACGTCCCACGGCTCGGTGTCGCCGAACCGCCAGGCCCGGGAACCTCCGGTCGGCTCACCCGCGGCGCCCGCCAGGGCCGTGTCCCGCTCACCGCGACGGGATCGCAAGCGTCCGATGACGTCACGCAGCGCCACCTCGCCGAGCCGGCGCAAAGCCTTGGGCGTCAGTCGCAGTGAGCCGTCCTGCGTTCGCTCGAAGATGCCTTGCCCGCGCAATTCGCGCTCCAGGTCGGCCAGCCGGGCGGCATCCACGCTCGCGTCCGCACCGAGGTGGCGGGCCAGCGCGTCCAGGTCGATGTCCTCCAAGCGCGCACCGGCATAGGACTGGCCGAGTTGCTCGGCGAGCGCGTCGAGTTCGGCGAGATCTTGCAGGGCCTGCGCGCCTTCGCCGAGGCCGAGCGGGTCGTCGCCGCGGAACCTCCGACCGGAGTTCCAGTCCTCTCCGGGACGCAACGCCCGCAGATGCGCGTCCAGCGCGGAGACCTGCTGGGCGATCCCCGGGTCGCCGAACGCCTGGCCGATCAGCTCGGACAGCTCCGCGCGCTGCTGCTCGGACATCGAGTTCATCATGCGCTGCGCGGCGGCGGCGCGGGCGGCGAGCGCGTCGATCAGTTCCTCGGTGTCGCGCGGATTCTCCGGGAAGAATTCGCCGTGCTCGGCCATGAACTCGGCGAACCGCTGCTCGGTGTCCTCACCCCTGGCGTGGGCGGCGAGCAGGTCGTTCAGGTCGGCCATCATCCGCCGGACCCGCTCCACGTCCTGTGGAGTGGTGTTCCGCAAAGCCTGTTTCATGCCCTGGAAGCGCGATTCCAGCAGCTCGCGGCCGAGCAGGTCACGGATCTTCTGATAGTTGTCGCGGCCGGTCTCCGACCGCCAGGGATACTCGGCGAGTTCGGTGACGGCGGCGGCCGTGCTCGACGGCAGTGCGTCCAGCTGCGCTTCGGCGAACCTGGCGTCGTCGGACGGGTCGGGGAACAGGGCGCCGCGCTCGGCTTCCAACGCCTCTTCCAGCAGTTCCCGGACCTGTTGCAGCGTGCCGTCCAGCCGGTGGCTCCTGGCGATCTCCGCGCGGCGCTGCCACAACCGGCGCGTCAGCTCCTCCAGCCCCGGCATGGTGCGGGTGCCGCGCCGCAACAACTCTTGCAGGGCGTTGCGCGGGGAACTGCCCTCCATGACGTCGCGACCGATCCGGTCCAGCGCCTCCCGCAGGTCCAGCGGGGGCGCCAACGGATCGGGCCCCTCGTGATAGGGGCCGTAGGAGTAGCGATCGGGGGTCGTCACGACGCCCCGCCGGGAACGACGGCGGTCATCGGCCGTACACCGCCAAGCCGTCGTCGGAGTCTTTCGCGATCTGACGGGCCAGGTACAGCGCCTCCAGGGCGAACTCGACGGCCGAGGCGATCCGCGGCGGCGGATCGGCCGCGTCGACGCCGAGCCGCTCGGCGACTTCGTGCAGCACGGGCAGTTCGGGCAGGGCCGAGAGCACTTCCTCCCCGGGGACGCGTTCGCCGGTGGTGACCAGATGTCCGTCGCCGACCGCCTCGGCCAGTGGCCGCAGGTTCAGGCCGCCCAGCAACGCCCGCGCCGTCTCGGAGAACGAGCGGCGCAGCAGGTGGGTGAGATGTTCCTGCTCACGCCCCTCCTCACCGGATTCGAACTCGAGCTTGCCGCGCAACACCGCGGGGACGGACTCGAGGTCGACGGGCCGCGCCACCGCGGGACTCTCCCCCGTCACCGCCGACCTGCGCAGCGCCGCCGCCGCCACCGTCTCGGCCGCGGCCACGGCGAAGCGCGCGGACACCCCCGAGCGCTGGTCGATCGCGGACGACTCGCGCAGCTGCCGCACGAACCGGGCGAGCACCTCGATCAGCGGATCGCCCACCTCGGCCACCAGTTCGGCCTCCTGGCGCACCAGCGCCACCTCGGCCTCGACGCTGAGCGGATAGTGGGTGCGGATCTCCGCACCGAAACGGTCCTTCAGCGGTGTGATGATGCGTCCGCGGTTCGTGTAGTCCTCCGGGTTGGCGGTGGCCACGAGCAATACGTCCAGCGGCAGGCGCAGCGTATAGCCGCGGACCTGGATATCGCGTTCCTCCATCACGTTCAGCAGCGCGACCTGGATGCGTTCGGCGAGATCGGGCAGCTCGTTGATCGCCACGATGCCGCGATGCGCGCGCGGGACGAGACCGAAGTGAATCGTCTCGGGATCACCGAGACTGCGCCCCTCGGCCACCTTGACCGGGTCGACATCACCGATCAGGTCGCCGACGGAGGTGTCGGGCGTGGCGAGCTTCTCGGCGTACCGCTCCGAGCGATGCCGCCACGCGACGGGCAGGTCGTCGCCGAGTTCCGCGGCCAGCCGCCGACCGACTGGGCTGATCGGGTCGAGCGGGTGTTCGCCCAGCTCGGCCCCTGCGATCACGGGCGTCCATTCGTCCAGCAAGCCGACCAGGGACCGCAGCAGCCGAGTCTTGCCCTGGCCGCGCTCACCGAGCAGCACGACGTCGTGCCCCGCCAGCAGCGCGCGTTCCAGCTGCGGCACCACCGTCCGGTCGAACCCGACGATGCCGGGCCATGGATCGCCGCCGGAACTCAGCAGCGCGAGCAGGTTCTCGCGGATCTCGGTCTTCACGCCACGCGGCAGGTAGCCGGCCGAACGCAGGTCGCCCGCGGTTGTGGGCAGGTGTGCGGGAACTTTCACGAATTCGACGCTACGTCCATTTCGCCCTCGGGTCGACCGGGAAACAAGCGCGGGACGCCGGACTACCGGGTAGTCAGCTGAGGTTCGCTGATCGCGCGCGGCGCTGTCGCGGCGGACATGTCGTCGGCGTCGTGCGCGATCGGTGATCCGTTCGCCGCCACGACCGAGGTGACCGGTTCCATCCGCGCCGGGCGATCCATGTCGTCCGCACCGGGTGCGTAGTGCTGGACCACGCCCGCGTCGAGCGGCTCCAGCGCACGGACATTCGATTCGGGGTGCGTCTCGGCAGTCTCCGAGTCGTGCTCCCCATCGGCCCCGCGCGCCGTAACCGCCTCCGCCACATCGTCGGCGAACGACGCCTCCGCGGTCTCCCCTGGCACGCCGTGCTCGTCGGCCGTCTCCGCGGTTTCCGCGGCGTTCGGTTCGGGTGCGGCAGCGGCGGGATCCTCCACCGGTTGCTCGCCGGGCTTGCTGAATCGAATCCGGTTGAGCGTCTGACGCACCGCCGCTGCCAATCGCGCGTCCAGCACGGCTTCGTCCGCGGTGGCCTCGACAGGCGCTTCCGAACCGCCCTCCGCGACGGGAGACCGTTCGATCGCGGGAAACGGCGTCGTGGCCAGCCACAGCTCCGTGAGTTCCGGAGCGGGAGCGGGCGGTGAACTCTCGGCGGGCTGCCCCGCTGCGACCGGAGAGCCTTGTTCCTGCTGCGTAGCGTCGGGGCACGGTCCCGCGACAACCGCGCCCTCTGGAGCCGACACCGGCTGTGGTGCAGCGGCGGGTTGCTGAACAGTCGCCGCGGGCTCCATGAGAATGCTGGGCAGGATCTGGTTTCCGGCTCCGCCGACCTGGGTGAGCGCCGCCAGTCGTTCCTGGAGATCTTCGTGATCGGGCACGGCGGCGGTCGCTTGCTCGATCGCGCGGCCGTATCGCTCTGCGACGAGCCGGTGGGTGACGAGCGCGACACCGATCATGATCGGTGCGATCGCGTGGATACCGATCCCGGCCATGTCGCCCGTCCGGAAGTACGGGAACGTGTTCAGCGCGATACTCGCCGTCAGCAAGACGCCCTCGACGGTGTAGACCTGCCACAGCCGATCGATCACCCCCCACTCGGCGGTATCCCCGGTGGACAGCATCAGCGCGACGAGTACCGCGCTGATCAAGGCTTCCAGGCCGTACGACAGCCAGAACATCGGATTCGTCGCGCCGCCGGTCGGCGCGATGTTCTGCTGCACGGTGACCGCGGAGAACAGCATCGAGAACGCGACCACACCGGCGAGCAGTCCCAGCACCCGCGGCTTGCGCTGGTGCAGGCGAGCGACTTTCGCGTGCGGGCTGCTGCTGTGGCGCTGTTCACCGATCGCCTGCGCGGCCCGCAGCAGATCGGCGGCCTCGCGTTCGGCCAACTCGGCGGCCGTGCGCCGCACGCGCTCCGCGGCATCGGCGGCCGCCTGGATACGCGCCCGCTTCTCGTGGCGTTCGTAGTCGCGCACGAGCTCGGCCAACTCGCGGGAGGCGGCGAGCTCACGCTCCGACAATGCTTCCAGCAGCGCCGGATCGTCCTGGTGGGCCAACCGCTCATGCGCGATCTGCACCCGGTCCGGCAGCGCACCGGCCACCAGGTCATCCACCGGCGGCGCACCCGTGGGCGCGTTGGTCGTGAAACGACGGAACATCAGCAAAGAACCTTTCCGACGATCGAGTGTTCCAGACGCAGCGCGCCATAGCTGCCTCGGCCGTCGACCACTACCGCCGAACCGGACGATCGACCCGGCCCAGACGGAAAAGATAACCCGTCATCGAAATCCGTTCGACCCGACGAGCAAACAGGACCGAATGGAGTACACCGCCGGGCAGCGGGACGAACCGCCCAGCACAGAACTCGGGCCACAACGCGGACCCGCACTCGGAGTCCGTACTCAGTAGCCTTTCGGCGAACGGTTCGGATCTGCCTGCTGAACCTTCGCTTGCAGGTCGTGGCCGTCCCGTGAGACACCGTACCGTTCCATGACATAGTTCATGCTGGCGGCGACATTGGCCACCGGGTCGTGAATGTTGCTGGAGGTTCCGGCCACGTGATAGGCCTGGAAGGTGCCGGGGATGGTCTGCGTAAGTCCCCTGGACGCCCGTCCGGCGGCGGCGTTGCTGTCCCAGTTGTTGACCGCGTTGGGGTTTCCGTTCGATTCCCGTTCGATCAGGACCTGGTAGCCGCGCTTCCAGTACTCGCGGGCCGCCGGATCGGTGATGCCGAGCGCGTCGAGCGCGCCCTCGATGGCGGCGTCGACCGAGACATTGCCTTGATATCTGGCGTAATCGGCGGTCGTCGCGGCGGGCACGAAGCCAGGGCCGGGCGAGTAGCTGCGCTGCATGTAGTTGCTCGGCACGTAGTTGCTCGGCATGGGGCTGCTGCCCGCGGACGTCGGGGTGTACGTCGGGGCGGAGCCTGTGATGTCGTTCGCGTGGGTCTGGACTTTGTCGTTGGCTTTCTCGATCTCGTCGTTCACCTTGTCGACCGTCTTCAGTACGGCGTTCTCCACCCTCTTTTGGAGATCAGGGTCTACGAACTCCTTGCCCGGACTCGGCTTCGGAACGTCGCGCAGGACTGCTTGCAGATCTTCGACGTGTTGCTTGACCGCCGCGAAAGCGCCGCTGGAGATGTCGTAGGTGCCGTAAGCGGAGAGGTCGACACTCTCGTCCTGCTTGTGGATCTCGCTTTTGATGGTGTCGAATTCACGCACCCGGCTGGAGTAGCCCTCGGCCATGACGGACTTGTCCTCGTCGCCGGTGACGAGCTTCTCGTCGCGCAGCATCTTCAACAGATCCGGGGCCTGCGAGGGCGTACCGGTCGCCAGCAGATCCGCGGAGGTCTGAATACCCTCCTGCACCGCCGCGAGGAACTCCTTGAATCCGGGGCGCATGCCGGCGGGCGGGTCGAGCTTCACCACCCAGCGCTCAGGACTCATCGCAGCACCCGATCCCGGGCCGGCCGCCGATCTGCGAACAACATCATCACCTCACGCCTGACAACCCTCATCAGGCCACACGCGGCCTGGCACTGCGACACTGCCGAGTATCGCGCAGCGCGGAAACGCCCATTCCCGACTCTGGGAGTAGCCGCCACGAGTCTTCGCCTCTCGGTTCGCATCGACGTGCAGACAGCCACCATCGACGGCGGAGCGAGTGCTCACGGGCGTACATGGTCCCCGAGGTAGTGCCCGGCGAGGATGTCGCCGAGACGGGTGGTCTGCTCGATGAGACCCGGAATGTCTATCGCGACGGCGCCCGCCCGCCAGGCGCTGGTCAGTTCCACGAATCCGCCGACGGCCATCAGCGCCGTGCGATGGAACTCCTCGCGGTCCACACCGGCGCGGAGATACGGTTCCAGGCCCGTCGCGAGCAAGTCCGCGGCGAGGAGTACCAGATCGTGGCGGCGGCGTTCCAGTATCGCGCTGCCCGCGTGATCACCGAAGAGAACCTGGCTGCGACGGGGATCCTCCGCGAAGCCGAGGACCACCGCCTCGACCGCGCGATGCAGCACCTCCAGCGGCGGCGATTCGCGCCGGTCACCGATCGCGGCGACCAGAGTGGCAGTCGTCTCGTCCCGCACGTGGTCCCAGGCAGCGGCGAGCAGTTCTTCCCGATCGGCGAAACTCTCGCGAAAATACCGATCGTTCAAGCCGGCTCGTGCGCAGACGCTACGCAGGCTGACCGCCGCCCAGCCGCTGTCCGCCCAGACATCGATCGCGGCGTCGATCAACCGTTCACGGCGGGCGGCGCGGCGCGCCTCGACGGTCCGGCCGCCCCAGGTCGATGGGCTGGTCATGACTCCATCTTGACAAGCACACACCCAGTGCGAGTCAATTGGTGACGGACCGTCACCAATTTGTGGCGAGCCGGATCGCTTCGAACCTTCGCAGCGCCGCGAAAGGACGCCACATGCACGCAGGAATTCTCCGCAGGCTCCAGGAGTACGCCGCCGACCTGGCGGATCACTATCCCGCCCCCACGACTGCGCTCGCCCAACCGCCGGCCGGGAGCAACCTGCTGCCGGTGCTGGGAGATGCGGGGCCGCCGTTGATCGGACATTCACTGCGCGTTTACAGCGATCCGATCACGTGGGGACGCAACGCCTTCGAGAAGTACGGCGAAGTGTCGTGGACGAACCTCTTCGGCCGCCGAGCGGTCAACGTACTCGGCCCCGCAGCGCTGGAAGTCGTCTGGAGCAACAAGGACAAGGTCTTCTCCAGCGAGAAGGGGTGGGAGTACTGGATCGGGCCGTTCTTCCGGCGCGGCATCATGCTGCTGGACTTCGATGAGCACCTGCACCACAGGCGCATCATGCAGCAGGCCTTCACTCGGCCGCGGCTGATCAGCTACCTCGACCTGATGCGGCCGGGCATCGAGCGGGAACTCGGGTCCTGGCGCCCGGAGCCGGGATTCCTGTTGTACGACAACGTGAAACAGATGCTGCTCAACCTCGCGACCGAGGTCTTCGTGGGTGCGAAGCTCGGGCCGGAGGCCAAGCGGCTCGAGCACGCCTTCGAGCACACCGTGGTCGGCGGGCAGGCGTTGATCCGGGCATCTATACCCGGCGGCACCTGGTCGCGCGGACTACACGGCCGAGCGCTGCTCGAGCAGTACTTCCGCGCCCAACTGTCCGCCAAACGCGCCGGCGACGGCTCCGACTTGTTCAGCGTGCTGTGCCACGCCACGAGCGACACCGGGGAGACCTTCACCGACGACGACGTCGTCAACCACATGATCTTCGTTTTGATGGCGGCACACGACACCAGCGCCGTCACGTTGTCCATGCTCACCTACCTGCTCGGTAAGAATCCGCACTGGCAGGAGCGGCTGCGCGCGGAAGCGATCGCGCTGGGCAAGGAGCATCTCGACTACGACGACTTGGAGCGGCTGCCGTCGCTGGACCTGGCATTCAAGGAAACACTGCGGATGTACGCGCCCGCGGGTGTGTTGATGCGTCAGGCGATCGCGGACACCGAGATCCTGGGTCGCTACGTTCCGGCCGGCACCGACATCATCATCGGCGCGTACCCCTCCATGCGATTGGCCCGGTGGTGGCCCCGCCCGGACGAATTCGATCCGGAGCGCTTCGCCGAGCACCGCCGCGAGGACCGGATTCATCGATATGCCTGGTCGCCGTTCGGCGGCGGCACGCACAAGTGCATCGGTCTGCATTTCGGTGGCATGACCGTGAAGTCGATCATGCACCGAATGCTGCTGCGGTACGAGTGGAGCGTCCCTGTCGACTACCAGGTGCCACTCACCTGGGGCACCGGCCCCACCCCCGACGATGGCCTCCCGATCAACCTGCGGCATCGACACGCACACAGCTCGGCGTTCTCAGCGGCGTGACGAACCGGCTCTGCGTCGACCGGAACCGCTGTGCGGGTGACGCGATGCGTGCCGCGTTGCTGCCCCGGTCATGGACGCGGTGGAGATTCCGAGCCGAGTCTCGTACTCGCACTTCAAGCTGCGCACGAAGCTGGAGATTCACTTCTCGGCGCGGCTGCGCTCGCGCACATGGCATTCGCACCAGCGTTCTCGGGAGACCCATCTCGCGCCGAGGAAGCTCGTGAAAGACTGCGTGCCGCACGCGCTTTCGCGAGCAGAGGCAACGCCAACGCCGAGACGATGGCTTGGCTGGACGCTGTCGAGGCTGAGGTCGAAACTCGGTTCGGTGATCCACGTCGGGCGCTTGCCCTCATCCATCACGCCGAGAAAATCTATAACGAACACGATAGCGACTCACATCCGTCGCCGGAGTGGTTCGACTGGTTTTCCCCAGTCCGGCTCGCAGGCTTCAAGGGAAACACGCTCATCCTTGCCGGCAGAGGCCGCGAAGCTCACGAGACTTTGGAGCAAGTACTCAGCGTCCTGCCTGATGCGGACGCGAAACAGAGGTCGATCTATCTTGCCGACGCGGCCGCCGCAGCCGTGCTGGAGAAGAACCCCGAGCTGGCGTGCCGCTACCTCGAGGAAGCCCTTGATCTACTTGCACACAACTGGTATGCGACTGCGCTGGATCGAATCAAGTCTGTGCGTCAAACTCTCACACAGTGGGATTCCATACCCCCGGTTCGAGAACTCGATGCCCGGTTGTACGACTGGCATACAACCGTCAGTTCATTGGTCGGCTAACCGGCGGAATTCTCTGTCGCGACGATGTTCGCCAGTTCGTTGAGATCGCTGATCTGCCAATCGGACAGATCAGCGACTTCCTTTTTGTTGCGGTGGATCCACCCCCAAGGACCCCTCACCAGATAGGCCGTTCGCATACCGGCCTGTTTCGCAGGAGCCACATCGTTATCGATGCGGTCGCCGACGTAGATGATCTCTTCCGCTGGTCGGCCCGCCGCCGCAATAACCTTGTCGAAAAACTCGAGCGAAGGCTTTTGCACACCCCAGTCGTCAGAGGTAGCGATGAAGTCAGCGGGCAGGTCCAGCCCCCGAAGCAGTGCTCCCGCGCGGACCGTTTGATTCCCGGCGATCCCAACCCGAACCCCCATCTCACGCAGCTTCGACAACGCGGGCCGCGCATCGGGATAGAGATCGTCCTCGCCGAACCACTCAGCCTGTCCCGCGTCAGCTCGTGCTTGCCGTTCCTTGTCCAGCTCGAACCCGGGACGGAAGATTTGGAACGTCTCGCGGTAGTCGAGACCGGTTGCGATGACTGCTCCGAACGCCGCCGCGAACGTATGCCTGGGCACGCCGAGCCAGTCCGCCCACGTTCCATACTCTCGAGTCTCGTCGACTAGCGTCTCTCCGACGTCGAAGACAACCGCGGCAATCACGAGCCAACTGTACCTTGCCGCATCGAACCGAATTTCGGAAACATTCAACTCACGTATTTCAGCTCGCCGCTACAACTGCCACTGGCCAACGCCCTGTAATGCCGTGTTCCGAATGCGCCTTGGGCACTTGCGGCTCAGAGCCCGAGTACCTGGCCGACCCTATTGGTCAGCTCCTCCTCGGACACGGTGTCGACGTCGATGACGGGAAGTCCGAGGCGGGTGCTCTCCGCGCGGAGACGGTTGGTGAACAACCGATCACGTTCGAGCAGATTTCGTGCAGCACGCTCCGGATCACGGGTCTTGCCCGGGATCTCCCAGCCGCGCTTATCGAACGCTGCCCGGCGGAACGCCGGTGAGGGAAGCAACCACACACCGCGGCTGCGCTCGGTGAGCAGCGGAGCGACCAGATGCGGCAACAGGCGGAATCCCTCGGCGATGACACCGGTTTCGGAGAATGAACACAACAGGTCGTCCACGATGAAATGGAATCCTTCCCCCCGGTACCAGTGGAAGGTGTCGAGCATCGTCTCCGGTGACCGGTCCACCCAGCGTTCATCCATACTCATCGCCGCGAATCTGCTCAGCCAGGGTGAGTTCTCCCGTGTGCTGCGCGCAGCGTGCTCGCGCATGGCGTCGTCGGTCGAGTACACGCGCAAGCCGTGCCGGGCGGCGAGATTGCCCGCGATTGTCGATTTGCCTGCACCGCTGCCCCCACCGATCCAATAGATATGGCGCAGTCGTGCGCGCAGCGCGGCTGCGGTACGAGGCTGTTCGTGTTCGTCGGCACCCATTCGACCAAGCTATCCATCGACGCCGGCGATGCGCACACGGTGGACATAATCCGGCTACACCGATGACTTTCGGGTGAATCTGTCGTCAATTCCGGTGGGTATACCGACAGACAGGAGTCAGGGATGACGAGACCGTTTCGATCGGGCATGGCCTCGGTGCGGGCGAACGGTGTGGATCTGGGCATCGAGAGCTTCGGCCGCGCGGACGATCCGCTGATCCTGCTGGTCGGCGGCACAACGATGTTGTCCTGGCCCGACGCGCTGTGCGAGCGGCTCGCGTCGGGCGGGCGGCGCGTGGTCCGCTACGACCTGCGCGACTCCGGTGCGTCGACGACTCTCGACCCGGAAAATCCGGCCTACGACCTGCGAGACCTCGCCGCCGACGCGGCCGCGCTGGTCGAGGTGTTCGGTGCCGGGACCGCCCATCTCGGTGGCGTCGGCGTCGGCGGGATGGTCGCTCAGATCGCCGCACTGGACCACCCGGACATGTTCGCCGCACTGACCCTCGTCGGCACCCGGCCGGTGGCGCCGGGCCCGGTCGACGAGGACCTGCCCGACCACGACCCCGCGGTCATGGCCGCGCTGTTCTCCCGCCCGCTGCCGGACTGGACCGACCGGGACGCTGTCGCGGCGTTCGCCGCCGAGGGGGGCGAGCCGATGGGCAACGATCGGGAGGAAGCGCGGGCGACGGCGGCGCGAATCTGGGACCGGACGCCGTCGAGCGATCCCGCGGTGCACCAGGCGAATCAGCTCGGGATGGTGTTCTCCCGGATCGATTGCGCGCCGCGCTGGCGGGGCCGGCTCGGTGAACTCGAGGTGCCCACGCTCGTGGTGCACGGTCGCGCCGACCCGTTCTTCCCGGTCGGCAACGGCGAGGTCCTCGCCGCCGAAATCCCCGGGGCACGACTGCTCGTCCTCGACGACATGGGTACCGCTCTGCGACACACCGCCGCCGACCAGGTCGCTTCCGCCATGCTCGCCCTGTAACCGCCAATTGGGAGGCATCCTGAGCCGACGGAACGCACGGCGCTCGACTCGCGTTCCGAAGCCCGAATAACCTCACCGCGCTACGCACCGATGCGACTCCCTCCCGTCGGCGCCGACTTCGGACCGACCCGCCGGCCGCATCACCCAGTTGGCTCCAGTGGACTCGAGTGCGCGCTCGTAGCCGGATATCGGATGTGTCGTCGGGTTGTAGCGGTCCCCAGGATGGCCGACTGGACAGCCCCGACGGGATTCATCCTGCGGTTGAGCATTGCCTCTCGGAGCAGTGCTGCATTGTGTTGGCGCGGGTTAGGGCTCGAGCACGATTTTGCCATGGGTGTGTCGACGTTCGAGTTCGGTGTAGGCCTGGCGGACATGTGTCAACGGGTAGACATTGGCGATCGGGACTTCGAGGTGTCCCTCAGCGATCAGGGCGGCCAATTCGGCGAGTACCTCGGCACCCGGCCTGGCAGTGGTTCCGGGTTCGGTCATGACTCCGTACTTCGCGGCCGCAGCGAAATCGGCGATGGTGTCGATCCGCTCGACCGCGACGCCGAGAGCAAGGGCCAGTTCGACGTAGCCGCCGCCGTGGGTGTCGATAAAGGCATTGATGCCGCCCGGTGCGGCGGCCTTGATCCGGTCGATGACGCCGTCACCATATACGACCGGTATCACGCCGTGGCTTTGCAGCCACTCGTGGTTGTGCTGGCTCGCCAGGCCGATGACCCTGGCTCCGGCACGGCGCGCGAGCTGAACAGCGAGCGAGCCGACTCCTCCGGCTGCTGCGGAGACGACAACGGTCTCCCCCTTGTCGAGTCGCACGGAATGTACTGCACCCCAGGCAGTCACCCCGGCGACGTACAGGCCGCCAGCCACCTCCCATGAGACGTTGCGCGGTTTGGGTGTGAGGTTGTCGACGTCGACCACGACCAACTCGGCTTGGGCGGCCCGCTTCTCGGAGAACCCGATAACCTCGTCGCCGACCGAGAATCGGTCGACTCCCACGCCGACTTCCGCGACAACCCCGGCGAGATCGCTGCCCTGCCCGGACGGAAAGGTCGAGGGAAAGATGCCAGCCATCGCGCCGGTTCGGATGGCGGCCTCACCGGGGTTGATACCTGCCGCTTCGACCCGCACGAGGACCTGCTCGTCTCCGGGCACAGGACAGTCGATCTCGTCGACCCGCAAGACCTCGATTCCGCCGAACTCGTCGTATCTGACTGCCTTTGTCATTGTCGTGCTTCTCCTCCGACGCGCGACGCGCGGCTGACTTCGAGAACGGGAATCGTGGCCACCGGTGTACCCGTCACCAGGGCACCGTCCCGGCGTCGTCGAAGAATCCGCCGGTCGGGCCGTCGTCGGGCAGGGTCGCTAGATGAATCGCGATGGCCGCACCCTGTTGCGGTGTACGGACGCCGCGAAAACCGTTGAGGTCGGTAGCGGTGAAACCGGGGCAACCGCTGTTGATCAAAATTTTGGTGTCGCTCAGCTCTTTGACGTATTGGATCGTAACGGCGTTGAGAAACGTCTTCGATGCCATGTATGCGGTGATGGCAAAAGAACCGATCTCGGTACCGGGCAAACCGGGCGTGGTTTGCAGGGTGAGAGAACCGACGCTACTGGACATGTTTACGATGCGCGGAGATGCGGAATCGCGCAGCATCGGCAGCATCGCGTTGGTGACCCGGATGACGCCGATCACGTTGGTTTCCACGACGCTCCGCAGGGTCGCGGGATCTACCGTGGCGGGTGTCTGTGGATGATCGCCGACGATCGCCGCGTTATTGACCAGAACGTCCAGACCTCCAGCGTGGTCGGCGATAAAATCGGCCGCCTCGGTCACACTGGTATCGTCGGTCACGTCGAGCGGCACACCGAATGCATCGGTCCCGGCCGCGCGCAGCTTCTCCACCGCGGTGTCGCGGCGTTGCCGATCGCGCGCGCCCACACCGATTCGCCAGCCGAGCGCGCCCAGGCCAGCGGCGATCTCGTATCCGATTCCCTTGTTCGCGCCGGTCACCAGCGCAGTCATCTGTTCACTCACACCGCCGATCCTGCTGCGGTTCCGGGTGCAGCGTCCAAGACCGATCGGGTGGGCGTCGATACCGCACGGGTATTGGTCGTGGTCATCGCCGTCCACCACGACTCGGTGCAGACGCGCAAGATTGCGATAATTCGTCGCCGTCGCCGAGGAGTTGCACTTCGTGCGGGCGGCACAACGGCTCGCGATCGCGCAACCGCCACTATCGCGAGCCATCCAGCAGCTCGAGCGGCGGCTCGGAGTCGTCCTGCTGCACTGCACCGCTCGCGCCATCGCCCTGACCGAGGCCGGGGCGGCGCTGCTGCGGGGGAAGTGGTCAGTGAACGTACATCCCCACGGTGATCGACCCCGCCGATCTACGAGATGTGGTCGACAGCACGCGGGGTGTGTTGAATCGGGGCATGATGCGTGTCCGGTTCGAGTTGGCGCCCCTCGAGAAGGTCGTTCCGTGGGGAGAGCATCACCGTCTGCATTGGTTCGGGCTCACCCAGGGGTGGTACTGCCTGGAGGTTGGTGGTGTCGAGCTGCTGAGATACGCGGCGCCGACTACGAACTCGATAAGTGATGGCAGCGCTACCGTGGCGTCGTGGGTGGACTATTACGTGGTGCGGCTGTGGGAGGATCTGCTCGCTGTTCTGCCCTCGGCCCTCGAGCCGGTACCGGATGATTTGGCGGAGTTCTTCGCCGCCGGCGCCGAGGAGTGGGTCGACACCGGCGATCCGGATCTCCTCGAAAATTCAGCGGTCTACGCCGCCTCCGAGGCGTACGGCGTGCGCTGGACCGACACCTCGTATCTGCGATTCGGGCCCGCGTTTCGGTGGTGGCGCACCCTCGGCCCCGCCGACACGGTCACTGTGGCGTGGCAGTTCACACCAGATCCCGATGGTGAGATCACGTTCTCCGCGCCGCTGTCGGGCCAGAGGACGATCCGTACGGAGGAATTCGTCTCCGCTGTAACCGATTTCGACCACGAACTGCTGCAAGCCATGCAAGAGCGTGTGGACCGCCTGACTGTAGCCGGTGCCCTCCCGGGGATCGACCTCGATATCCCTGCGCTGATTTGGGAACAGGAGCAGCGCCGCACGTGGTTGCCGCAGGCGTTGACGCGGCAGGAGGACACCGACTGGGCCGCTGTACGTGCAGGCGCGGCGATCCTGGCTCCGCATCTGTCGTGAACACACGGGAGCCCCCCACCGGGTACCTGGGATGATCCTGGCCGGGATCAAGCCGCACCGCCAGTCTTAAATAGCCGCATACCGCGCTGACCGAACCGGCCGGCGCGGTATTACCGAACATCGACTGATCTCAGGGATTCACTCGGCGAACGGCAGCGTGTGGCCACCACCTTTCACGCGGCGTGCAGAGCCGCGGCAACCTTGCGGGTCATCTCGTTGACGACGGGGCCCGGCTGACCGTTGCGGCTCGTTGCCGCAGCGGCTTCGAGGGCGATCAGCACGGTGGTGCGGAAGTTGTCGGCCTCGGCGCGATCATGCTGGTCGAGCAGAGCCACCGCGGCGGCCAGAGCCGGCAGCACCTTGTCGGCGAGTTCGGCGACGGTCTTGCCGGTCAGGTGGATGTCCTTGGACTTCGCGTTCAGCACGTGCCCGACCCGGCCGGTCGCCGACGTCAACGCGATAGTGCCTGCGGTGGCGGCCTTGTGGGGCCTATCGGAGGCGGCGGCGAGCAAGGAGACCGCGCCGTAGGCGGCAGAGCGGACAGTGGCCTTGTCCTGGTCGGTCAGGGTGAGCCACGTATCGCGCCGACCGAACCGGCCGGAGAGACGACCGAGCCTCCACCCGGACACCGGTTGGGGGCTCGATGAAGTCGCTACCAGCTGCGCGCTCATGCCGATGAGCGGATGTCAACCGGCGAACTTCGCGGCGGCCTGCGCGGTGACCGGGGTGAAGAGGTTGATCAGGTTGCCGTCGGGATCGCGAAACAGCAACGACCGGTTCCCCCACGGCATCGTCGTGGGCTCGTTGACGAAATCCTCGACCGTATCTCGCAACCGCCGGTAATCGGCATCGACGTCGGGGACCAGGAATTCGATGATCGCGGTGTGATTGTCGCCTGGGTGCGCACCGCCCGCAGCGAACAGCGCCACGGTGCGGGTGCTTCCGATCGCGAGGGTGCCGGCCGGTGTCACGATCTCGGCGAAATCCGGTGTAGCCCAGTTTGCTTCGACGCCGGTCACATGCTGATAGAAACTGACCAGCCGCTGGATGTCGTCAGTGATCAGACGGATCGAGACGAGCTTCATTGTGTGCTCCTGCTGTCGGATGAGGCGGAGGTTCCACCGCCGCACGCCACGGTAGAGCCGATACCGGACAGTTTCCGCCCGGTATGGATGCGAGAATTTCCCGATGACGCGCCCCACCGCCCGAGTGCTGGCCCTGCTCGAGCTGTTGCAGACCGGCGGTACCCATACCGTCGGCGAACTCGCCGGACGGCTCGGCGTCGATGAACGCACCGTCAGGCGATACGTCACCCATCTCACTGACCTGGATATCCCGGTCCGATCGGTGCGGGGCCGCTACGGGGGATACCGGCTCGCTCCCGGATACCGAATGCCACCGCTGATGCTGACCGACGACGAGGCGGTGGCCGTGTTACTCGGGCTCCTCACCAGCCGCGGCGCCGACCGGCCGACAGCGGCCGCCCGCGCAGCCGACAGCGCGACGGCCAAACTCCGCCGCGTCCTACCCCCACGTCTGACGGCCCGGCTGGACGCACTGATCAAGACCGTCGAATTCACCGCCGACGCGCGCCCGGAAGTGGCTGTCGAGACCGCCGTCCTGCTCCGGCTCGCCGAGGCCACCCGCGAGCACCGACCGGTCGCAATCGGGTACACCGACCGAAACGGGCGGTCCAGCCAACGGACCGTGCACCCCTACGGGCTCATCGACCACTCCGGCCGGTGGTATCTGACAGGGATGGACAGCAACAGCGACGAACTACGCCATTTCCGGCTGGACCGCATCACCGCAGTGAGCACACAGCCCGGAACATTCGCTCCACCCACCGGATTCGAGCCAGCCGCTCATCTGCTGTCCGCATTGGCCAACGCGCCATATCGGCACGAGGTATCGATCCGAGTCCAGGGCACATTCACCCAGGTCCGCCCGCTGCTCCCTGCGACGATCGCGACTGTGCATGAGATCGACTCGCAGCCCGCCGACACCAACCCGTGGGTCCGGATCCGAATCCGCGCCGAACAGCTCGACTGGATTCCCGCCCTCCTCGTCGGCCTGAACCGCCCGTTCATCATCGAGCACCCCGACACGCTCAACGACGCCGTACGCGCCCTGGCCCGCCGACTCACCGCGGCCGCCGACGGCCGCTACCAACCCATAGGTAGCAGCCCGGACGCTCGGTAATGCCGCGTACCACGCCGACCGAACCGGTCAGCGTACGGTGACGGCGAAACGACTGAGCCCCCACTACGCCGTGCACTGGCCGCTACGCCCTCTCGGCTCGACGGTACCGGCCCGGTTGTGACAGTTTCGGGATCCCTGCTTGTCTTTGCGGTCGTTGCTGATCTGCTGTGACAAGCAGAATCAGCCGATGAAGGGATTACCCCAGCCGTCGCCGAATGCGGCGATGATCATCGCTGCGCCGATGGAGCAGGGAATGATCCCGAACCCGGCCAGGAATCGCATCGTGGCGGAGTTCCAGCCTCGAAAGTGCATGCGTACGGTGCTGACGATCGCGGTCACTGCCCAGATGGCGAGCGCGAGAATCGATCCCACCGGTAGGGCCCAGAAGTACAGGACGCCGACCAACGCCAGGGTGAAGAAGAACACCAATGCGAAACCCGACACGACACCGAGGATCACGCCCCAGCAGTACCCGATCCAGGTCAAGACGGTTCCTCGCGCACCCGCCTGATTCTGTAGTGCTCGTTTGCCCCAATCCAGGTCAGTGTTCGTGACAGGGGAGTCGAAGTGTGCGTTCATCACAACTCCTGGGTGCGATCGGCAGCCAGGAATCGGTCTACCGCTTCGATGTCGTCGTCGCCGGTTTCGAGCAGGCGCTCGTTGAGGATAGGTATCGAGCCGTCCAGCCAGACAGGGCGTTCGCCGTTCGCGGGCAGCAGTTCGTGTCGTTCGACGAATTGTTCGGCTAGGTGACGGACCGATTCTCGCAAGGCGCTGACGACTACTCCTTCGGCCAGGCCGGTCAATTCCTGCAGGAGTGCCCGGATCCGGTCGAGTTGGTCGGTCTCGGAGCTGGCGGCCTGGATGCGAGGCCACAGCGTGCGCTCGAAGATGTCGCCGAAGTCGGCTGCGATCTGGTCGGTGTGTGTACGTAACTGGACGATCTGGTCGAGCACCTCACTCGGCGGTAAATCTAGTTCGGCGACCCGCAGGCCGCTGGTGAGCGCCCAGCGTCGCGTCTGCGGCCGTCCGCGCCTCCACCGGATCAATCCGAGCTGAGTTGCCTTGCGCAGCAAGCTGGGTCGCAGACCTTTGGGCTTGATCATCAGTCGGATATCGCCCAAGCTGAGCGGTACCCAATCTTCGGGCCCGCCAGGCAACGCGAGCAGATCGGCGACTGTCGCCCCCTGCTCGCGTGCGGTCAACAGTTCGGCGATCGAGGTGAGTGAGAAGCCGCGGTCCTGCAGGCGCTGCACTAATTCGAGACGTTGGAGGTGTGAGCTGTCGTAGCGCGCGGTGCGGCCGACTCGGCGTGGTGCATGCAGCAACCCCTTCGACTGATACATGCGCACGGTGCTGGTCGGCACTCCAGCCCGCGCGGCGACCTGCTCGACGGTGAGGTCTGTATCGGTCGTTCGCATGAGTCGAGCATCGCGGGACATACTTCGCTAGTCAATACTGTTCTAGTAAATGCTCGAATAGTCTCAAGTGAGGACGGCCGCAGGGGGACTGATCCGCATACCTGTGCACAGCCAGTAGTTCGACCAGGATCGAACGTCCTGACCTTCCGCATACCGCGCTGACCGAACCCGCCAGCGGACGGTGCCGACGGAGCGAGTGAGCCCCCGCCCGGATACCGGACGGAGGCTCAGCAGAGTCTCCACCAGCAGCGATACGTGCGCTGCCCTACTTCTTCGCAGACGCTGATCCGCTACACGTTGAAGCGGAACTCGACCACGATGGCGTCGAATATCTGCACGTCAAACGCCCTGCTCAGAGTTCGACTCGCGTTCCGAAACCAAATAACCTCTGCGTTGCATCCATGGGCCAGACTGGGCCGCCTCCTCGCCTTCCGCCCATAGGATCAGGTCGATGAGTTCGTCTGGAGACGTCGAAAACCACTCCGCCCCAGGTGCATCGACCTTGCGACCACGCATCACGAACACACCATGAATCATGGCCTCAACCGAAACCGAGTGCTCGGTCCTGTAGACCAGCGCAATGATCGGAATCTCAGGAAGGGCCGTACCGACCTGCGAAAGCACTCGAGAGGCCACATCGCCAGATGTTCTGCCGACCTTGATCGGCCAGATCGATTCGCCGGTCGCTTCCGCGAGCTTCCGGTACGTCGGGAAGTAGTACGCGTAGATGGATTCTGACCCGGTTCCCAGCACAGCCTCGTACGGAAGCTCATCAAGGAATGTCTCCTCGATCTCCTCTGCAAGATCGTCATCCGTGACGGCTGGTCTCGCATCATCAGCGGCGCTCCCGAGAATCCGCCAAAGACCGTAACCGCCGGTTCTTTCGATCTTCCGCTGAGACTCCAGCGTGACCAGAGCCTTCTTGCCCTGCGCCTTTAGGTTGGACTGTGAATTCGAACCGCCATGTTCGATGTGATAGCGCATGGCCGATTGGACGAGGTCCCTGGTCCGTATAACGGCCCCTGGCTCGTGGGTGCGAAGGATGTTCTCAGCGAGGATGTTCGGCGTCAGCGGAAGGCCGCGGTACTGGTAAGGCTCCTCCGAGGTCATCGGACTACTTCTTCGCAGAGGCTAATCCGCTTCAATATTCGACCCCGTTGACATCCCATACCTGCACGTCAAACCCCCTGCTCACACATCGCGTCACGTTCCGAAGCAGAATAACCTCTGCGCCTCTCCTCAACCCAACCAGCGCCGGCGCCTCGTGAGATCCGACGCTCCGGCCGCACCGTCCGGCTAACTCTAGCGAACTCAAGTGCGCGCTCATGCCGATGTGCGCGCATCGCACAAGGCAAGCCGAGGTCCTTCGGCCCAAGCGAAAGTCTGCCGTTGGATCGACATTGTGTGCGTCGAAGCCGGGCGGGTTCGCCGGGTCCGCTTCGTAGGTGCTGCCGACCCAGCAGTGATCTTCCAGTCCGACCACGGCGGCTTGAGCAGGGCTGCCGCAGCGTATCAGTGCGGTGCCGCGAGTGGTGGGTGACTGTCGGCGGGATGTGGTACATCAACTGTCGTGAGTGTTTCAAGCCCTGCCCGCACGGTGCGGCGGCCAATAATGTTGATCACATCCCTCCTGCTCGGTGCGTCGTCCGTCGTCATCCTGATTTCGCTAGTTGCCACACACTCATCACGCGCATTTTGGAGCGTGGCCGCCCAGCCCTTAGCGACGGTTTTCACCGGAACAGGCGCAATCGTGGCCGCCGGTCTCGTGCTTCTCAATGGGCACCTCGGCCGCAAGCAGGAAAGGGGTCAGCACGCCGACAAGGAGCACCGCGAACGGATCAGTACCTTGCACGGTCGGTACTCGACGATCGCTGGCCACATGGCGGATAAGTCGCACACTACAAGGCTTTTTGGTGTGCATGCACTGCTTGCGTTGGCCGACGATTGGGAAGATATCGGCCACGACAGGCAGAAAGATGTCTGCATCGGCATCTTGATAGATTATTTGCGGCATCCCATACCATTTACCGGCGCAAGGAATGCCAATGCCGACGAGCTGGGTGAACCGCAGGTGCGTCAAACAATTATTCGCGCTATTGCAGACCGCCGAGTGCTTCGAATCGAAGATACCGGTGAATCAGTACTCAAGGCTGAACAGTGGATGTTCTCCAAAGAATCGAATCTTGCCCACATATCATTGGCGGGCTGCGATTTGTCGCAAATCCGACTGCGTGGAGCCTACCTGGGGAACGCAGACCTTCGAGGCGCGAATTTTGAAGGGTGCGAGTTGCGAGAAGCCAATCTGAACAGTTCAAACCTTTCGGCCGCCTGCTTCTCTCTGACTGATTTGGAGGGCGCAAACTTGGTTGGAGCAAACGTTACGGGTGCATCCTTGGTGGCGGCTTATCTTGATGGAGCTACATTGTTTAATGCGACCTATTCCCAGACGACCTCTTGGCCCGATGGGAGTACACCGCCCGAGTCATCTCTCTTTATCCAGACTGGTGAGCGTCAGGCAAATGTGCAGTGCCAGTGGTGCGGACGCTCGCATGGCAGAGATGCCGCAGGACCGATGTGAGACCAGTACGCCCGCTCGCAACACAACCGATTCCTCGCTACACAATCGCAGATGACGAGAGCTGTCAGAAACTCAGAGCTGGCTTCAGCTCACTCAAGTGCGCGCTCATGCCGCACCGCGCTGACCGAACGGGCCAGCGCGGGGTGCCGACGACCGAAACCTGCTGCAGCGATACACGCGTTGCCCTACTTCTTCGCAGACGCTAATCCGCTACGGAACTCGACCGCCTTGACATCGATCACCTGTTGTGCGATGAACTACTGAGTAATAATCATTGAAGGACCGGCCGAACCGAAACGCCTTGCTGCGCAACAGGTCCCATCGCCTTGCCTGTCGATAGTCTCGCAGTGTACGTTGCAGAGGTTGGATCGTGATACGAACTGGCCCGTCCCGTGACGCGCCGGCAGGCGACATCGGCTCCGCCGACGAACTTGCCTCCGCGATCGAAGGTAAAGCCCGGCAACGAATCTCTCGGATGTACGAACGAGATCGGAAGCTGCGCTTGCGAAAAATCCGGCAGTCAAGGATCGAGCGCGGCAGCATCGCCTGTGAGGCCTGCGGGTACAGGGGCCGGCCAGGCGGGTTGGAGATTGGTCGGCTATCCATCGCTACTCTCATGCGGATGAGGCAGTGTGATGCGCAGCGGATTAGAGGGTGGTTCTTCCTGCCCGAGGCCCCGGACAACAGGGTTCCCGGCATCCTTGTATGGGAGCCGTCTGATGGCGCGAAATTGGAGTTGATCGGCGGCTTCTCGCCACAGCCGGAGTATCAGCTGACCCCAGACGGCAAGGGCGAGATGACCAACCAGCTCGTGGGCGATATCCGCTCCGGAACCATCTACGGCGAGTCGAACTCCGGGCAGAAGCTGTCGATCTGGGACGCTCAGCGCACCACCTACTCAGCAGGTCTGCAAGGTCGTGTACACGAGGAGTCGTGGGAGTCGACCTGGGTGTGCGTCGGTGCACATGTACCTAGCCCCCAGCAGGATCAGTTCTCCAGCGCGGCACTCGTACTAGACGATCTTTACTACCTGACAGATGATGGTCGCTTCTGCCCTCCGCAGTGGGTGAAGATCGAGGGTGTCGATAGTCCCGGCAAGCGGCTCGAGAACGGTACCCTGCTGATGCCGTACGCGCTCCCGATAGTCGGCGGATACCGAGCCGAATGCGTTGTAGGGGAGACTGACGAAGCCCGGTACTCCGTGGACACCAAGGCAACTCGCCCGTTTCTTAGCCCTGCGACCCAAGCTATGCCTGACCTGATGCTTGAGCTCATGACGAAGCGTCGGAGGCATGGGCCTGTGATCGAACTGCGCGTTGACGCAAGTGTCTGCATCCGGCTACCTCAAGATGCCGCAGGAAGTGCAGCCAAATTCGTCGACTGCATGGCGCCGGTGACCGATTTGCTCAGACTGGCGACATTCAGCCCATGCGGTATCGAGGCGATCGCGCTGAATACCATCGACGATGGTGAAGCCTTTCTGTTGTCGAGCCTCGGTGAACCCGCTCGCCCTGATGAGACACACCAGCCCGCACACACGGTCTTCACCTTCGCCGACGTCTCCCTAGATTCGTACTTGAAGACCCGCCAGCGCCTCACGGAACAGCGACAAGCTGGCTACGCATGGAACGTGGCGATCGGCCTCTGCGGATACTCCTCGCGGTACGTCGAGGAGTATGTCAGCCAATCGCTTGCAGCTGCTGAAGGCTTCCACCTCTGGTGCCTTGACGGCGCTCCAAATGCAAAACTCAACGAACGGCTCAGACAGCTGCATGAGCGACTTGATGCAGAGCTGCAGACCCAAGTCGCGCTCGATGCGGAAAAGTGGATCGACTGGGCCGTATGGGCCCGCAACCATGTGGCTCACGGCGGCACGAAGCGTCAGCGCATCATCAACGACAGCATGGAAGTCGTTGCGATCGCTGAATCGGTCCACCTCGTGACATATCTGGTTGTCCTGCAAGAGCTCGGCGTGCCCGTCGAGAAGATCCGCGACGCACTTAGGAATCATCCTCGCCTACGTGTAATGGCGGCCAAATCCTCAGTCGTCAATCAAATCGAACAACAGATCTCCCCGCCGTGAGGCTCGAACGAAGTGGTTCCTCCGGCGATCCGAAGGCCCAATAGACACCTTGACCAGCGAGTTCGCGACCTTGCGGCCTACTTCTTCGCAGACGCTAATCCGCTGCGGAACTCGACCGCTATCGACTCCCATCGCTGCACGTCAAACGCCCTACTCGGGGCCCGACTCGCGTTCCGAAGCCGAATAACCTATGCACGCAACCCACCGATCCGGCCGATGCCGGCAGCGACCCGAGACCGCGCCTCTGGGCAATGGCGTCGCAGCCGGTGCGGACCAGTTCCGGCGCGTACCCGAGATCATGCAACCAAGCCGCGGAAACCAAATACTCCGGATCGTCAACTATTCTGGCCGTTCGACATGCCTGCTCACCGACGCCCTGGACATGCCTCCCTCGACGGTCGAGCTCAGCCAATCATGTGCGCGAGATCTGCTGAGCCCAATCGACGACGCAACTAGTCATAGGGCCACGGTAGATGCGTTTTGCGTTGGCGCACTAACATACGCCGTCATCGCTCGAACCACACCGGCAATACCCGGGACAGGGAGACCTGCGGGATTGTGGCGCGCAGGTCTCCCTGTAATCAGGGTCAGCGGCCGGCGGGATTGACCTCGGCGGTGGAGATCGAACCGCGGCGACAACGCCGCATGACCGCGCGAATCGCAACCGGCGAGCATATGGCTACCCCGCCGATACAGATACCGGTGCCGAGCAGACTCGCCAAGGTGAAAACGACCGCAATGCTGGTGCCTAGTACAACAGCCACGACGATGCCGACTGTAAGAATCAGATGCTCTGCGCGACGAGTACGATCGTCATCGTCGAGAATCCAGCAGATATGCGAACGACGCGGGGCAGAAGGACGACGAGGTGAGGACACGAGTTCTCCCAGGAAGGATCCTCGGCCGCGTCGGTCGTTCGATCGTCTGATCCCGATCGACTCTGCTGCCGCTTACAACCGCAGTCCTGCTGCGGCCACTCTCCCTGGTACTCCTGAGCGACTACGGGCGGTCCTGGCGAACCGGTGTTCCACCCACGCTCCGCGTCAGACGACAGACGCGCTATCTCAAGTTTATCCGACCGCGTGGACCTTCGCTTTCCGACAGGGGCGGGCCGCTGTAGCGGCCACGGTAAACTCGCCGACCGCGGTCGTCACGCGTCCATGAGAGCTGCAATTGCCCTCCGACTTGCCACTCATCTGCCCAGCGGTGCAAATTCTTCTCACCTGCGCGGCCACCGAACGCTTTCGCGACTTGATTGCTGTCGATGCAGAACCCACGATGACCGTCTGCAGTATCGACGCAAGTCCATAGAGCGAATCGTGAGGCACCGTCCGGGGTGCGCTGCGGGCTTCCGTTGTGGTCCGTGCGTAATGCGACATACGGGTTGGTGACGATCGTTCCGACGTACCAGGTGCCAGGTTCCGGAAACTTCCAGGGCGGCGCGTGGTGTGGATCGAACAGAATGTCGGTCTCAGAGAAAGTATCCATGCCGCCCTCACATCGATTGACCATGATCGACAACTGAAGTCTAGACCAGACTACTTCACCCTGCCCCCCAAAATTCTTGATCGCCACCCAAGTCGGCGCTTTGAGCCAAGCGCGAATCCGCTGCAGAACTCAACAGTGATTCAATCTTCCGCAGGCAACTCCGCCCGAACCCGGGAATCGATCTGCTCGATAAGTCGGATCAGCCCATTAACAAGGTCGCCCGTAATTGGTCGATCGGCTTTATGCCCGTGGACAAGCGCGTTACGAAGACGTTGAAACGCTCTCACGCTACCCAAATGGTCATCGTCCAGGTATCCCGCAGAAATCAGCTCAGAGACAAGGCTGATGGCATTCGGACTATATTTTAGCCCCAGCTGTTTCACCAACCGAGCAAGCTTCCACTCGAGAACAACATAGGCAGAGACGAAAGCGGATGTCGGGGCCTTGTCCAGGATTATTTTGGCCTCCGCCAAGCGCTTCGCCATTTCCGACTCATCATCGAGCGCTTGGAGGTCAGGGCGCAAGAAGATGATCTCGAAGTCCCATCCGGGCAGGCCATGAACTGCCGACCTCATCTCAGCAATCAGCGCCTTTTCGTCTTCAGAGATGCCAGCCCCCTTCCGCTGGACAACTTTGAAAACTATCCCACCCTGGCCAAACTCGTCCACCGCGATGGCGTCGAACCGCATCTTCGAGAGCTCCCCGGGCAGGGCGGGAACATCAGGCGGGAAGTAGACCCTCCACGCTCCGCTATCCGGCAATCGATTGAAATGATTTAATACCGCAGACTGCACAGCCGAATCTATATCCACGGTAGCTCCCTCTTATCCATTGCGACTGCGATTGCCACGTACACAAAGGGCTCTCCCATACCGAGCGGTTCTATGATACACTCCGGCGGGTTCTTAAAAGCAATTTCCTCCGAGATATCCCGGCGGCTACCAGATAAATCCTGAATCATTGCATCGTCGAGGATGACCTCAGGATATATTCCATCGAGAATCGGCTTTAGCATATTGTCCATATCCAACGTCTCAGTAAGATGAAAAAATACGACTGAGACGGAAACCGTATCCAAGCACGGAAACATGGAGGAGTGCAATCCATTAGTGGCGCACTCGCGTACC
Source organism: Nocardia sp. NPDC047648 (assembly GCF_040642815.1). Taxonomy (NCBI): domain Bacteria; kingdom Bacillati; phylum Actinomycetota; class Actinomycetes; order Mycobacteriales; family Nocardiaceae; genus Nocardia; species Nocardia sp. NPDC047648. The sequence continues at coordinate 331,440 of NZ_JBEYSX010000004.1, read as the reverse complement.
TTCTGTTTCCACTTGGCCTTCCCCGGGCCTTTTGCCTGCAACGACCTTGGCGTTCCAGGCACCACAAAGTCCCAAATTATGCGATCCCCCATGGGCACTCCAGCCGGGCAGGCGCCGGGTACCGCTCGACCTACTTCTTGCCCCCAGACGCTAATCCGCTGCGGAACTCGACCACGTCGCCGTCCACCATGACGTAGTCCTTGCCTTCCATACGCACCTTGCCCGCGGCTTTGGCTGCGGCCATGGAACCCGCTTCGACCAGGTCGTTGTAGGCGACGACCTCTGCTTTGATGAAGCCGCGTTCGAAGTCGGTGTGGATGACGCCTGCGGCCTTGGGGGCGGTGTCGCCCTGGTGGATGGTCCAGGCGCGGGCTTCTTTCGGGCCCGCGGTCAGGTAGGTCTGGAGGCCGAGGGTGTGGAAGCCTGCGCGGGCCAGGGCGTGCAGGCCGGGTTCGGTCTGGCCGATGGATTCGAGGAGTTCGAGGGCGGATTCCTCGTCGAGTTCCAGCAGTTCGGCTTCCACCTTGGCATCGAGGAAGACCGCGTCGGCCGGGGCGACGGAAGCTTTCAGCTCGGCTACCTTCGCCTCGTCGGTGAGCACCGACTCGTCGGCGTTGAAGACGTAGAGGAAGGGCTTGGTGGTGAGCAGCGAGAGTTCCTTCAGCAGCTCGGTGTCCACCTTGCCCGCCGCGGCGAACAGGGTGGTGCCGTTGTCGAGGATCTCCTGCGCGGCCTTGGCGGCATCGGCGACCGGTTTGCGGTCCTTCTTGACCTTGGCTTCCTTCTCCAACCGCACGACCGCCTTCTCCAGGGTCTGCAGGTCGGCGAGGATGAGCTCGGTCTCGATCACCTCGATGTCGGCGCTCGGGTCGACGCGACCGTCGACGTGCACCACGTCGTCGTCGGCGAACACCCGCACCACCTGGCAGATGGCGTCGGCCTCACGAATGTTGGCGAGGAACTTGTTGCCCAAGCCCGCGCCCTCCGAGGCGCCCTTCACGATGCCGGCGATGTCGACGAACGACACGGTGGCGGGCACGATCCGCTCGGACGAGAAGATCTCCGCCAGCTTGTTCAGCCTCGGATCGGGCAGCGGGACCACGCCGACGTTCGGCTCGATCGTCGCGAAGGGGTAGTTCGCGGCGAGCACGTCGTTCTTGGTCAACGCGTTGAACAGCGTCGACTTCCCGACGTTCGGCAGGCCGACAATTCCGAGGGTGAGACTCACGAGGAGCAGAGTCTACCCTCCCCCACGAGCGGCACATGGCGGCGAGGTCTTCTCGACCTCTGCCGCCGGCCATGTGCCGCTCGCGAAGCCCGCGTCAGGGGATGAGGACGACTTTGCCGAGGTTGGCGCGATGCTCGACGGCGGCGTGGGCGGCGGCCGCTTCCTCGAGGGGGAATTCGGCGTGCACGGCGGGGCGCAGTTGGCCGGAGGCGAAGTACTGCCACAGCTCTTGACGCCAGTGCTCGTACAGGTCGGGCTGTTTCTGCGCGATGCGGGCCATTTGGAAGCCGATGACGGATTTCGCGCCCACGAGCAGGTCGTATGCCTGGATGACGCCGCCGCCGGAGCTGTAGGCGACCAGGCGGCCGCCGGGGGCCAGGGCCGCGAGCGCGGGCGTCAGGAGGTCGCCGCCGACCGCGTCGAGCACGTAGTCGGCGGGAGGTCCCCAGGTCTGTCGGCCGTACTCGACCACGTCGTCGGCTCCGAGCTGCTGGACGAAGTCGGCCTTCGCGAGATCCGACACCGCGCCCACCACCCGCGCCGCGCCGCGCACCCGTGCGAGCTGGACGGCGAGATGGCCGACACCGCTCGCGGCGGCGGTGATCAGCGCGGACTCGCCCTCCTGCGCAGACGCGGCATGGAGCGCACCGAGCGCCACCAAGCCGCTGCGCACCAGCGCGACCGCGTCCACCGCCGACGCTCCGTCGGGAATCGGCGACGCCATGTCCGCCGACAGCACCGCGTAGTCCGCGTAACCGTGCCCGAAGACGAGGCCGGTCACGCGGTAGCCGGGCGCGTACCGCTCGACGCCCTCACCGACCGCGACCACCTCGCCCGCGACCTCGCCGCCCAACGCGATAGGTTCGCGCTGCTCACGGACCTTCCGCACCACCGGCAGGGTCACCCCGACCGCCTCGACACGAACCAGCAGTTCCCCTGGTCCGGGCGTCGGCACCTCGGCCGAGACGAGCTCGAGCACCTCGGGACCACCGCTGCGCTCGTACTGCACCCGCCGCATCACACCTCCAGAAATCGTTAGAAGGCGTAACGGTAGCCGGATCGCGACGGGTGATCACAGTCCACTACACGCTGTAGTGGTACATCTCACCAGCGCCCGGAACCGGTGGAGAGCTGCCCGACACCAGGGACCAAGCACTGGCAGGCCACCCGGTCACGGCGGTGGTCCGCATGCGCTGCCCGACCATCCCGCGCTGCGATCGTCCGCGTGCCACAGCTCACGACCATGCGGCAGAAGGCTCCCAGCGCATCCGCGTCGACATGGCCACCTGCCTGCTCCACACGGCAACCGCCGAAACGGCGATCCGCGCGCACGTCGACGTCGCGAACCGAGCGGGCCAGGTGTCGGTCCCCGGGCGTAGCGTGTCCCGTATGGAGCCGACCACGGAGGTGGTGACGGCGCGTCCGGCGCCCGTGCTCGCCGCGTTCATCGACCGCTATATCGGGTATCGCATGTCCGGGTTCGCGGCGGCGACCCATCGTGGGTTGCCTTCGCGGCACATGACTTTCATCGTGGGGATCGGCCCGACGATCGACGTCGTCGAGCAGACCGATCCGCGACAGTCTCCGCGGAACTACCGGTGCGTGTTGAGCGGCCTACAGGCGAGCACGGCGCTGATCGCGCACGACGGTCACCAGGAGGGCGTGGCCGTGGCGCTCACGCCACTCGGTTGCCGCACCTTGTTCGGCATGCCCGCGGCCGCGCTGTGGGACACGTCGGTCGAATTGTCCGACGTCGTGGGTCCTGTCGGCCTCGAGCTGTGGGAACGGTTGCAGTCCGCGCCGAGCTGGCCGGAACGTTTCGCCGTGTGCGATCGGGTGCTCTGCGCGCTCGCCGATCCCGGCCGCGCGGTGCGTTCGGAACTCAGCTGGGCCTGGCGCGCCGTGGTCGGTTCCGGCGGCGCGATCGCGGTCGGCCCGCTGGCCGAGAAGATCGGGTGGAGCAGGCAGCATCTGACGCGGCGGTTCAATCGCGAGTTCGGTCTGAGCCCGAAGCTCGCGGCCCGGATCACGCGTTTCGAACGAGCCCGCCGCATGCTCGCGCACACGCCCTCCTACGTCACCATCGCCCAGGTGGCCGCCGCGTGCGGCTATTACGACCAGGCCCATCTGGACCGCGACTTCGCCGACCTCGCCGGGACGAGCCCGACCGTCTGGCTCGCCGAGGAGGTTCCATCCGTCCAAGCCGCCGACGAGTCCGCCGGATGACGATTGATCCATGACGAATCCGACAGAAACCAGCACCCGCACCGCCGTCTGGCCCGCGCTGACCTTCCGCGATGCCCGCGCCATGACCACCTTCCTCGTCGAGGCGTTCGGCTTCCGGGAAGCCGCGCTGTACACCCGCGAGGACGACCCGTCGATCGTGGAGCACGCGGAACTGCGCTGGCCGCTCGGCGGCGGCGTCATGTTCGGATCGGCGGGCAAGGACGACAGCCCGTTCGGCACCCGCCCGACCGGCACCGACTCTGTCTATCTGGTCTGCGAGGAGCCCGACGCCTTGTTCGCCCGCGCGACCGCCGCGGGCGCCGAAGTGGTCCGCGACCTGCGCGACGAGGATTACGGCTCGCGCGGCTTCACGGTCCGCGACCCGGAGGGCAACCTCTGGAGCTTCGGCACCTATTGGGGCGCTTGATCGGCGAGGCCGACGACGCCCGGCCGCTACCCGACCGCGGGGCCTTGCCGAGGCGCCGCGGCAGCGGGCGAGGTCCTGCTCAACGCCCGCCGAGCCCCGACATCGCGATGCCACGGATGAACGCGCGCTGCGCGATCGCGTAGATCACCAGCAGCGGAACCAGGATGACGATCGCGGCGGCCATGAGGATCGGCCACTGGGTGTGGTACTGGCCTTGCAGCCGGATCAGGCCCAGTGTCGCGGTGGCGACGTCCTCGCGCTGGATCATGACCAACGGCCAGAGGAAGTCGTTCCACACGGTGATCCAGGTGAGCACGGCGAGCACCATCAGCGCCGGACGGGTATGCGGCAGCAGGACCCGCCAGTAGACCTGCCAGGTGTTGCAGCCGTCGAGGATGGCTGCCTCCTCCAATTCGTCGGGCAGCGTGCGGAAGAACTGCCGCATCAGATACGTGCCGAACGCGCTGCCGAACAGGCCGGGAACGATCATCGCCCACGGGGTGTCCACCCAGCCGAACGCCCGCATCAGCAGGAACTGCGGGATCACCGTCACGGTCAGCGGCACCATCAGCGTCGCGAGGTAGGCGAGGAACAATATGTCCCGCCCGCGAAAACGGAGGCGCGCGAACGCGTAACCGGCCAGCGAGCAGAAAAAGACCTGCCCCGCCGTCACACACAGCGCGTAGACCGTGGTGTTGAGCAGCATCCGCCCCATCGGCAGCAGTTCGAAGACCTTCCCGTAGTTCGACCATTGCGGCCGCTGCGGGAGAAAGGCCGCGTCGGCGATCTCACCGTCCCGCTTCAGCGAGCCCGACATCGCCCACAGGATCGGCAGCAGCGCGCACCACGCGATGCCCACCAGCACCGCGTATATCGCGGTCCCGCGCAGCAGCCGCCGCACGATCGCCCGGTCGACCCGGCCGAACGAGACGCCCGCGCGGTCGCGCCGGACCGGCAGTGCGCGCCGCACCACCTCGTAGGTATTCACTGTTCCACCTCCGAACGCCGGGCCAGCCGCAGCTGCACCAGGGTCAGCAGGAACAGCATCGCGAAGATCACCCAGGCGAGCGCGGAGGCGTAACCCACCTCGTAGAAGCCGAACGCGTGCTGGAACAGCATGATCCCCAGGAGGTACGTACCCGTCTCCGGTCCCCCGTTCCCGCCGGTCAGCGCGTAGGCCTGGTCGAATGCCTGCACCGAATTGATGATCGTGATGATGAAGACGAACGACAACGGCCCTCGGATCAGCGGCAGCGTGATCGCGAAGAACCGCCGCAGCGCACCGGCTCCGTCGATCTTCGCGGCCTCGTAGAGCGTCTCCGGCACGCCCTGCATGGCGGCGAGCAGAATGACCGTCGCGAACGGCACGCTCTTCCACACGGTGACGATGCTGAGCGAGACCAGCGCCCAGTCGGGGTCGGTCAGCCACGGCACCGCGCCGATGCCGAGCCCGCCCAGCGCCAGATTCAGCAGCCCGTCGTCGGTGAACAGGAACCGCCACACCACGGCCATGGCGACCGCCGAGGCGACCAACGGCAGAAACGCGATGGTCCGAAACAGGCCGATACCGGCCAGCTTTCGATTCAGCGCGGCGGCGACGACCAGTCCGATGCCCACCGTCGGCACCAAGGTCGATACGGTGAAAACCGCCGTGTTGCGCAATGCGATGAGAAACAACGGGTCCGAACCGAACAGCCGCCGGTAGTTGTCCACACCGACAAAGCGCATGGGGCTGAACAAGTCCCACGAATGAAAACTCAGATAGAGCGAAAATCCCAACGGGAACAACAAGAAAATCGCGACGGCCGCCACGTTGGGCGCGACGAATGCCCACCCGGCCCGCTCTCGACGCCGCGCCAGCCGGGAGGCCACACCTCTTTTGCCCGAAGTTTGCGACCTTTGCGCGCCGGTCACGGCGTGTCCAGCAGCGCGTCGACGTCGGAGGCGAAACGCCCGTCCAAGGACGCGGCGGTGGCGGCGCCGCGCAGCACCCGGTTGGAGCCGCGTTCGAGCAGGGCGGACACCTTGCCCCACGCGGGCGTCACCGGCAGCGGACGGGAGCTGGCCGGGCCGTCGGTGAACACCTCGAGATTGCCGATCTCGCGGTGCGCGGCGGCGAAACCCGGTGAACCCATGGCCGATTTCAGCACCGGAACGAACAGCCCGGACGCGGCGATGATCGCCTGCCCCACCGGCCCGGTCGCGAACTTCACGAACTCCCAGGCCTGCTCGACGCGCGGACTGTCCGCGGCGATGGCCAGGCCGGTACTGCCGACGTCGGTGATGGCGCCGGGACCGCCGTGCGGTCCGACCGGCAGCACCGTGACGTCGATCGCGAGATCGTCGTGCCCGGCGAATTCGGAGTACAACCAGTGCCCGCCCAATGCCATCGCCGCCCGGCCCCGCCGGAACAGGTCGGGCGCCGAAACGGAGAGCGTGTCGGCGGCTTTCGGCGCCACGCGGTGGCGTACGGCGAGATCGGCGTAGAACTGGAACCCTTCGGCGAAGCGCGGATCGCCGAGGTTGGTCCTGGTCGGGCGGACCGAGGGCGAGAACCATTCGGCGCCGTTGTTCATGCCGAAGCAGGCCGCCGAGAAGTACGGCACCCAGGCGTCGGCGAAACCCCACCGGGTCCGTCCGGACGAGTCGCGCCTGGTCAACGCCGTGGCCGCGGACAGGAACTCGTCGAACGTCCAGGCGTCCCGCCAGCGTGCGGGTGGGGTGATCCCGGCCTCCTCGAACAGTGTCCGGTTGTAGTACAGGAACACGCCGGACCACTGTTCGGGCAGGGCGTACTGCCCGCCCGCGTAAGCGAAGGTGTCATACAGCGCCGGGTAGCTGTCTGCTTTCAGCTCGGCTGCGTAGCGGGGGTCGCGATCCAGCAGCGTGTTCAGATCCAGCAGGACGCCGCGCTCGGCCAGCCCGGAATAGAGCAGCTCCCACGCCATCAGCACGTCCGGGCACTTACCGCCCGCGCAGTAGGTGAGCATCTGCTGCAACGGATCCGGCCCCGAGACGATGGTGCGAATCCGGATGTCCGGGTGCGATTTCCGGAACTCGTCGATGATCTTCAGCCGCACCCGCGCCTCTTCCGGCCTGGCCTGGAAGAAGAAGGTCAGCGCGTCGTCATCGGAACCGCAGCCGCCGGCCAGCAGCGGCGCGGCCAGCGCCGACCCGAGCAGCGTCCGGCGACGGACCCGGGCGACGGGATTCGCACGCAACACAGCCCTCCTCCAGGGCGGATGTGGAGCTTCTCGAACCGCATGGCAGCATACGTCCGGCAATCACCTGGTGACGGCCGACACATGAACAATATTTCACGGTGCCCGCCCGGCGTCCGGAATCGGCACGACGGCGATCATCGATCGGATACGTTGTCACGTGTTTCAGCAAGATCCTGCGCGTTTTACAGGAGAGAAGGCAGATGGCGACAATCGAATATCTGCGGACCGATCCCGATCTGCCGCCCGTCGGCGTGGTCGACAAGTCCCCGATCACACCGGCCAAGAAATTGATCTTCGGCGGGATCGCCGTACTCGGCGCCATAGCCTGGGCGGTGCTCGCCATCTCGCGGGGCGAATCGGTGAACGCGGTGTGGATCGTGATCGCGGCGGTGTCCACCTACATCATCGCGTATCGGTTCTACGCCAGGTTCATCGAACGCAAGATCGTCGAACCACGTGACGACCTGGCCACGCCCGCCGAGATCCTGGAGAACGGCAAGGACTACATGCCGATGGACCGGCGGGTGCTCTACGGGCACCATTTCGCCGCCATCGCGGGCGCGGGTCCGCTGGTCGGGCCGGTGCTGGCCGCGCAGATGGGCTACCTGCCGGGGACCATCTGGATCGTGGTCGGCGTGGTACTGGCCGGCGCGGTGCAGGACTACCTGGTGCTGTGGGTTTCGATGAAGCGGCGCGGCCGCAGCCTCGGGCAGATGGCCAGGGACGAGCTGGGGGTGATCGGCGGCTGGTCGGCCATCGTCGGCGTGCTGGTGATCATGATGATCCTGCTGGCGGTGCTCGCTCTGGTGGTGGTCAACGCGCTCGCGCACAGCCCCTGGGGCGTCTTCTCGATCGGCATGACCATTCCGATCGCGCTGTTCATGGGCGTGTACCTGCGGTTCCTGCGGCCGGGCAAGGTCGGCGAGGTCTCCGTGATCGGATTCGCGCTGCTGCTGCTGGCCATCGTGAGCGGCGGTTGGGTGTCGGAAACCGACTGGGGCGCGGACTGGTTCACGCTCTCGCCGGTGACCATCTCGTGGCTGCTGATCGCCTACGGCTTCGTCGCCTCGGTACTTCCGGTGTGGCTGCTGCTCGCGCCGCGTGACTACCTGTCGACGTTCATGAAGGTCGGCACCATCGGGCTGCTCGCGGTGGGCATCCTCGTCACGCTGCCGGTGCTGCACGCCCCCGCGGTCTCGTCGTTCGCGTCCACCGGCACCGGGCCTGCCTTCGCGGGCTCGCTGTTCCCCTTCCTGTTCATCACCATCGCCTGCGGCGCGCTGAGCGGGTTCCACGCACTGGTCTCCTCCGGCACCACGCCGAAGCTGCTGGAGAAGGAGTCGCACGCCCGGATGATCGGCTACGGCGGCATGCTGATGGAGTCGTTCGTCGCGGTCATGGCCATCATCACCGCTTCGATCATCGACCAGCACCTGTACTTCGCGATGAACGCGCCGCTCGGCCTCACCGGCGGCACCGCGGAGAAGGCCGCGGCCTACACCAACAGCCTCGGGCTCAGCGGTCCCGCGGTCACTCCGGCGGAGCTGAGCCAGGCGGCGAGCGACGTGGGCGAATCGTCGATCATCTCTCGCACGGGCGGCGCGCCGACGCTGGCGGTCGGCATCTCGGAGGTGTTCCACCAGTTCCTCGGCGGCGCGAGCATGAAGTCGTTCTGGTATCACTTCGCGATCATGTTCGAGGCGCTGTTCATCCTCACCACGATCGACGCGGGCACCCGGGTGGCGCGGTTCATGCTCTCGGACGCGCTGGGCAACTTCGGCGGGGCGGCGAAGAAGTTCCGTGATCCGTCCTGGCGGGTGGGCGCGTGGCTGTGCTCCGCCATCGTGGTCGCGGCATGGGGTTCGATCCTGCTGATGGGCGTCACCGACCCGCTGGGCGGCATCAACACGCTGTTCCCGCTGTTCGGCATCGCCAACCAGTTGCTCGCGGCCATCGCGTTGACCGTGGTACTGGTGATCGTGGTGAAGAAGGGCCTCACGAAATGGGCCTGGGTGCCCGGTATTCCGCTGGTCTGGGACCTGCTGGTGACCATGACGGCATCGTGGCAGAAGATCTTCTCCGCCGACCCGAAGCTCGGCTACTGGAAGCAGCACAGCATCTGCCAGGCCGCGCAGGACGCCGGGAAGTTGTGCCTGACGGCGAAGACGCAGGACGATATGACCGCGATCGTGCGCAACACCTTCATCCAGGGCACGTTGTCGATCGTGTTCGCGGTGCTGGTGCTGATCGTCGCGGTGGTCGGCGGGTTGGTCGCCTACCGCGCCTGGCGCTCCGGCGAGACGAAGACCACCGAGACGCCGGAGGAGCCGTCGAAGATCTTCGCGCCCAGCGGTTTCGTCGCCACCGCGGCGGAGAGGGAAGTGCAGAAGCAGTGGGACGAGTTGATCGCGACCGGAAAGGTGCGCGCTCCCGGCGCGGCACACGTCCACGCGCAATGAGCGACTCGGCCATCCAGGGTGCCGACCGGTCCGGGCGACCGGTCGGCACCCGGCTGCGCGCCGCGGCCCGCGCCTGCCGCGACGGCGTTCGGGCGGCCATCTGGTGGTTCGACTCGATCCTGGGCGGGCAGGATTACCAGCGCTATGTCGAGCACCTGCGGCGCAGGCACCCGGGATGCGCCATTCCGACCGAGCGGGAGTACTGGCGGCAGCGGCATGCCGAGGCGGATCGCAATCCGGCCAATCGCTGCTGCTGACCGGCAAAATTTCGGCGCGTGCCGCCACACCCCTGTTTGGTAGGCGCCACAACCGCGAAGCAGGCGACGGCTGTGCGATGTCATGACCGTTGTGCGAGGTAGGGACAACCACCAGCGGTGGTGGCCGATTTCCGCTAGCACGGGTCCGCCGCAGCTGCCATTGTGGTGGACGTGACGATCACGGCATTGGATTTCGAACGTTGCTACCGGGCGGTGTCGACCCGGGACTCTCGATTCGACGGGCAATTCTTCACCGCGGTACGCACCACCGGAATCTATTGCCGCCCTTCGTGTCCGGCGATCACCCCGAAGCGGGCCAACGTGTCGTTCCTGCCGACCGCCGCAGCGGCGCAGCAGGCGGGCTACCGCGCCTGCCGCCGCTGCCTGCCGGACGCCGCGCCCGGATCGCCGCTGTGGAACACGCGGGCGGATCTGGCCGCCCGGGCGATGCGGCTGATCGGTGACGGCGTGGTCGAGCGCGCCGGAGTGCCCGGGCTGGCCGCCACCCTGGGCTACTCCCAGCGCCAGCTCACCCGGGTGCTGACCACGGAACTGGGCGCGGGGCCGCTGGCACTGGCACGGGCGCACCGAGCACACACCGCGCGGCTGCTGATCCAGACCACCGCCATGCCCATGTCCGACATCGCGTTCGCGGCGGGCTTCGCCTCCATTCGCCAGTTCAACGACACGGTGCGCGAGGTCTTCGCGGTGAGCCCCACCACCATGCGACTCGAGGCGCAGCGCGCGAAGAGCAGCGCCCCCGCGCGCGCGGCACAGGCCGGCAGCGGATCGCTCACCCTGCGGCTGCCCTACCGGGAGCCGCTCGACCGGGCCTGGCTGGAATGGTTCCTGTCCGCCCATGTCGTACCGGGCATGGAATTGTGGGAGAACCGCGCCTACACCAGGAATCTGCGCACGCCACACGGGCACGCCACCGCGCGGCTGAGCTTCCAGCGCGACCATGTGCGAGCGGAATTGTCCCTGCACGACATGCGCGATCTCGCGCCGACGGTGGCCAGGCTGCGGCACCTGCTGGATCTGGACGCCGACCCGATCGGGATCGATGACGCGCTCGGTGTCGGTCCCGCGGCGCGCATGCCCTCCTCGGGACAACTGCCCGAGCAGGCCGCCGAGTACCTGCCGGACGCGGGGTCGGGGCCGCCGCCGGAAACCGAGGCGCTGACCGAGGCGGAGCCGCTCGACGCGGCGCGGCCGTCATTCACGCCTGGTATCCGTGTGCCCGGGTGCCTGGACGGAGCCGAACTCTTGCTGCGCACCATGATCGGGCAGCAGATCTCGGTGTCGGCCGCCGCCACGCACACCGCGCGGCTGGTCGAAGCGCTCGGTGAACGGGTGGACGGGCCGATTCCGCTGCTGTTCCCGGCACCCGAAGTCATCGCCGAGCGTGGCGCAGAGGTCTTGACCGGACCGGCGCGGCGCATCCGTTCCATCATCGCGGCCGCCGAGGCACTCGCTTCCGGCGAACTGCCGCTGCACCAGGGACGTACCGCCGCCGACCTGCGCCGCGACCTTCTCGCGCTGGACGGCGTCGGACCGTGGACGGCCGACTACGTGATCATGCGCTTGCTCGCCGATCCGGACGTCCTGCTCGGGACCGACCTGGTCGTCCGCCGCGGCGCGACCCTGCTCGGCGTCGATCTGACGGACACCGCGCGCTGGGCGCCGTGGCGGTCGTATTTGTCCATGCACCTGTGGAAAGCGGCACTGACCAGCCGTGCCACACCTTCCGATGTCCCCGCGCTCGCCACCACGAAAGGCAGTGTCGAATCATGACCACCAGCATCACCGTCCGCGCCGAGGCAGGCGGCACCACCACCGCCACAGCGGATTTCGCCGTCACGCAGACCCCGCTCGGCCCGTTCACCACGCTCGTCGACTCCGACGGCGCGGTGCTGGCCTCCGGCTGGACATCCGACGCGGAGAACCTGCGCGGCCTGATCCACCCCACCCTGCGCCCCGGCCTGTTACGGCAGCGGGATTCGCTGGGCGAGGTGACCGGCGCCGTCACCGCTTACCACGAGGGTGATGTCACCGCGATCGATCGGATTCCGGTACGTCAGCAGTCCGGGGAGTTCCTCGTCCACGCCTGGGAGATACTCCGCGCCGTCCCGGCGGGCAGCCCACTGACCTACACCGAATTCGCCGCCCGCGCCGGCCGCCCCGACGCCACGCGCGCCGCGGCCAACGCGTGCGCCCGCAACGCCGCCGCCCTCTTCGTGCCCTGCCACCGCATCCTGCGCATCGGCGGCGCACTCGGCGGCTTCCGCTGGGGATTACCGGTGAAACGGTGGCTGCTCGACCACGAGGGGTGAGCGTCCATCGCCCGCAGCACTCGCGCGGGCAGACCCATGGATCGCCCGTTGGCCGCGTGAACCCAGTGGCACATCATCGGGGCCGAAAACCGGCTGTAGGCGATCATCCGTCCCTCGCGGAGGGGAGGCCCACGCTCAGGCGATGGTCGCTTGCAGGTGGGAGCCTGCGCGGCCGCGCAGGACGTGCAGGCGGCTGGGGATGCGTTGGCGCATCTCGTCCACGTGGCTGACCACGCCGACCACGCGGCCGCCCGCGCGCAGTTCGTCCAGCACTCCCATCACGGCGTCCAGGGTGTCGGCGTCCAGGCCGCCGAAACCCTCGTCGATGAACAGGGTGTCCAGCACGAGGCCACCGGATTCGGCGGCGACGGTGTCGGCCAGGCCGAGCGCCAGCGACAGCGAAGCCATGAAGGTTTCGCCGCCGGAGAGCGTCTTGGCCGGGCGGATGGCGCCGGTGTAATCGTCACGGATGTCCAGCCCGAGGCCGCCGCGGCGACCGCGCGGACCGGCCTTGTCCGAGTGGACGAATTCGTAGCGGCCGCCGGACATCCTGCGCAACCGCAGCGATCCCGCTTGGGCGACTTCTTCCAAGCGGGCGGCGAGGACATAGGAGTGCAGGGACATGCGGCGGTTGTTCGCCCCGCGCCCGGCGACCACGTCGGCGAGACCGTCCAGTTCATCGAACGCGCGCTGGGCCGGGGCGATCCGGTCCACGGCGGCCCAGAGCTGACCGCCGAGGTCCTCGAGCTGGCCGGCCCGCCTGCTCGCCTCGGCATGGGTGGCCACCGCCGCGTTGAGCGCGGCCTGCGCGTCCGCCACGAGCGCGTCGAGTTCGGCCGGATCGCCGGGCTCCTGCTCCGCTGCCGCCCGGATCTCCGGTTCGGCCAGCACCGCTTCCGCTGCGGCTCGGGCACGGTCGGCTGCCACGAGTTCCGTGTCGATCTCGGCCTGCTGCCGTGGGCTGCGGGACGCGGCGGCGACGACCTTCGCGTAGGCGCTCAAGAGCGCGACATCGTCGCGAGCGGTGACGGCAGCGGTGGCGAGGCGCAACGGGTCATCCAGACCAGCGGAGCCCGGTGTGACCGTCTCGCCGTCGCCCTCCAGCACGAAACCTGCTGCGCGCGCCAGGTTCTGGACCCGGTCGGCGATTACCGACACCTGTTCTCGCGCCGCCACGGCTTCGGCGCGGGCGTCGCGCAGGGCGGTGGCCTCGCCGACGAGGGCGGCGAGCCGCGCACGGCGGCGGTCGATGGTCTGGTCGGCGCCCGCCGCGGTACGCAGCCGTTCGGTGAGTTCGACCAAGCGCTCCTCGGCGGAAACGATGGTGGCGGCGACCGCGCTGCGGCGCGCCTCGGATGCGCGCAACTCCTCGTGCAGGCGGGCCTCGCCGTCGCGCAAACGGGTGAGTTCGGCTTCCAGCCCATCGGCGTTCGCGGCCAGTTCCGAGGTGTCCTCGTAGCGGTCGGTCGCGGCGCGCAGTGCGGCGGCGAGTTCGACACGGTCGGTATCGCCGCCGCGAGCGATGAGCGCTTCGATCTCGCGCTCTAGCCCGGTGATGCGGGCCAGCGCGCGGTCGCGGGTGCCCTCCGCGGCGCGCTCGGCCGCCACAGCGGCCTGCTCCTCGTCCTTGGACACCGCGGCGTCGGTGGGCCGGGCGGGCGCGGGATGCTCCGCCGAACCGCAGACCGCGCACGGACTCCCGTCCACCAATTCGCCGGCCAGTTCGGCGGCCATCCCGCTGAGCCTGCGCTCACGCAGATCCAGCACGCGTTCCTTGGCGTCGAGATGCGCGGTGCGGGCGGCGTCGAACTCGATCCGGGCGTGATCGAGCGCGGTGCGGCGGGCCGCCAGCTCGACCGCGGCCGTCGCGGCGGTCTGTAGCCGCTCAGTCTCCGCGGTAATGCCCGGCAGGGCCGCGGCCGCTTCGGTGGCCTCACGCAGCCGGGCCTCGGCCGCGGTGAGCGCGGCGGGCAATTCGTCACGCCGCGTGGCGAGTTCGGTCACGCGCCGGGCCAGCGTCGCGTCCTCGGTGCGCAGCGTGGCGAGTTCACCATCGAGCCTGGTCGCGGTGGCGGCATCGATCCGCACCTCGTCCAGCGCGCCGATCTGCGCGCTCCAGCGCTGGATCGCCGCGTCGATGTCGGCATCGTCTCGGACCTGCTCGCCGTCGGTATCGACCAGTTCGGCGCCACCGAGTTCGACGCTCTCCGGTTCCCGCAGCCTGGCCGCGAGTCGCAGGGCTGTGGCCTGCTTTTCGCCATCGAGCCTGCGCTGGGTTCGCACCGCCGAACGCGCTTCGTCGATAGCGGCCGCGACCGGCTCGGCCCGGCGAGCGAGGTCGAGTTCGGCTTGCAGCTCGGCCCGCCGGGCGGTGCCCGCGCCGTAGTCGTCCAGCTGGGCGCGCGCCACGCTCAGGCGGCGACGCAGCTCGCGCAGCCGACGCGCCTGTTCGGCCTGCTCCCGGACGCGCGCCGAATCTTGTTGACAGCGTTGCGTCTCCGCGACGGCGGCGGCGAGATCGGCGCGTGCCGTGGCCAGCAGGTCCTGCGACCATCCGACGCACTCGGCCGGACCGACCGAATCCGCCACTCCGGCCGCCATACCCACCTGCGTGATCAGCCGCTTGACGCCGTCCGCGCGAGCGTCCAGGTCCGCTTCGGCGGCGCGACGCTTGTCGGCGAGCCACTGCTCCGCGGTGCCGAAACGTCTGGTGTCGAAGAGCTTTTCGAGCAGTTTCTCGCGATCCTCGTTGTCCGCGCGCAGGAAGCGAGCGAAATCGCCCTGCGGCAACAGCACCACCTGGAAGAACTGATCGGCGCTCATGCCGAGCAGGCGCAGCACCTCCTCGCCGATATCCGGTATTCGGGACAGGTTCTCTCCGCGGCCGTCCAGCCAGGTCAGCGTCGCCTTCGGGTTGATGGTGCGGGTGCCGGTACCGTCGCGCTTGGCGCGCTGGAACTCGGGGCTGCGGGTCAGGCGAACTCGCCGCCCACCCAAGGTCGCCTCCAAGACCACTTGCGGTGGTGTCTGCTCCGGGGCGTGATCGGAGTGCAGTCGCTTGCTCTCCCCTCGCGCGCCGGGGACCCTGCCGTAGAGCGCGAACGCGATGGCGTCCAGCACCGTGGTCTTACCCGCGCCGGTCTGACCGTGCAGCAGGAACAGCCCGTCGGCGCCGAGCGCGTCGAAGTCGACGACCGTGGTGCCTGCGAACGGACCGAAGGCGGTCATCTCGAGCTTGTGCAGCCTCATCCCGCCGCGCCTACGCCCGGCTCCGGCAGGACGCTCATGCGGTCAGTTCCTCGGCGGCGGCCACCGCGGCCACCTGCTCCTGCTCCGGCTCCGCGACGGCGGCGGACAGCGCCCGCTCCAGCCAGCTCATCTCGCTCGAGCTGGGTACGCCGCGGACGTCGGTGAGGAAGCTGCGGGCTACTTCGATGTCGCGGCGGCCGTGCACCCGCTCACGGTAGCGCAGCTCGGGGTTCCCCTCCGGCCGCGCCCATTCGACGTGGACGGCGTAGGGGAACCGTTCGCGCAGTTTGCGCATGGCGTCGACCGGGCGGGCGACGTCGGTGAGCACGGCGGATACGTAGTGCTGTTCGGCCACGCCGTGCTGCGCGCCGCTCAGCAGCTCGTCCAGGGTGCCGGTCAGTTTGCTCAGCCCCCGTACCGTCGGCAGGTCACGGCGGCGCACCGCGTGCAGACCGGACGCGTCCAGGTCGACGATCCAGACGGCTTTGCGATGCGCGTTCTCGCCGAACGAATACGGCAGCGGCGAGCCGGAGTAGCGGACCTGTTCGGCGAGCGTCTGCGGCGAATGCAGGTGGCCGAGCGCCACGTAGTCGATGCCGTCGAAGGCCGCCAGCGGGACCGTCTCCACCCCACCGACCGAAATCGAGCGCTCCGACCCGGTGGATTCCCCGCCGACCACGAAGGCGTGCGCCAGCACGACCGTCCGCACCCCCGGCCGTCGCGCGATGTCGGCTCGCACCCGGGCCATCGCCGCGTCGAGGATCTCGGCATGCGAACGCGCTTGCGGCACTTCTAGTTCGGCGCGGGTGATCTCCGGCTCCAGGTACGGGATGCCGTAGAACGCCACCGGACCGTGCGCGTCCTCGAGCAGAACGGGGTGATCGGCGTCGGCCACGGTGGTACGCAGATGCAGCCCGCCCGCCGCGGCGAAACTCGCGCCGGCGCCCAGCCGGGCGGGCGAATCGTGATTCCCCGAAGTGGCGACGATCTGGGCCCCCGCGGCCCGGATCGCCTCGAATCCGCGGTTGCACACCGCGATCGCGTCGGCGCTCGGAATCGACCGGTCGTACACGTCACCCGGTAGCACCACCACGTCGACCGACTCCTCGGCCACCAGCTCCGCGATGGCGGCCAGTGAACGCGCCTGATCGGCAAGCAGATCGACCCCATGGAACGTGCGCCCGATGTGCCAGTCCGAGGTGTGCAGCATCCGCATGCCGCGAAACCGTAGGGCAACCCACCGACAGACTTCAATCGCCCCGCCCGCTGCGCCGGGTTTGCCCAGTAAGGGCCCGGAGTGTCCGGCGGAGTGGATGGACGTGTTCGAGCCGGTCGGCCCGCCGAGCCGAATCATCACATATCGCATGGCCTCCCGAACCCCTGCCCCGGATGCCGGAATTCGGATGGCTCGCGGAACGCGCGCGGAACACGCAGGCAGAACCGGTTGTCGACTCGATGCCCAACAGTTGCCGGGTGCGCGATCTTGTCGGTGACCTACGGCACTATCTGCGCTATGACCGCACCGATGCTCGTCGCACTGACGCTGGTGTTCGCCGCCGGTTTCGGCCTGGGCTGGCTGGGCCACGCCGCACGGGCCGGGCAGCGCGCCGCGGCGGCGGAAGCGCGGCTCGCGGTCGCCGCCGACAACGAACGGCTGCTACGGCAGTCGCTCACCGCGGCCAACGAGGATGCCGCGCGGCGGCATTCGCACGCCGTCGGCGCGATGGTGGAACCGCTGCGCGCGGCGGTCGGGGCGTTGAACGAGCACATCCAGCAGGTGGAGCGGCAGCGGCTCACCGCGTATTCCGGCCTGCGCGAACAGGTCGCGAACATGCAGCGCACCTCGCACCAGCTCACCGGGCAGACGGGGCAGCTGGTCGCGGCGCTGCGCGCGCCCCAGGTCCGGGGCCGATGGGGCGAGATCCAGCTGGAGCGGGTGGTAGAGCTGGCCGGGATGACCAGGCACTGCGACTTCGGCACCCAGGTGACCCGCACCGGTCGCGACGAGGGCGACCGCACGGTGCGACCGGACCTGGTGGTGCGCCTGTCCGGCGGCAGGCACATCGTGGTGGACGCCAAGGTGCCGTTCGCCGCCTACCTGGACGCCTGCGGCACCGACGACCCCGACGTGCGCGCCGAGCTGCTCACCCGGCACGCCAAGCATTTGCGCGCGCATGTCGATCAGCTGTCGGACAAGGCGTACTGGGCCGCTTTCGATCCTGCGCCGGAATTCGTGGTCTTGTTCGTGCCGGGCGACCCGTTCCTGGACGCGGCCCTGACCACCGACTCGGAGCTGCTGGAGTACGCGTTCGGTCGCAACGTGATCCTCGCTACCCCGACCACCCTGATCGCGTTGCTGCGCACCATCGCCTTCGGCTGGCGGCAAGAGGCGCTGTCCAGGGACATGGCCACCGTGCAGCGGCTGGGCCGTGAGCTGTATCACCGGCTGGGCATGACGGGCAAGCATCTGGACCGGCTGGGTACGCAACTCGGCAGGGCGGTGGAGGCTTTCAACTACACCGTGGCCTCGGTGGAGTCGCGGGTGATGGTCACCGCGCGCAAACTGCACTACCTGGAGATGGCCGAGCAGGAAGTGCCCGCCATCGGGCGCGTGGATTCGCGGCCCCGCGCGGTGGGCTTCGCCGACGCGGGCGAGTAACCAGGAGTATGGCCGTGCCGCCACGCCGCCACGAGCGGCGGCAACTAGTGTGCATATCGTGGCTGCTTCCGAACGTGTGCGATCCCGGGTGCCCGCGCCGCAACGCTCGATCCTGCCGTCGGTGCCGGGGATCCCGGTCGGCGCGGCGATCCTGATCGCGGTTGCCTGCACGTTTCTGGGGTTCCTGATCGATGCCGGCGGCGGCAATAACGAGCTGACCGGCACGTTCGCCGCGCTGTACATCCTCGGGTGTGTGGCGGCGGTCGCCGCCGTCCGCTATCGCGGCTTGTTCAGCACGATGGTGCTGCCGCCGCTGCTGCTGTTCGTTGCCGTGCCGCTGGCCTATCAGCAGCTCACCGGGCGTGGCTCGACCTCACTGAAGGACATCCTGCTGAACCTGGCGATCCCGCTGGTGAACCGGTTCCCGACCATGATGCTCGCCACGGTGGTCGTCCTGCTGATCGGTGGCGCGCGGATCTATCTGCACCGCCGCGAAGAGGAGTCCACTCGTCCGCCGTCGACCCGCCGCGGCGCGGGCTGGGGCAAGGCGCCTGCGAAGAAGAGCAAGCCCGGCCGTCCGTCCCGTGGTCTCGCGGACTCGCCACGCCGCAAAACCCGCCGCCCGAAGGCGGAGCCCGCCGAACCCGAGGCGGACGGCTCGGACGAGTCCACCCCACGGCCGGCCCGCCGACCAGCGGCGCAGGTCGCCGATACCCCGCCGCGCGTCGCACCCGCCCGCCCGCGGGAAGGACGCGCGCCCGCCAGGGGCGCTGCCCGACCGGCCGGGGCTGTGCCGCGGCCCGAAGGAGAACCACCGCGCGGCGCGGGCCGTCGCCGCGATATGCCCCCGCATCCCCAGCCGAATGTGCGCTACCGCGAACGTGATTCGGGCCGCCCGGAACGGCGCAGACCGGAGAACCTGTAGCCGGTCCGCTCGGCACGACGGCGCGGCTACTGCGCCCGCGGACGTGGCGACCTCACCACGACGCGCCTCGGTATCGGAGATGTTGCTCATCTCGCATGCACGCGAGGCGCGCGGACCGGAGCCGGCCCTGTCGGGCGCGGCCCGGCGTCAGCGCCGGGCGTCGCGCAGTTCGCGGGGAAGAGCGAAGACGAGGGTCTCGTTGGCCGTGGTGACCGGCTGAACCTCGCCGTAGCCGTGCTCGGCCAGCATGTCCAGCACGCCGCGGACCAGAATCTCGGGCACCGAGGCCCCCGAGGTGATGCCGATCGTGCGAACGCCGTCGAGCCAGGCCGGGTCGACCTCGCGAGCGAAGTCCACCAAATACGCGGCCTTGGCGCCCGCACCGAGCGCCACCTCCACCAGGCGCACCGAGTTCGACGAATTGCGCGAGCCGACCACGATCACCAGGTCGCATTCCGGCGCCATGGCCTTCACCGCGACCTGGCGGTTCTGCGTGGCGTAGCAGATGTCGTCACTCGGCGGGTCCTGCAGGGCGGGGAAGCGCTCCCGCAGCCGCTGCACCGTCTCCATCGTCTCGTCCACGCTCAGCGTGGTCTGCGAGAGCCAGATCACCTTCGACTCGTCGCGCACGTTGACGTTGTCCACCGCGCCGGGCCCGTCGACCAATTGGACGTGCTCGGGCGCCTCACCCGCGGTGCCCTCGACCTCCTCGTGGCCCTCGTGACCGATCAGCAGGATGTCGTAGTCGTCGCGGGCGAAGCGCTTCGCCTCCTGGTGCACCTTGGTGACCAACGGACAGGTGGCGTCGATGGTGTGCAGACTGCGCGCGGCGGCCGAAGCGTGCACCGCGGGCGACACGCCGTGCGCGGAGAACACCACCACCGCGCCCTCGGGGACCTCGTCGGTCTCGTCCACGAAGATCACGCCGCGGTCGCGCAGCGTCTCCACCACGTGGCGGTTGTGCACGATCTCCTTGCGCACGTAGATCGGCGCGCCGTGCTTGTCCAGCGCCTTCTCGACGGTTTCGACCGCGCGGTCCACGCCGGCGCAGTACCCGCGTGGTTCCGCGAGCAGCACGCGTTTTCCGCCCTCGGCAAGGGCGTTTCCGACGCCCGCCGAGCGCGCGATTCCGACGTTCAAGGGAATGGCCGAAGACATGCCCACAGGATACGTGCGGACCGCGACCACGCCACGTCCGGGAGTTGCCCGTCACATCCGCGCCGGAGCCGGTGCGTACGGGCCGCGAACTGGGGCGGAGAGCCCGCCGCGGCCGAGTTGCCGACCCGCCGCGCCGAATGTCTCGGACACTCCCGCCGGGACCTGCGTTTATTCTCCGCATTATGAGCACAGCGCCGCGCAATTCCCGCCGATCGGCCGCACGCCGTAACCGGCGAATATCGCGACCGGGCGCGCCCCTCCTTTGCATAACACACCATTTCGGGCAGGCTAGGACCATGTTTCGACCACCCTTTCTGGCCCGCGTCGCCGCCGGCGCCGCCGTATACGCCCTCGAGGAATCCCGCCGGCTACCCACGGCGGCAATGAATTTCCCGATCACGGCCATCAGTCAGGTACTGCAGACGACGATGCACGTCCAGCAGTTCGTCACCAGCCTGGCTCTGAAGGGCGACGCGGTATTCGACCGGCTGTCCAACCACCCGGTCGAGCAGCCGGAGTGGGCCACCTTCGACGAGGACCTCACCGACGACCCGAGCCCCACCACGCATCGCGGCAGTCGATTCGATCTCTTCACCGCCGACGATCCCGAACCGTTCCGCGCGAACGAGTCCTTCTCCGCCGACGACACCCGCGCCGAAGCGACCAACGGCCATGTCGCCTCGGTGACGCGGATCGCCGAGGAGCCGGCGGGAGAACCGGAGCCGGGCGACTCGGAAACCGATCCCGAGCCTGCCGCGGAAGCGCCCGAGATCGCCGAACCGGAAGTCGCCGTCCGCTACGACTACGCCAACATGACCCTGGCCCAGCTGCGCGCCCGGCTGCGCCTGCTGACGATCGAAGACCTCACCGCGCTGCTGGACTACGAGCAGCGCACCCGCGCCAGGGCGCCGTTCGTGACCATGCTCACGAACCGGATCGCCACTGTGCAGGCCCAGTGACCGAACCCCGGACTCCTTCGTCGCCGACGGCAAGCCGGGAGACCTCCGGCGGGCCCGCCGCCGCACCGGCCAACTCCGCCGAACACCCCTGGCCGGTGCGTTCGGTTTCCATGAAGGTCGCCCAGTGGATCGACCGGCTCGGCAGCATCTGGGTGGAGGGCCAGATCACCCAGATGAACCTCCGACCGGGCACCCGCACCGCGTTCCTGGTGCTGCGGGACCCGTCCGCCGACATGTCGCTGTCGGTGACCTGCGATCCGGACCTCATTCGCAATTCCCCCATCCCCTTGCAAGAGGGCAGCCGAGTGGTCGTCTACGGCAAGCTCTCGTTCTTCACCGGGCGCGGCACGATCTCCTTGCGCGTCACGGAGATTCGGCCGGTCGGCATCGGCGAGCTGCTGGCCCGCATCGAACGGCTGAAGGCGCTGCTGGCCGCCGAGGGTCTGTTCGATCCCCGGCTCAAGCGCCCGATCCCCTTCCTGCCCGGGACGATCGGCCTCATCACCGGCCGCGCGAGCGCCGCGGAGCGCGACGTGCTGAGCGTCGCCCGCAACCGTTGGCCCGCGGTACGTTTCGAGATCCGCAACACAGCCGTGCAAGGACCCACCGCCGTCGCGCAGATGCTCACGGCGCTGGCCGAACTCGATCGGCATCCCGCCGTCGAGGTGATCGTGCTGGCGCGCGGCGGCGGCAGCGTGGAAGACCTGCTGCCGTTCTCCGACGAGGCGCTGTGCCGCGCCATCGTGGCCGCCACCACGCCGATCGTGAGCGCGATCGGCCACGAGCCGGACAACCCGCTCAGCGACTTGGTCGCCGATCTGCGCGCGGCGACCCCGACCGATGCCGCCAAGCGGATCGTCCCCGACGCCGCCGCCGAACTGGCCTGCATCCGCGAGCTGCGCGAACGCACCGCCGCCGCGCTGCGCGGCTGGGTGGACCGGGAGACCAGGGCGCTCGCCCAACTGCGGTCGCGGCCCGTGCTGGCCGACCCGCTGCGCGAGATCGATCGCCGCCAGGAAGAGGTTGAACGCCTGCGCGCGGCCGCGCACCGCTCGGCCGAACAGCTGATCCGCACCGAGTCCACGGCCACCCGGCACCTGCGCGAGAAACTCACCGCCGTCGGCCCCGCCGCGACGCTGGCCCGTGGCTACGCTGTCGTACAGCGCGTCACCGGCCGGGAACGGGAGGTGGTGCGCTCGATCGAGGACGCGCCCGCGGGTAGCCAGTTGCGCATCCGGGTGGCCGACGGGGCCGTCACGGCCGCCGCGCTCGGCGCCCAGGCGCTCGGCGCGAAGCACACCGACACAGGGAGGAACTGACCTTGGCCGAGTCCGGCAAGTCCACGGGCAAGAACGGGACGGGAGCGGATCCGGCCGACGACGCGGCCGAGATCGCCGGTTTCGGTTACGAACGCGCCCGGGACGAACTCGTCAACGTCGTCAAGATCCTCGAACAGGGGGGCCTCGACCTGGACGAATCCCTGGCCCTGTGGGAACGCGGCGAGGCGCTGGCCACCCGCTGCGAAGAGCACCTGGCGGGCGCGCGCAAGCGCGTCGAGGACGCGCTGCACCGCACCGACCTGGAGCGGCAGGAATGACCATCCGCCGTGCCACACCCGACATCCGCACCACCGACCTGGCCGCCAGCCGGGATTTCTACCGGCTGCTCGGCTTCCAGGAGGCGATGGACCTGGGCTGGGTGGTGACCATGGCCTCACCGTCCAACCCGACCGCCCAGGTCCTGCTCGTAGGTCCCGACGCCGAGCAACTCCAGCCCAACATGAGCGTGGAGGTCGACGACGTCGACGCCGTCCACGCCGAGGTGCTCGCCGCGGGCGCCGACATCGTCTACCCCCTGCGCGACGAGCCGTGGGGCGTGCGCCGCTTCTTCGTCCGCGACCCGAGCGGGACCATCGTCAACGTGGTGAGCCACCGCTGACGACGGTCCCGTGCACCGCGCTCACCGCGGTGTGGCCGCTACCCGGAACCGCGCGACGCCGTCCGCGCTGCTCACCTGCTCGAACCCGGCTTTCTCCAGCACACGCACCGACGGCGGATTGGACAACTCCACGTCGGCGCGCACCACGCGGACGCCCGGCGCGGTGAACGCGTGCGCCGTCAGCGCGGCGGTGGCCTCGGTCGCGTAACCACGACCGCGCCGCGAGGCGACGATGCCGTACCCGATCTCCAGTTCACCGTCGGCGGGCGGCCAGAACAGCCCGATCGATCCGACGACGAGCCCACTCGATCGTTCGACGATCAGCCGGTGCCCGAAGGATCCGAGCCAGTCCGAATGCTCGGCGAGCAGGCCTGCGATGACGCGGTCGCCCTCGGCCGGGAAATCCGCCGCCCACGCGGCCCGACGCTGGTCGTCGAGCACGGCGGCCGTCGCATCGGCGGTCCACAACCGCAGGATCAGGCGTTCGGTGGGCAGATCGGAGGAAAGGAAAACAGACACGTGACACTCCTGGGTCATCGAGAAGAGACCGGTTCGCGTCGACGCGTCTGCGAAAGAATCAGGGGCGCGCGAACCGGCGAAGGGCATGCGGAATACAGCTGGTGGCAGCCATATTCATCGACCTCCGAGATCCGGTTCGGCACGTGTCTCGCACCGCGGTGAACTTAACGGGCGCGCACGGCGGAAGGCAAGCGTGTTTCAGGGCTTCAGTGGTTGCGCCGCGGCGATCGCCTGGGCGAGCGTGGTGAACGCCGCCTGGTTGCCCGCGCCGGTGATCAGCACGCGGGACCGGCCGAGGTCGGTGATCCACGCGGTCTCCGAGCCCTGCTCGGCGTAGACGATCCACTTCTGCGCGCCGACCTGCTCGGTACCGCTGGCGTACCGGGACCCGAGCACGAACCGGGCCAGCGCCTCCTCGGTCGCGTTGCTCTGGCTGAAACGCATGTAGGTGCCCTGCGGCGTGATGTAGCCGACCGTGCTGACCGGTCCGCCGCCATTGCCGCCGATGGACTCGCGGCTGCCGGAATTCGGCGTCCATTCCGCGGGCAGCTCCGGGTCGCGGATCGGGAACGGCAGGGATCGAGCGTCGGCGGTGAGCGCCGCCCGCGCGTCGAAGTGCGGGATCTGCCCCTGTGTCGGACCGTTCGCCGCGAAACTGCACTGGCTGGCCAGGCCCGCGAAAACCAGCGCGATCAACACCAACGGGATCAGCGACCAGAACAGATCCCGGTAGTCGTTCAGGATGCGTGGCTTTTGGTACGACACGCTCCCAGTATCCACTCGGACGGCGACGCCGCACCGCGCACCCCGACGCCGCCGAGCAGGGGTGTACGCCCGTGCCACATCGAATGAGACAATTGACCGGTACGTACCGACGCACAGGAGGCACCCCGCAATGACGGCAACTTCTCCCACACCTAGCCGCCGCGAGGCGCCCGACCGCAACCTCGCACTCGAGCTGGTCCGCGTGACCGAGGCCGGGGCGATGGCCGCGGGCCGGTGGGTCGGACGCGGCGACAAGGAGGGGGGCGACGGCGCCGCCGTCGACGCCATGCGGCAGCTGGTCAGCTCGGTGTCCATGCGCGGCATCGTCGTCATCGGCGAGGGCGAGAAGGACGAGGCGCCCATGCTGTACAACGGCGAGGCCGTCGGCGACGGCACCGGCCCCGACGTGGACTTCGCGGTGGATCCGATCGACGGCACCACGCTGATGTCCAAGGGCGTGCCCGGCGCGATCTCGGTGCTCGCGGTGGCCGAGCGCGGCGCCATGTTCGATCCGTCCGCCGTGTTCTACATGCACAAGATCGCCGTCGGGCCCGACGCCGCCGATGTGATCGATATCTCGGCCCCGATCGGCGAGAACATCAGCCGGGTCGCCAAGGCCAAGAACTCCGCGAAGTCCGACCTGACCGTCTGCATCCTGGACCGTCCCCGGCACGCCGAGCTGATCCAGCAGGTGCGTGACGCGGGCGCCCGCATCCGCCTGATCTCCGACGGCGACGTCGCGGGCGCGATCGCGGCCGCGCGCCCGGACTCCGGCACCGACATCCTGGTCGGCATCGGCGGCACGCCCGAGGGCATCATCGCCGCCGCGGCGATGCGCTGTATGGGCGGCGAGTTGCAGGGCATGCTCGCGCCGAAGGACGACGAGGAACGGCAGAAGGCCATCGACGCGGGCCACGACCTCGACCGCGTGCTGACCACCGAGGACCTCGTCTCCGGTGAGAACGTCTTCTTCTGCGCCACCGGCGTCACCGACGGCGACCTGCTGCGCGGCGTGCGCTACTACGGCGGCGGCGCCTCCACCCAGTCGATCGTCATGCGCTCGAAGTCCGGCACGGTCCGCATGATCGACGCCTACCACCGCCTGACCAAGCTGCGCGAATACTCCTCGGTCGATTTCATCGGCGACGAACACGCGGTCCCGCCGCTGCCGTGATATTTGGCCGCGACTTCGTCGCGGCGTGTTCGCGGCGCCCTTGTGGCTCGCGTTTGCGTGACCACCGCTTGCGACTTCGTCGCGGACGCGGCGGCCACGCAAACGCGAGCCAGGCCGCGAACGGAACATGCTCGGTCTCGCTTCGCTCGAAACCGGGAGTCGAGGTTGATCCGTTCACGTCAGACGCCACAGCGCCTCACCTCACTCCGCTGATAATCGGCCGCACCGGCGGAACCGTCTGTGACCTCTTCACCGACACAGGCCCATGAACACCAGGCGGGCCGCAAACGAACTATGCCACGCGAGCGTGAACCGGCAACTGCTCATCTCACCTTTCAAGACGAGCCCAGCGGTCTCGTAAGGCGGAACCTCGGCCCCGAGGTTGCCGAATTCCCCCGCCCCGGATAGAACGGCGGCAGATAGCGAACGCATCGCAGAACGGCCGGGTGAGTCGCCGGAACGATGGCGCAGGCGTCCCGGTGGACGGTTCCGGTATTCCCGGGTGGACCTCGTCCGGCGTGTGCGAATGACCTCAGGCGTGGCTGCCCCATGGGCAGCGGCCGCGGCATAGGGTCGGGATCATGAGCGAGGAGACGCAGTACCGCATCGAGCACGACACGATGGGCGAGGTCCGGGTTCCGGTGGACGCTTTGTGGCGGGCGCAGACCCAGCGGGCCGTGGAGAACTTCCCGATCAGCGGACGCGGCTTGGAGCGGACGCAGATTCGCGCGCTCGGCCTGCTGAAGGCCGCGTGTGCCACGGTGAACCGTGACCTGGGTCTGCTCGATCCCGCGAAGGCCGATGCGATCATCGCCGCGGCGAACGAGATCGCCGAGGGCAGGCACGACGACCAGTTCCCGATCGACGTCTTCCAAACCGGCTCCGGTACCAGCTCGAACATGAACGCCAACGAGGTGATCGCCTCGCTGGCCAAGGCCAACGGCGTCACGGTCCACCCGAACGACGACGTGAACATGTCCCAGTCGTCCAACGACACCTTCCCGACCGCAACGCATCTCGCCGCCACCGAAGCGGTCATCACCGACCTGGTTCCCGCGCTGGAGCATCTGCGGCTGGCGCTGCTGGACAAGTCGACGGAGTGGCGCACCGTGGTGAAGTCCGGTCGCACGCACCTGATGGACGCCGTCCCGGTGACCCTCGGCCAGGAGTTCGGCGGCTACACCCGCCAGGTCGCGGCGGGCATCGACCGCATCATGGCGACGCTGCCGCGGCTCGGCGAGCTGCCGATCGGCGGAACGGCGGTCGGCACCGGACTGAACGCGCCGGAGGGCTTCGGCGCGAAGGTCGTCGCGGAACTCGTGCGCGCCACCGGCATCGACGCGTTGCGCGAGGCCGAGGACCACTTCGAGGCGCAGGCCGCGCGCGACGGGCTGGTCGAGGCATCCGGCGCGCTCCGCACGATCGCGGTGAGCCTGACCAAGATCGCCAACGACATCCGCTGGATGGGTTCGGGCCCGCTCACCGGATTGGCCGAGCTCCAACTGCCGGATCTGCAACCGGGCAGCTCGATCATGCCCGGAAAGGTCAACCCGGTGCTCCCCGAGGCGGTGACCCAGGTCGGCGCCCAGGTGATCGGCAACGATGCCGCGGTCGCCTTCGCAGGCGCGAACGGCGCGTTCGAACTGAACGTGTACATCCCGGTGATGGCGCGCAACTTGCTGGAGTCGATTCGCCTGCTGGCCAACGTCGCCCGCCTGTTCGCGGACAAGTGCGTGCGCGGCCTGGTCGCCAATGTCGAGCATCTGCGCATGCTCGCCGAATCCTCCCCCTCGATCGTCACACCGCTGAACTCCGCGATCGGCTACGAGGAGGCGGCCGCGGTCGCGAAGGAAGCGCTGCGCGAGAAGAAGACCATTCGCCAGACCGTCATCGATCGCGGCTTGCTGGACGAGAAGCTGACCGAGGAGGAACTCGACCGCCGCCTCGACGTGCTGGCCATGGCGAAGGTGAAAGAACAGGACTGACGGAACCGGCCCGGTCGCCGCGCCGGCGCGAACACGAACGCCACCTCGGAAACCGGGGGTTTGCCGAGGTGGCGTTCGACTGAAACGTTTCCAACTCCGACCGGGCGGCCCGACCGCGACACGCGGGGCCGAGCGCCGGTGATCCGACTACGGCGGGTCAGTCGCGCAGGCGCGAGAGTTCCTCGCGCGCCAGCTCGCCGTCCGGGCCCAGGTCGGTGCGGGTGAAGATGTTCCACCGCCGCAGCAACGGGGCGAAGACCAGCTCGTCCTCCTTGGCGCGGTCGTAGACACCCGCCTCGGCGAGCACCTCGTCGCTGCTGCGGCCGTTCGGCAGCGCTACCGTGGGGACCTCGAAACCGGCGACCCGGTCGGCGATGGCCCGCACGGTCTGATCGGGCGCCAGATCCAGGGCGGCGGCGACCAGATCGGCGAAGAACACCGATTGCAGTTCGTCGTCCAGCGCGATGCGCTCGGCAATGGCGGTGACCAGGGGGTTCTCGCCGAGCGCCGCGGTGTTGCGATGCCGGACCGCGCTGGCGGCCTCCTCGAACGCGCAGTTCGCCAGCACGTCCAGCAAGTGCATCGCCGGGCGGCGGAAGCCCTTGGTCATGTGATCCATGCGCAACCGCTCCAGTTCGACCGGGTCGACGGCCCTGGTCACCATGAGGTAGTTGCGGATGGTGATCTCGTGGCGGTTCTCCTCGGCCGTCCAGCGGCCGACCCAGCGCCACCACGCGCCGGTGCGCAGGTACTTGCCGATCTCCCGGTGGTAGGAGGGCAGGTTGTCGGCGATCAGCACCGAGACGGTCAGCGCCAACTTGGCGGTTTCGCTGAGCTCGGACTGCTCCGGCGCCCAGTCGGTACCGCCGAGGAAGGCGAAGTTGCGGCCGTCGTCCCACGGGACGAGGTCGTGTGGCTGCCACCCGTCGGCGACATCGATGTGCTTACGCAGCAGCAGTTCTACGTCCACCGCGAGCGATTCGAGCAATTCGCGATCGGTCAGGAGAGTTTGCACCGAGATAACCTAGCGGCTTGGCCCGCGTAGCGGGGCGGATGGATGGGATTCACAGGTAACCGAGACCGGAGGCACGGCAACCGAGACCGCACCGCGATCTCGGACGCCGTACATCTGGTTCCTACTTGGGCGTGACGGTGATAGTACCGTTCACCCAGGTGATGGTGCCGCCGCTGAAGTCGCTCTGCTTGCCACCGGGGATGTCCTTCTCGTCGCTGACCGGGTAGCCGAGCTGCCCCTGCGCGCCGCCGTTGTCTTCCCACGCCTTGCGGATCTCGCCCCAGACGACGTGTGGATCGCCGTCGTTGGCCTCGTAGATCGTGCCGCCCGCGAAGTCCTGGTACTCCCCGTCCTCGGGGCCCTTCTCCTCCGCCTCCAGCGGAAGACCGAGCGTGCCGGTCGGACCACCGAGCTGCGTGTACTTCTTGTAGATATCGCCGTCGACGGCGATCTCGCCGCCCGGCGTGGCGATCTTGGTGCCCTCCGCGCTCGCGCCCGTGGTGGCCGTGGCGCCCGTGGTGCCGGTCGGCTCCGCTCCGGTGCGCGTCGGGCTCCCGGTGCCGCTGCCGGGGCTCATCATCGAAGTGACCATTCCGGTCATACTGGCCATACCGGTCTTGGCGCTGTCGCCCTTGTCGTTGTCATCATCGCCGCAGCCGGCCAAGACCAATCCTGCCGCGGCGAGCACTGCGGTGAATCCAGCCGTTCGTCGAGCGAAGTGGTGCATGTCCATCCTCTCGCTGTGGGCTACCGGCACACCACGGACTTCGTGACGACGCCGCACATAGCCTCGGCCGATTGTCAGGCGATGACCCGGTGACCGACAGACGGTCACCGGGTCATACCGAACAGCTATCGCGGCGGATGATACCCACCGGATATGCCGTGAAACACAGCGCGAGAGGGCCGTGCGGGATCAGGCGTTCGGGCCGTACTCCTCCAGCATCTCGGTGACCAGCGCCGCGATCGGCGAGCGCTCGCTACGGGTCAGCGTGATGTGCGCGAAAAGCGGATGACCTTTCAGCTTCTCGACCACCGCCGCGACACCGTCGTGCCTGCCGACACGCAGGTTGTCGCGCTGGGCCACGTCGTGGGTGAGCACAACCCGCGAGCCGGTTCCCAGGCGGCTGAGCACCGTGAGCAGCACGTTCCGCTCCAGTGACTGGGCCTCGTCCACGATCACGAAGGAATCGTGCAGCGACCGCCCGCGAATGTGGGTCAGCGGCAACACCTCCAGCATGTCGCGGCTGAGCACCTCCTCCATCACCTCGCGGCTGGCCAGCCCGTCGAGCGTGTCGAAGACCGCTTGGGCCCAGGGGCCCATCTTCTCGCTCTCGGTGCCGGGCAGATAGCCCAGCTCTTGGCCGCCCACCGCGTAGAGCGGACGGAAGACGACCACCTTGCGCTGCGTCCGCCGTTCCAGCACCGCCTCCAGGCCCGCGGTCAGCGCCAGCGCCGACTTGCCGGTACCCGCTCGACCACCCAGCGAGACGATGCCGACGCTCTCGTCGAGCAGCAGGTCGAGCGCGATGCGCTGCTCGGCGGAACGGCCGTGCAACCCGAACGCCTCGCGTTCGCGCACCAGCTGCACCCGCTTGTCCGGCGTGACCCGGCCCAGCGCACTGGAGCTGACGCCGAGCAACCGAACGCCGGTGTGGCAGGGCAGCTCTCGCGCTTCGTCCAGATCGATCACCGATTCGGCGTAGAGCTGATCGATGCGCGCGGTGCTGACATCGAGTTCCACCATGCCGGACCAGCCGGAGGTCACCACGTCCTGGGCGTGGTACTCGTCGGCGTGCAAACCCACCGCACTGGCCTTCACCCGCAGCGGGATGTCCTTGGACACCAACACCACTTCGCGGCCCTCGGCCGCGAGGTTGAGCGCACAGGCCAGGATCCGGGAGTCGTTGGTGTCGGTGCGGAAGCCGACCGGAAGGACCGCGGGATCGGTGTGGTTCAGTTCCACCTGCAACGTGCCGCCCTCGGTGCCGATCGGCACCTGCTGATCGAGCCTGCCGTACTGCAGGCGCAGATCGTCCAGATTGCGCAGGGCTTCTCGCGCGAACCAGCCCAGTTCGTGATGGTGCCTTTTGGCTTCGAGTTCACTGATGACCACCAGGGGTAATACCACGTCGTGTTCGCCGAACCGCGTGAAGGACCAAGGATCCGACAGCAGGACGGACGTGTCGATGACGAAGGTTGTGCCGGCTGATTGCGAGGGGCGGGCCCCCTTCGCGGCGGCTCCGCCTTTCGCGGAGCTGGAGTTCGCCGAGGGAGCGGAAACGGAGCGTGCAGCAGTCACGGTGGGCTCCTCTGTGTTCGCGCGGCAGTCGCACGAACGATCTCGCTGGACCGGTCCGTCCTGATGGACCCGACGTTGCCGTCAGGTGCCACGAGGGCCGGGTTCCGGCCCCCTCGTACTGAGTAGCTCAGTCACGGTCAGGACCTCCCGTACGAGCCACACCGCCGCGGCCCGCACACCCGACGCTACCTCCGATTACCATGTCCGCGCTCGGGGACCGGGAGGCGTGTCCGTGAACTTGTCGTAAACCGGCACGTCGCGGCTATTCACCGCAGCACGTCCAGCAGCACCGGAACATGGCTGTGCGCCGGATCCTGTACGGCCGTGAGCAATGTGACCGGACCTTCGGCGGCCAGCTCCCGCAAATCCCGCAAATCTTGCTGAACTTCCGGCGCGGCGAGCTCGGCGCGGTAGCGGCGGGCGAATTCCGCGCCTCGCGCGTCCCGATCGGCGTGGAACCAGCGCCGCAACTCGGTGGACGGGGTGAGGTCCTTGGGCCAGCGATCGACCCGCGCTTGCGCTTTGGTGATACCTCTCGGCCAGAGCCGATCGACCAGCACCCGGGCGCCGTCGTCCGGATCGGGGCTGTCGTAGACGCGCTTGACGCGGAAGCCGGGCTGCGGTTGCGGTGTCATAGCAGTCATCGCAGCACGGGGTCCGAGCGGCCACCGGATTCGCCACGCCGTCGCTGTCGGCCGATTCGACGGATAGAGTCGCTGGTATGTCCGGTAACGAGGATTTGGAGAAGCTGTCGTCGAAGGAGCTGCACGACCGGGCGATGAAGCTCGCCGTGCGACGCGGTGATGTGAAGTTCCTGTGGCGGTTGCTCACGTCGATCCCGGCGGCGGAAGCCGCCGCGGGCAATGTCGGCGAGAGCGAGGCGGACATCAAGTACGTGCTGCCCATGCTCGACGACTACGTCCACGCGGGTGACGGCGCGGTCGCCGAGGTGTTGCGGCCGGTATACCTGGACTACTTGGCCCAGCACTCCTGAGGCCGGGTCAGCCGCGGGTGAGCGCGGCCCGCCAGAGGCCGGCGGCGGTGCCGCGCAGGAAGTTCCCCCAGCTGAAGTGGTCGTGCCACAGGATGATTCGGCCGTCCCGCAGTTCGAAGGTGCCGGTGACCCAGAAACCGACCCGCACCGGCCCGAAGCGCAGGTAATCGGTGCGGTCGGTGAGCACGACGTCGCCGTCGGCCGCGATGTGGTGCAGGTCCACCCCGAAGCCGATCGAGTCGCGGCTCAGGCCGCGCAGCACGCCGCCGACCCGGCGGATGCCGCGCAGGTCGGGCAGCGAGGTGTTCTTCCAGACGATGTCCGGGTGCAGCAGGTCGATCGCCTCCTCGGAGGCGCCCATCTCCAGCGCGGCGAAGAACTCCCGCACGGTGGTGATCGAGTCCTGTCTCAGGTCGGGTTCGTCGGTCATGATCCGAGCGTAGGCCGCGCCGGTCATCCGCGGCGCGCGATGAGCACGGCCAGTCCGTCCAGAATGCGCGCGATGCCGAATCTCAGCGCACCCGCCCCTCCCGCAACCGCGCCTTCCTCGGCGAACGCCGCGGCCGCGGCCGGGTATCGTTCGGCCGCGGCCGCCACCATCTCGGCGAACTGCCCCGCGATCTGTTTCTCGAACTCCTCGGCGTCCGCCATCCGCACCTGCTGCGCCAGGCTGCGGGCGTGCCCGGTCAGCAGCACGATGGTGTCCAGGCGTTCGGCGGTGGTGAGCCCGGTCCCGGCGAGCGCGCCCAGCGCGGCTTCCATCCAGCCCAGCTCGTTCGGGCCGATCGGCCGCGCGCCCACCAACGCCTCCAGCGACCAGGGGTGATCGCGGAAGCGTTCGTAGATCGTCTCGCACCACACGGCCAGCAGATCCCGCCAGGCGTCCTGCGGCGTCTCCACGGCCGCGCTCATCTCCGGCGGCGCGCCCAGCGCCGTGTCCAGCATCAGCGCGACGAGTTCGGCCTTGCCGGGCACGTAGCGGTACAGCGACATCTTCGTGAAGCCGAGCCGCTCGGCCAGCCGCTGCATGGACAGGTGCGCCAGTCCTTCGGCATCGGCCAGCTCGATGGCCTCCGCGACGATCCGCTCCAAGGACAGCGCTGGTTTGGGGCCCCGCTTGGGGCGCTGACCGGTGCCCCAGAGCAATTCGAGTGCGGTCGGTGTCGGCATGCCCGAAATCCTTCCGGAGAACGTCTTGACGTGAAACTGTGTCCACCATACTCTTATTCGAGTCCGACGGATACAGTTTCTGTAGGACGCAGATTCTGACAGGAGTTCCATCATGCGCAACACCACCGTTCTCATCTCCGGCGCCAGCGTCGCCGGACCCGCGCTGGCCTACTGGCTGCACCGATACGGGTTCGCGGTCACCGTGGTGGAGCGCGCTCCGGCGCTGCGCCCCGGGGGCCAGGCGATCGACTTCAAAGGACGTACCCACCGCACGGTGCTGGAGCGGATGGGCGTGCTGGAGGACATCGAGCAACGCAGGACGGGCACCACCGACACCGTGTTCGTGGACGAGCAGGGCACCCGGCTGGCCCTGATGTCGGGCGACTTCACCGGCGGCGACGTCGAGATCCTGCGCGGCGACCTGGCCGAGATCCTCTACCGGCGCACGGCAGACCACTGCGAATACCTGTTCGGCGATTCGATCACCGCGCTCACCGAGAACGCGGACGGCGTCCACGTCGAGTTCGAGCACGCGGAGGCCCGCACCTTCGACCTCGTCTTCGGCGCCGACGGCATCCACTCGCGGGTCCGCAGGCTGGCGTTCGGCCCCGAGCGCGACTTCGTGAAATACCTCGGTTACTACTACGCCGTCGCGGGCGCCAGCCCATGGAGCGGCGAGACCACCGGACCACGCGAGCGGGTGACCGCGTACGCCCACAACGCTCCCGGACGACTCGCGATCAGCGGCGGCCCGAAGGCACAGCAGATGTACATGTTCGCCTCCCCCGAACTCGACTACGGCCGGGACGACAGCGCGGCCCAGCGCCGCATCCTCGCGGAGACCTACGCCGAAGTGGGCTGGGAAGTACCGCGGATGCTCACCGAGCTGGCCGGATTCGACGACTTCTACATGGACACGATCAGCCAGGTGCGCATGCCGGACGGATACACCAAGGGACGTGTCGCGCTGGTCGGCGACTCCGGATACGGAAACACGCTCGGAGGGTTCGGCACCGGGCTCGCCGTCGTCGGCGCGTACGTCATCGCGGGCGAGTTGGCATCGGCCGGCGGCGATCACGCCCTCGCGTTCGCCCGCTACGACGAGATCATGAAGCGCTACGCGAAGATCGCGGGCAACAGCAACGCCGGTCGTTTCCTGGCGCCGAAGACCGCGCGCGGCATCAGGATGCGCAACTGGTTCTTCGATTCCCGGCTGTTCGCGCTGATGACGAAATACAGCGACAACGCCGCCAACGACATCGATCTGAAGGACTACCCCGCACTGGTCGGCGCGGCGAACCCGCGCTGAGCATTCGTCAGCGGCCTTGACAACGATCGGATCGGCCGCGCCCATCGGGATTCGGCACAACCTCCCAGTTCGGAACCGTCGCGCCGTCGGCGACGAGCGGCACGACGGGGCGCACCGAGAAGTCGGCTGTGTTTCGATGGAACCGGAGTGCGGCGGGACGCGTCTATAAGGTCAGACGGCACTGACGGAAGGGGCCGCGATGGCGGACAGCCCGTTTCCCGGGTACATCGAAGCTGCGAAAACCGGGGCGCTGCGGGTACGGATGGACCCGCAAGGGTTCGTGGAGATCGATCAGGCGTGCCAGGAGTTGATCGACCAGCTCACCGGCGCCCGTGCGGATGCTCGTGAACTCGGCGAGCAGACGCAGTGGGGATTGGGCGAGGGCAATCCGCGTCTGTCGTCGGCGGCAGAACTGGTCCGGCTGTTCCGGGAGAAAGGGTTCGGCGGCCCGAACAACGCCTACGACACTCTGAACGAGTATCTCGCAGTCGCGGAGGAGATCCGGGCCATGTTCAAGGCGATCAGCGACGCCTATCAACGCACCGACAGCGAGTTCGCAGCGAAGATGCGGGAACTCCGCGTATGAACGGCCGTGGATACACACGTCGTTGGGCCATGGCGAGTTTCGTCGCCGCGTCCGTACTGACTGTTCTGCTCACCGGTTGCGACGGCGAGACGACGTCATCGGCACCGCCGACATCGACAACGGGGGCGAATGTTCCGGGCACCGGGGCAAACTCGAGCGCCGAGGCGGCCCCGCGGACAGCGTTCGATCCCTGCACCGCCCTGACGCCGCAGATCTTGACCGAGCATCAGTGGGACGCGCTGCCGCCCGCACCGAAGCAGAACAGCACCGGCGGCATCAGCTGGAAAGGCTGCCGCTATGTGGCGCGAGCCGGGTACAGCTTCACAATCCAAACAACCAACGGGACGCTCGACCAGGTGAAGGAGAAGTTTCCCTCGGCCGCAGGAATTCCCGTCGGAAGCCGAAACGCGTTGCGGTACGAAGCTCGACCGGATGTCCCCGGCGGCTGCACGATCAACGTCGAGATGCACGACGGCTCCCTGTACATCCTCGTCGATGACCCGAGCGGCAAGCACCCACGCAAACTGTCACCGTGTGACAACGCCACCGATATCGCCCGAGCAATCGCACCACTGCTGCCAGCGGGCAGCTGAACACGGGGGGAAGCGATCATGAGACAGACCGACGGCCGCGCGATCACCAATCCGGAGAACGCGCACAGTTTCTCGCACGCGGAGATCAAGCAGGCCGCCGACGCGATGAATCCGGCCGGGCTCGAAGGGGCGTTCGCGGCGTGGTCGGCCATCGCGGCGGCGGTCACGAACGCAGGGCAGCAGTTCGAGAACGCGATCAAGAACGCGGTGGAACAGAACTGGGAGGGCGCGGCGGCCGACAGCGCGGTGCGCGGTGTGCGGGACTACGCGGCGCGGGTGGGCGAACTCGGCGAGGCCCTCGGCGCGCAGAGCCTGCCACTGTCGGCGGCAGCGGACGCGGCGGCCAAATTCAAGGCTTCGGTGCCGGAATTGGTGGACGCCTCGGCAGGCGCGGGGAATGCCGAACAGCGCAACTCGCGTGAGGAACAGGCCCGCGACGAGATGAACACCCAGTACATCCAGCCGTACGGGGCGACCGCTCCGGCCATTCCCACGCTGCCGCCACCGGTGGGTCCCGCCGCCACGACGCCGACGGGAATCGAGACGGGTACCGGTATGGCTGTGAACTCCGATGTGGGTGCACAGCCGGTGGACGCCGACCGCCCCACCGACACCTCTTCCTCCGGTGACGAGCCTTCGTCCGAAGGAACCACCTCGGCCGCTGATGTGGCGGAGGAAGGCACCTCGGACGAGCCTGCGCAGCCTGCGGAGGAGGACACCTCGGAAACGACCACGCCACAGGCCGTCGCACAAGGCCACGACACGGCGACCACAACACCGGTATCCACTACAAGCGCACAGACGACGACAACCTCGGGCACGCCGTTCGTGTCCGCGCCTCCCCCTACCAGCGCACCCGCCGCCGTCGTCCCCACAGCGTTCGACGGCAGACCGAACGGCACACCGGCCCGGCAGGCCACGCCCGGTGCGGCCGGAACTCCGGGCGTCGCGGACAACGAGGCGCGGTCGGGCACTTCTCGTCCTGCCCAACCCACTACCCCCGGGGTGGCGAATCCGCAGACCAGCACGGTGGGACGTCCGGCAGCGCCCGGCGGCGCGGGGTACTCGGGCATGGTCCCTCCGGGGCTGCGTGGCAGGCGCACCGACGACGACGAACACAAGTCGCCGAAGTACCTGCGCACCGAGGAACACGCGAAGGAATTGCTCGGCGAAGTGCAGCCGACCGTGCCGCCCGCGCTGGGCGAGAAATGACGGCGCAGTGGTCGCTGTCGGCCGAGCAGTTCGCCGCGGCCTGGTTCGGCACAGGGCTGGATCGCATGCCGTTCCCGTTCCGATTCACCAGCCGGTTCCCCGGTCTGCACGAGTACCGGGAGTATCAACGGCAGTTCCGCGCCGAGCTGGGCCGCGACGAGCGTCTGCCCCTGCGCAGCGCGATCACCACGCTCGCCGGTCCCGACTGGCGCATCGAACTGTTCGGTTACGACAACACGCGCGAGGGCGTCGAACTGCGCGCCGTCGCCGCTGGGACACGCACCGGATCCGGGGTGCTCGCCGTGCAGGCGCCGGGCCCGGACGGCGGCCGAGTCCGGTTGCGCCGCTACCGAACCGATCAGCTCGCCACCGAATTGGCGCGCTTGCTGCCGGACACCCCGGCAGGAACGGTCGGCGAGAAGAGCTTCCTGCTCGACGACCTGAACGACGATCGCCCCGATGTGTTCGGAAACGCGCCGGCCAGTCAGGCCAAGGAACGCTACCGGCGTTTCTGGCGGCAATCGTGCACCACTCGCGGGACCGCGGTCGTGCTACTCGGCCCGCGCAACGCCGAACCGCTGCGCACCGGCCGCCTCCGCTGGATCGACACGGCCGATGGCCGCTACTGCGAGGTGCCCGCCAATCGCGCTCTGATGATCCGCCCCGGCACCAGCGCCGACATCACCCGATACCTGGACGAGTCGATCGTGCGGGCCAAGGCGCGCCTGGACCGGTGATCCCGCTCGCCCCGGCGGCGACGAGTGGCACATGGTCGCGGCATTTCCCGAGAAGGGAACTCCCGGCTGTGTCACTCGCGGTTCACCTCGCGCCGCTGCGCGGAACCCGGCGTCAGCCCAGCAGGCGCCAGTCCTCCAGGCCGTCGTACAGCGGAACGTCCTGCGCCAGCTTGCTCACCCGGGCGCGGAGTGCGTCCAGGTCGGCGTTGCCGGCCAGCGCGCTCGCGATGATGTCGGCGACCTCGGCGAACTCGGTGTCGCCGAAGCCACGGGTGGCCAAGGCGGCGGTGCCGATCCGCAGGCCGGAGGTGACCATCGGGGGCCGCGGGTCGAACGGAACGGCGTTGCGGTTCACGGTGATACCGATCTCGTGCAACAGGTCCTCGCCCTGCTGGCCGTCGAGTTCGGAGTTGCGCAGGTCGACCAGCACCAGGTGCACGTCGGTGCCGCCGGTGAGCACGCTGACGCCCTTGTCCTTGACGTCGGCGGCGGTGAGCCGCTCGGCCAGGATCTTCGCGCCCGACAGGGTGCGTTCCTGACGATTCTTGAACTCCTCGCCCGCGGCGATCTTGAAGGCGACGGCCTTGGCGGCGATGGCGTGCATGAGCGGACCGCCCTGCTGGCCCGGGAACACCGCGCTGTTCAGCTTTTTCGCGTACTCCTGCTTGGCAAGGATGAGGCCGGAGCGCGGACCGCCGAGGGTCTTGTGCACGGTGGAGGACACCACGTCGGCGTAGGGCACCGGCGAGGGGTGCAGACCGGCGGCGACGAGGCCTGCGAAGTGCGCCATGTCCACCCACAGGTACGCGCCGACCTCGTCGGCGATCGAGCGGAACGCCGCGAAGTCCTGATGGCGCGGGTAGGCCGACCAGCCCGCCACGATCACCTTCGGACGCGCCTGCAGGGCGATCTCGCGCACCTCGTCCATGTCGACGCGGTGGTCTTCCTTGCTCACCCCGTAGGAGTGCACCTCGTAGAGCTTGCCGGAGAAGTTCAGGCGCATGCCGTGGGTCAGGTGACCGCCGTGCGCGAGGTCGAGGCCGAGCAGCTTGTCGCCCGGGTCCATCAGCGACATCAGCACCGCGGCGTTGGCCTGCGCGCCGGAATGCGGCTGCACGTTGGCGAATTCGGCGCCGAACAGCTCCTTGGCGCGGTCGCGCGCCAGGGTCTCCACCACGTCCACGTGCTCGCAGCCGCCGTAGTAGCGCCGCCCCGGGTAACCCTCGGCGTACTTGTTGGTGAGCACGCTGCCCTGCGCCTGCAGCACCGCGCGCGGCACGAAGTTCTCCGAGGCGATCATCTCGAGTGTGTCGCGTTCGCGGGCGAGCTCGCCTGCCATCGCGGCAGCGAGCTCCGGATCGAGCTCACCGAGAGACTGGGAATTGACAGAGGCGGTCGTCTGCGTCACGACCTCAGTCTATGGGCCGCGGGCCCGGCCCTCGAGCAGGGGGTTCACCCCGCCGGCTCGTCGTGCGGCACAGCCGTGACGTGCGACACTCCCTGCGCACGCCGCCCCCCCGTGGTCAGCGGGAGTCGTCGTCCTCCGGGAGGTAGCTCTCCAACAGCGCCGCGAGATGCCGCTGCGCGTCTTCCAGCGGGCGTGTGGACTTCATGGCCCGCGCCTGGATGATCGCTCCCTCCATCGCGCTGAACGCGAAACTGCTGAACGAGCGCGCGTCGGCGGCGGTCATGCCCGCCGAGACCAGCGCCGAGCCGAGCCGCTCGTGCCAGGCGGCGAACACCTCTCCCGCGGCCGCCTGCACCCGGGGCTCGGACTCGGCCAGCGCCGCCCCCACGACCGGGCACCCGGCGCGATAGCCGGTCTTCCGCAGCGCGGGCACCCACCAGCCGAGCAGCGAATCGAACCAGCGGCGCGGCGGCGCGGCGGTGACCTTGTCGATCACCTCGCCGATCCGCGCGCCCGCCACCCGGGTGGCGGTTTCGACCAGCTCGCTCTTCCCCGCCGGGAAGTGCTGGTAGAGCGAGTTGCGTGAGGCGTTGCTGCGTTCCAGCAGGGTGGCCAGTCCCGCGGCGTGCACACCCTGCTCGCGGACCAGTTCGATGGCGCTCTCGATCAGCCTGGCGCGCGGCCCTGCGGTCATGCGAACTCCTTGCTCGAGGGTTGCGTGAACCGATCGGTCCATGTTGCAATCATCTCAGATGTGGACCGATCGGTTCATCGAAAGGATGGGATTGATGTCCGAAGCCACGGTCGACCCGGCGCGACTGTCCGGTCTGGAACTCCTGCGCACCGCGATGAGCCGGACGGATCGCCCGCCGTTCATCGGCGATCTGCTCGGCATGGAGGTCGACGAACTCGAACACGGCAAGGTGGTCTTCGCGCTGCGCACCCGGCCCGACTTCGCCAACCCGCTCGGTACCACCCACGGCGGCATCTGCGCGACCCTGCTCGACTCGGTGATGGGCTGCGCGGTGCACACCACGCTGGAGCCCGGCGTCGGGTACACGACGCTGGAGCTGAAGATCAACTACATCCGGGCCGTGCCGACCGGCGGCCGGCGGCTCACCGCCACCGGCACCACGATCCACGTCGGGCGCACCACCGCGACCGCCGAGGGACGGGTGGTCGACGAGCAGGGCCGCCTGGTCGCGCACGCCACCACCACCTGCGTCATCTTCCGCGCACAACAGTGACCCGAGGAGCACTGCCATGGCCGCACGAACACCGAGCGCCGCGGTACGCAAATTCCGGCGCGAACGCCTGATCGGCCGTTACCTGGTCAACCCGGCCGTCGGCCTGCTCGACCGGCTCGGCGTCCGGTCGCCGCTGATCGCCGAACTGGAGACCGTCGGCGCGCGGTCGGGTCGGCCGCGGCGGGTGCCGGTCACCGCGTCGATCGACGAGGCGGGCGCGTGGCTGATCTCGCAGCACGGCTACCGCTCCGGGTGGGCCCGCAACATCGCCGCCGACCCGCACGTGCGGCTGCGCCAGGGCAGCCACTGGCATACCGGCACGGCCGCCTTCGTGCCGGAGGACGACGTGGTGGCCCGCTCGCGCACGTTCGCCACGGGGCGGGTCAAGGCCGCGGTCGCCGAACGAACCATGAAAGCCCTGGAGAGCGACCCGATTTCCGTGCGTATCACGTTCGCGGACGCCTGAACCCGCGACCGCGTAGGCCCGGCGGGATCGGACACGAGCCGTGACGAGCGACGGTGCGCCGAGTGGTCATCCGATAACCGCTCGGCCCGCTCCCGCCGCCCACCGGCTCACGCGGCCGCGCGCAATGCTCCCGGCGTGAGCGGCTCGTCGAGCAGCCTGCGGAAGCGGTCGGCCCGGTCCTCGGCGTCGACCGCGCGATCGAGCCACCCGCCCAGCAGCCGATACCCCTCGACGTAGGTGGAGATGTACGCCCGCCACAGCGGCGAGGACAGGAAGCGCAGCGACTGGCGCGCCCGCTCGGGCGTCGTCAGGTTCCATTTCTGCAGGAACTCCGCCACCTCGTCATGCGAACGTCCCCGATCGTGCAGCAGCAGAGCGGCGTCCTGGCGCACGCTCAGCAGCTTGGCGGAGGCGTTCGAAAGGCGTTCGGCTCGTTCGCCGTCGAAGCGCAGCCCCAGGTCCGCGTAGATCTCCTGCGCCCACTTGCCCCAGCCGGGTCCGACGATCGAGCGCAGCGCCAGATCCGCGAGCCCCTCGGCCATCAGGCACTGCGGCGTGTTCACCAGGAACAATGTCTGCTCGGCCTGCCCGGTGGCGACCAGCCCGGCCTCCTTGCGGCAGTGCTCGGTGTGGTGGCCCGGGTAGGACTCGTGCGCGATCAGCTGCGGCAGGTGCGCCATGTGCTGCTTCAGGTCGGAATTGATCGCGACCCGGGAGTGGTAGTTGCCCAGGTAGTAGTTGAACCCGGACCAGGGCTTGTCCCCGACCACCTCGTAGGTGACGTGCTCGTGGTCGGGCAGCGGGTAGCGGGCGCGGACCAACTCGCGCAGCGCGCCGGAGAACGCCTCGACGCAGACCTGTAGGCGCTCGGGCGGGATCTCATCGGCCTTGCGGTGCGCGGCCACCCGTTCGGTCAGCGGACCGTCCCCCGCGAGCACCTCGTCCATCTGCCGGTGCGCGTCGCGGTAGTCGTCCACGTCGCCGGGCGCGATATCGACGTCGAAGTAGGCGCTGACCTCCTCGACGAACCCGATGTCGTCCCCGGCGAACTTCCGCCCGGAACATTCCAGCGCGCGCAGGTGCACGTCGAGGAATTCGGCGCGCTGCGGCGCCACCCCGGCCTCCGGCACCGCGGCGCGCAACTCGGCGGCACGGCGAGCCAGCTCACGCGGCTGCGGCGCGGGCGCGTTCTGCACCTCGCGGCGCAGGGCGGGATCGCCGGTATAGGCGTCGACGAACCCTTCCTCCAGCCGGTCGAAGGCGAGGCCGAGCCGCAAGTATTCGGTCACGAGCGGATGCGCATCCATGCCAGCCGACATTAGCGGTTCACACCTGGGGCATCGAGTCGGTTACCAACGGGTAGTGGTACCCCACTCATCCCACGATGTTGACGCGGAGCAGAATTCGGTCATGCGGCGACAGCTAGACCGAATCTCACCGGATCCGCACCCGCACTGTGCGTGTTTGCCGAAATGGAGCGTCGGGTAAGTGGCACGAATGAGCGAGCCGAGTCCCTACGTGGAATTCGACCGGAAACAGTGGCGGACCCTGCGTAAATCGACTCCCCTGGTGCTCACCGAGGAAGAACTGATCGGCCTGCGCGGTCTCGGGGAACAGATCGATCTCGAGGAAGTCGCGGAGGTCTATCTTCCGCTCGCTCGTCTCATCCACCTGCAAGTGGCCGCCCGTCAGCGGCTGTTCGCCGCGACCGCGACCTTCCTCGGCGAAACCCATCCCGACCAGCAGGTACCGTTCGTGATCGGCGTCGCGGGCAGTGTCGCGGTGGGTAAGTCGACTACCGCGCGCGTGTTGCAGGCGCTGCTGGCCCGCTGGGACCATCACCCGCGGGTCGACCTGGTCACCACCGACGGATTTCTCTATCCCACCGCGGAACTCACCCGGCGCGGCATCATGCACCGCAAGGGATTCCCGGAGAGCTACGACCGCCGCAAGCTGCTGCGGTTCGTCACCGAGGTGAAATCCGGTGCGGCCGAAGTCTGCGCACCGGTCTATTCGCACATCTCCTATGACATCGTGTCGGGCAAGCAGCACTGCGTGCGCCAGCCCGACATTCTGATCGTGGAGGGTTTGAACGTGTTGCAGACCGGTCCGCGCCTGATGGTCTCGGATCTGTTCGACTTCTCGATCTACGTCGACGCGCGCATCGAGGACATCGAGAAGTGGTACGTGCAACGGTTTCTGACCCTGCGCAACACCGCTTTCGCCGATCCGAACGCGCATTTCCACCACTACTCCGGATTCACCGACGAACAGGCCACCGCCGCGGCGCA
The DNA here is from genome assembly GCF_040642815.1 of Nocardia sp. NPDC047648. Classification (NCBI taxonomy): domain Bacteria; kingdom Bacillati; phylum Actinomycetota; class Actinomycetes; order Mycobacteriales; family Nocardiaceae; genus Nocardia; species Nocardia sp. NPDC047648. The sequence goes on along the minus strand of NZ_JBEYSX010000004.1, from coordinate 288,625 downwards.
GGAGATCTGGAACAACACCAACCGGCCGAATCTGGTGGAGAACATTCTGCCCACCCGTCCGCGCGCCACCCTGGTGCTGCGCAAGGACGCCGATCACAGCATCAACCGGCTGCGGCTCCGGAAATTGTGATTCCGCTTACAATTTCCACGCCTCGTCCAGACGCCGGGCGACATCGATATCGCGGACCGCGGCTATGTGCGGCTTACGGATCTCGGCGGAGATGTAGCGGGCGACGAAACGCTTGATCTCGTGATCGACGCTGGCGAGGATGCGCAGCAGCTGCCCGCGCTTGGTGGCGGCGGCCACGTCGACGCGCACGTCGGCCGGCCGCGGTTCGGCGATATCGATCACCACCCGCAGTGGCGGGGCCGTGCGCACCGTCAGGTGCAGGTGCACGGTGCCCTCGACGTGGAAGCGGTGCCGATCGACCGTCAAGTCCAGCAGCAGGTCGACCTCGAGCGGGATGATCAGCTCGAACGCGATCGTCTCTTCGCCGTGCCGGCGCAGCCGGGACGCGCCGAGCTGAACCTCCGCGGTCACCTTGGCCAGGCGGCCCGGACCGACGCCGATCGGGCCGAAATCGAAGGCCGTGCCGGTCAACTGTCCGAACGCGCCGGAGATTCGCTCTTCGGAGGCGGCGTACTCCAGGAAGCGTCTACCGAAGTCGGCATAGCTGATGAAGTCGCCCGATTCGCGCCGGACGGCTTCGGCGGGCCGTTGGCCGAACGCGCTCATGAGACCGCACGGTACGCGACAACGGCGGAGGTGGCGCCGAATTCACCGGGCCGAGATCGACTCAGACGCCGAAACGGCGATGGCGCGCGGCGAAGTCGCGCAGCGCCCGCAGGAAATCCACCCGGCGGAACTCCGGCCAATACGCCTCGGTGAACCATATCTCCGAGTATGCGCTCTGCCACAGCAGGAATCCGGACAGCCGCTGCTCACCGGACGTGCGAATGACCAGGTCGGGGTCGGGCTGACCGGAGGTGTAGAGGTGCTGGCCGATGGCGTTCACGGTGATCGACTGGACCAGGTCCTCGCCGGTTTCACCCGCGGCGATCTCCTGGCGGACCAGCGAGCGCACCGCGTCGGTGATCTCCTGCCTGCCGCCGTAGCCGACCGCGACGTTGACGTGCACCCCGTCGCGGCCGTCGGTGCGCTCGGCCGCGGTGCGCAGCCGCTTGGCGATCAGCTCGGGGAAGCCGTCGAGCGAGCCGACGATGCGCACGCTCCAGTTCTGCTCCGGCGCCGACAGCTCCTCGACCACGTCGGTGATCACCTCGAACAGCGTCTCCAGTTCGTCGGGATCGCGCTGCAGGTTCTCGGTGGACAGCAGGTAGACGGTCACCATCTCGATGCCCTCGGCCTCGCACCAGCCGACCAGCTCGGCGATCTTGAGCGCGCCGACCCGGTGGCCGTGACTGACGTCGGTGAAACCGTTCTCCCGCGCCCAGCGGCGATTGCCGTCACACATCACCGCGACGTGCCGGGGATGTTGTTTGCCGGCCAGCTGCCTGGACAGCCGGGCCTCGTAGATGCGATACGGCAGACCCCGCACCTGACTCGGAAGTTCCACGCGGGCAACCCTACGCCTCGGGGGCACGATCACGGCATCGACCGCGATAGGCCGGTAGAGTGGCCGGAAGCGCGCAAGTTACGGTTGCGTAGGTTACTGACGGGTTAGCCGGCTCGTCGATACCGGGTCCGGCGCGGGGCCGCGAACAGACTCGTCCGGCTGCCCCTCGAGGAGGTACTCGTGTCCGAATCGGTCGGCGCCACCCACTCGGCACCGGTCACGCCGGTTCCCGGCTCGGCGGGCGAAGCGCTCGCCGAGGCGTTGGTCAAGCCGCGCATGCGGGGCTGGATCCATACCTGGGCCGTCGGCGTCGCGGCGATCGCGGCGGTCGTGCTGATCGCCACCGCCGCGACGATCTCGGCGACCGCTGGATGGTCGACGCTGATCTACGGGCTCACCGTGTGCGGGCTGTTCGGCGTCAGCGCCGTCTACCACCGGGTGACCTGGCCGACCGCTCGCGCCCGCATCCGGATGAAGCGAGCCGACCACTCGATGATCTTCCTGTTCATCGCGGGCAGCTATACCCCCTTCGCCCTGCTCGGCTTGCCCGGACGCACCGGACAGACCCTGCTGGCCGTGGTCTGGGCGGGCGCGCTGGCCGGAGTGGCGCTGAAACTCCTGTGGCCGACCGCTCCCCGCTGGGTAGGCGTTCCGCTGTATCTGCTGCTCGGCTGGGCCATCGTGCCGGTGGCCGGACAGCTGAACAACCAGATCGGCATCGCGCCGCTGATTCTGCTGCTCATCGGTGGCCTCTTCTACAGCGGCGGCGCGATCCTCTACGCCACCAAGTGGCCGAACCCGTGGCCGGAGGTCTTCGGCCACCACGAGTTCTTCCACGCGGCCACGGTGCTCGCGGCACTGACCCATTACGCCGCGGTCTGGCTCGTCGTCTTGCGCTGAGCGCATAGAGTCGACGGGGAGGTCGGACGAGGAGGGGCGCATCCCATGATCGCGAAGCTCGTCGTCTGGGCGCTCAAAGCCAGGGGTGGTCTGGCCGCGCTGGTCACCACGGCGAATCTCAGCGGCCTCGCGGTGATCGTCACCCAGCTGTGGCTGAACGGGTTCCTCGGCAGGCTGGGCCCGGATTGGCCGCGGGCGCTGGCCTTCGTCGGCATCTACCCCGCCGTCGGGTTCGTGGCGGGCATCGTACTGGCGGTGCGCGACCGCAAGACGTACTTCGGCTGGCTCGACGCCGCCCGCAAGCCGACCGAGGTGGAGGCGCGGCGCCTGCTGCACCTGCCCGTCGCCATCACCATGCGCGCGCTCGCGCTGTGGATCCCCGGCGTGATTGTGGCGACCGTGATCTTCGCGCAGCTGAGCCCGCACAACGACCCCGGCGTGACGGCGGCGCTGTTCACGATCGGCGCCTTCGAGTCGGCGGCGGTCACCTTCCTGATCGTGGACCGGTTGATCCGCCCCACCATTCCGGTGGTGGCCCGAGTGCTCGGCTGGACCATGCACTGGAGTTCCTCCGTGCTGGTGCGGGTCGTGCTGACCTGGGCCGTGGCGGCGGCGCTTCCGCTGCTCATGCTGATCGTCGTGCTGGCCGACCCGGCGGCGGCCGCGTCCGACCGGGTGCGCACCGCCATCTACCTGTCCGGGGTCGGCATCGGCGTCGGTGCGCTGGCCACGGCATTCCTCGCTCGCGCGGTCGCCGCGCCGATGCGCACCCTGCGTCAGGCCCTGGACCGGATCGCCCAGGGTGACTGGGGAGCCCGGGTGCCGATCGGCAGTACCAGCGAGATCGGCAGGTTGGAGCATTCGGTCAACGAGCTGGCCGCGAACCTGCGCGAACGCGACCGGATGCGGGAGGTGTTCGGCAGGCATGTCGGGACGGAGGTGGCCGAGCGCGCGCTCGCGGGCGGAGCGGACCTCACCGGCGACGTGCGCGAGGTGTCGGCGTTGTTCGTCGACGTGACCGGGTCGGTGGAGCTGTCCACCGGGCTGCCACCGCAGGAGTTCGTGGCCAAACTCAACCGGCTGCTCGCGATCGTCGTCGCGGCGACCGAGGAGAACAACGGCCTGGTCAACAAGTTCGAGGGCGACGCGGCACTGTGTGTCTTCGGTGCGCCGATCGCGCTGCGCGACAACGCGACCCCGGCTCTGCGGGCGGCGCGGCGCATCCGGGACGAGGTGCTCGCCACCGGCGAACTCGACATCGGGATCGGCGTCGCGCGCGGACCGGTCTTCGCGGGCGACGTCGGCTCCGACACCCGGCTCGAGTTCACGGTGATCGGCGACGCGGTCAACGAGGCCGCCCGCCTGACCACGGCGGCCAAGGAGGTGCCGCGGCGGATCCTGGTGAGCCAAGCGGTGATCGAAGCCGGCGCGGAACACGAACGCGCCAAATGGACGTTCTACGACACCATCGTGCTACGCGGCATGAAGGAGCCGACGGTCTGCTGGACCGACATCGACAGCTCCGGCACGCGGCCCGAGTCCACGAACACCCGCACCGATCAGCCCGAGCTGCCGCCGGACACCAATCCCGTCATCGAAATCCACACCGCGGCACCCGAGCCCGAGGGCGCCAGGACACCGGACACCGAACTCGACGCCCCACCTCGTCGTTAGCCCCCGGCTCCCTCGAAGCGGGAACTCATCGATCGCCTCATTGCCGCTAGTTCCGCTGGAGCGCCGCCCGGAGCTGGTCCGGAGTGGAGACCGGGAGGTCGCACACGGAGCCACGGCAGACGTAGGCTGCCGCCGCGTCACGGACCAAGGGCCGGTCAGCGAGGAGCGGCACGGTGTTCGGCGCGGCGGCGAGAACGACCGAGCCACCCGGGGCGGCCGAACGAGCCGCGGCGAGCAATTCGGTAGGCCGGGCGGCCGGTTCGGCGGTGGCGATGGCGACCTGCAAGGGACCGCGCAGGGCCGCCTCCGCGACGGCGAGCCACTGACCCGCAGAACGGGGCGCGCGCGCCAGCACGATCGCACCGCGCCCGACGGTGCGGTCGGCGAGTTCGCGGTAGCGGAGGGCTCGTTCGGGGTCGCTCGTGGCCGCGGCGGTGAGCAGCGCTTCGGCCAGCGCGGAGGCGCCCGCGGGAGTGGCGCCGTCGACCGGGTCACGCGGGCGGGCGACGAGGGTTTCGGCGTCGTCGGCGGTGTCGAACCAGCTGCCCGGCTGGTCCGGGTCGGCGAAGTGCTCGATCGCGAGGTCCAGCAAGCGCTGGGCGTCTTCCAGCCAGCCGAGTTCACCGGTGGCCTGGTGCAGCGCGAGCAGGCCGGTGACCAGCCAGGCGTGATCCTCCAGGATGCCGGGCGCGGCGCCTGCGACGCCGCCGAGCGATGCGCGCCGCAGCCGCCCGTCCACCACGTGCTCGGCCAGCAGGAAGCGCGCGCACCGGACAGCGGCGGCGGTCCACTCCGGCTCGTCCAGTGCGGCCGCGGCCTCGGCCAGCGCGGTGATCGCCATTCCGTTCCACGCGGTGACCACTTTGTCGTCCCGGTCCGGCTGTGGGCGGCGGTCGCGGGCGGCGATCAACGCCGCTCGGACGCGTTCCACCCGCGCGGCGTCCTCCGCCGTGGCGGGGTCGACGTACCTGGTCGGCACGGAAGTGCCCTGTTCGAAGTTTCCGGCGGTGGTGACGCCGAAGAATCCGGCCGCCCACGCCCCGTCGATCGGCCCGAGTTCACCGGCCAGCTCGGCGGGCGTCCACACGTACGTCGCGCCCTCGACACCAGGCTTGCCGGGCTCCAGGTGGGTGTCGGCGTCCAGCGCGGAGGCGAAGCCGCCCTGCGCGGTCCCCAGGTCGTCGAGCAGGAACCGTACGATCTCCCGGGTCACCCGCCGCGACAACGACTCCGGAGGCGCCGGGGTGCTGCGCCGGGCCAGGTGCGCGTAGGCGCGCAGCAGCTGCGCGTTGTCGTAGAGCATCTTCTCGAAATGCGGCACGACCCATGCGGCGTCGACCGAATACCGCGCGAATCCGCCGCGCAGCTGGTCGTAGATGCCGCCGCGTGCCATCGCCTCGGCGGTGCGGGCCACCACGTCGATCACCGCGCCGTCACCGGTCCGCTCCCAGTGCCGCAGCAGTCCCTCCAACAGCGCCGACGGCGGGAATTTCGGGGCGCCGCCGAACCCGCCGTGCTCGGCGTCCTCGTCGCGCAGCACGGCGGCGACGGCGTGGGCGAGCAGCTCGGGGGTGATCGTCAGGTCCGTGTCGGGCAGTCCCGCCGTCTGGTCGCGCAGGGCCGCCGCCACCTGCGCGGAGGCCTGGTTCACCTCGTCTCGCCGGGTGCGCCAGGTCTCGGTGATCGCGGTGAGCAACTGGGTGAACGACGGCATGCCACCGCGCGGAAGCTTCGGGTAGTAGGTGCCGCAGTAGAACGGTTCGCCGTCGGGGGTGAGGAAGCAGGTCATCGGCCAGCCACCCTGACCTGTCATCGCGACCGTGGCGTTCATGTACACCGCGTCCAGATCGGGCCGCTCCTCCCGGTCGACCTTCACGCAGACGAAGTTCTCGTTCATTTGCTCGGCCGTGGCCGTGTCCTCGAACGACTCGTGCGCCATGACGTGGCACCAGTGACAGGACGCGTACCCCACCGAGAGCAGGACGGGCACGTCCCGCTCGCGCGCTTCGGCCAGTGCCTCGGCATCCCATTCCCGCCAGTGCACCGGGTTGTCCGCATGCTGGCGCAGGTACGGGGACGTCGCCTCTCCGAGCCGGTTCATGGCTCCACCGTACGGCGCATTCCGGCGCCGCGCGGGCGGCACGGCTCGACTCGTGGTGCTGACATCCGCCGCGAACGGCTACGTCACCGCTGAGACAGCCGGGCGCCCTCGCCGCCGCGGTACGAACCCACCAGACGGCCTACGCCCCGTCGGATCGGTGCGATCCGGTGGCTCGATCGGTAGAGCGGTCCACGGCAGGGTCCTCGGATTCGTCGGGCTCGATTCGCTCGGGCCGGTATTTCGTCGCCTGGAGATTTCGGGCGTCCAATGTGCCGTGCGGGAGCGGCCGATTTCGGTTCGGCCGCTCCCGCACGGGAAATGCGAATATTGATTATCAGTGGGATATTTGGCTCGGAGTCATTTCCGATCACGCAGCCGAACGGGTACCGGCGCCCTATGGGGAATTCACGGCAAACCGGATGGAGTGCGCAAGCCCCCTGCCGCGACGGATGGGCTCGTTCCCGCCGACTAGGCGGTTCGGGCAAGTACTTCTCGACCCACGTACGCCAACAACCGACGGTGCGCCGGTTCGTCGTCGGCGACCGCGACTTCGGGCCCGAAAATGCCGGGCCCGCGGAAGGTGTCGATGCCTCCCATTGCTTGCATGGTGGCGAGCAGTTCGCCACATAGCTCGTCGTCGGCCAGATCCGGCCGATCGATGGCCACCGCGATATCGACGCCGTGCACGAGGAGCTCGGTGAGATGCACCAGTGCCGCCACGGGACCGGGCAGTTCCCCGAGCGAGATGGCCACCGTGCCGTCCAGGGCGTCGAGCCGGTGCCAGGCGGCGCGGTCCACCTCGGCCGCCGCGGCGTACGCGCCCTGCGGATCACCGCCGAGCCAGTCGGATTCGTGCTCGGCCCCCGCGTCCGTGCCGCTCAGCGCTGCCGCGAAGATGTGCATGCCGCCCACGGTGTGGTTGAGCACGGCGCGGACATCCCACTCCCGGCACGGCGTCGGCGCTGCCAGACCCGCTCCTCCCACGGCGGCGACGATCGCTCCGGTCGCATCCAGTGCACGGTCGATCTGTCCGATCACGTTGTCCATGAGCATCCTTCGGTCGAGCGGTTTGGCTGAATTGGTAACACAGGACGCCGACAAGTGCGCGGTAATGCGAACACCACCTTGCACCCGGATAGTTGCCGGCGGTGTGCTTCTCTGCTCGCCACCTTTCTTCCGACCGGGCCCCTACCGAACTGCGGCGGGAGCGAGACCACCAGCCGGTCTCGGCCCCGCCGAGCGGGTCTATCCGAGCACCGGATAGTTGGCCCGGATAACGCCGTGCGGGTCCCGGGCGCGTTTGATCTCGCGCAGCCGGGTGAGCGTCGCGGAATCGAAAGCGGCCGAGGCGGTTTCGCCGGGTGTGAGGAAGGTGTACGGCTTGCTGCCGCTGATCTGCCCGCTCACCGCGTCGACGAGGGCGGTGCGCCGCGCGGTCACCGCGTCGGCGAGGTGCGGCAGCCCGAGACCGAGGCAATAGAGCAGGTACGGCTCCGCGATCGGGCCGCGCGCGCCCCCGTCCGGCCGGGCGGTGGCCATGGCGCCGCCCAGGTGCCGGATCTGCACGTTCGCCAGCGGCGCGACCGGCTCATCGATCAGGGTCTTCACCACGGCGTCGCCGAGATCGGTGAGCTGCTCGGCACGCGACAGCGACGGGCTCGGGTCCGTCGGTTCGCCGGTGACCGCGCCGATATCGGCGGGCCCGAAAACGCCGCGCCGGTCGAGAATCGGGTTCCCGATGGCGTCGAGCCGCGCGAGCAACGCACGCCCGCGATCCGGATCACCGAGGTACACCGCGTCCAGGCCGACCATGGGCGGTGCGTCCGGGATCTGCAAGCGCTGGAACCACACGCTCAGGTCATCGGGCGCGTCCGCGGTGATCTCCTGGAAGACGTCGAAGACCTCGCGGATCCGCGCTTCGGGCCACAGCGTGCGGCCGCCGAACAGCTCCGGCACGGGAAACAGGTCGAACTCGAGCGCCGTCACCACGGCGAAGTCGCCACCGCCGCCGCGCAGCGCCCAGTACAGGTCCGGATCGTCCTGGGCCGTGATCCGCCGCCGAGCGCCGTCGGCGTCCACCACCTCGAACGCGCGCACGGCGTCGCTCGCCCAGCCGTACTTGCGGCCGAACCAGCCCATACCGCCACCGAGCGTGTAGCCGGTGACGCCGACCACCGGATTGCTGCCCGCCAGGCCGGTCAAGCCGTGCCTGGCAGCGGCGGCCTGCACCCGGCCCCACGCCGCCCCGGCGCCGACGCGCGCCACCCGCCGCCGGGCATCGATCTCGATGTCGTCCAGCTCCCCGGTGCGCACCAGGATCGCGTCGGGCACTCCGCCGGACGCGCCGTGACCGGTCGGCTGGGTTACCACCGGCGCGCCGACGCGGGCGGCGTACCGGACGACGGCCGCGATGTCGCCCGCGTCACCGGCCCGCACCACGGCGGCCACCGGCTGGGTAACCGTCGTCGTCCACGGCCTGGCCGCGGCTCGGAAACCCTCGTCACCGGCCACCAGCACGCGACCGGGCAGCGCGGCGCGCAGTTCGTCGAATGTCATTGCTCGTCCTGACTCTCAGCGTTCGGAAGCAGCCGCGAGCGACGAATGCGTGAGCAGGCCCTCCGGACGGGACGGGCCGTGGTTCGTGCCGCGACTACCTCATCGACGAAAGAGAGCGCGGAAGAGTGACAAAGAGCGGATCAGCGGGCTCAGCGCCCGGTCAGCTCGATTCGGCGCGCCCTCCCGGGCCCGCGCCTTCGGTCCCGTCGGCACGACGGGTGATGCCGTGCTCGGTCCCCTCGTCGGCTTCCTGGTCCGGTTCGGGGTGCTCGGGCTCGAACGTCGCGGGCAGGCCCTTGATGTGCCGGTTCATCGAGCGGATCAGCAGGAAGGTCCCCGCCAGCAGAAGCAGGACGATGACCAGACCCAGCGGCGACGCTTTACCGAACTCGGGGCCGGTCGGCGTCCCGGGCGTCTGGGCGAGCAGGACCAGCGTCACGACCGCTCGTCCTCGATGCCCGCGAACAGGTCGGTCTCCGGCAGCTCGGTGCGCACCCGGGTCTTGGCCAGCTCGAACTCCTCGGTCGGCCACAACCGCTGCTGCATCTCCAGCGGAACGGCGAAGAACGCGCCGTTGGGGTCGATCTGCGTCGCGTGCGCGCGCAAGGCGTCGTCGCGCTGCGGGAAGTACTTGGCGCACTCGATCTGGGTGGTGATCCGGGCGAACATGTCACCGCGCTCTGCGGCGTACTTGCGCATCCGGTCCAGCCATTCCTGCATCGGGAACGGTTCGCCGAGACGCTCGTACTCCGCGGCGAAGGCTTCCATCCGCCGCATGCTGAAGCCGTGGTCGTAGTACAGCTTGAGCGGCGTCCACGGCTCCCCCGCCTCGGGGAAGCGCTCGGGATCCCCGGCCGCCTCGAACGCCGCCATCGACACTTCGTGGCAGCGGATGTGGTCGGGGTGCGGGTAGCCGCCGGTCTCGTCGTAGGTGGTCATCACGTGCGGCTTGAACTCGCGCACCACGCGCACCAGGGCCTCGGTGGCCTCCTCCAGCGGAACCAGCGCGAAACTGCCTTCGGGCAGCGGCGGCATCGGGTCGCCCTCGGGCAGCCCCGAGTCGACGAATCCGAGCCAGTGCTGACGCACGCCGAGCGCGCGCGCCGCGGCGGCCATCTCCTCGCGGCGGATCTCGTGGATCCGCTCCAGGACGCCGGGGGTGTCCATGGCCGGGTTCAGGATGCTTCCGCGCTCTCCGCCGGTCAGCGTCACGACGAGGACGTCGTGTCCTTCGTCTGCGTAGCGGGCGGTCGTCGCGGCACCCTTGCTGGACTCGTCGTCTGGGTGGGCGTGCACCGCCATGAGGCGAAGGCCACTCACGTCTCGTTCTCCGTCGCTCTCGGTCGCGGGTGTCGGGGCTTCGTTACCTATAGTTCCATTCGACCCACATTTGTTCCGACGTACCCCCCGGGAGCGACCACCATGAGCCAGCCCGCGCCGGAGCCCGGCGGTGACGCGAAGGCCGCGGCGGCGTCACCGGGCCTGCCTCCCGCCGACCGGTACGGCACCCGGCCCCGCAAGCCGCGCCGCTGGATCGTGCCGGTGCTCGGCGTACTGGTGGTGCTCGCCGGACTCGGCGTGGCCTATCTCGGGTACCAGAAGTACGGGCCGGAGGACATCGAGGCCGAGCAGCTCGGCTATGTCGTCGTCGACGACTCGACCATGACCATCCGGCTCAAGGTCACCCGCGCCGACCCGGAGCGGCCGGTGGTGTGTTTCGTCCGCGCGATGGCGCGCGACGGCTCCGAACTCGGCCGACGCGAAGTGCTGGTCGAACCGTCGAGCAGCGGGACGGTGGAACTGACCACCGTCGTGCGCTCGTCCGCGCGGCCCGCGTCGGGCAGTGTGTACGCGTGCAGCGATCGGGTACCCGGCTACCTGCGAGCTGGCTGATTTCCGCGCATACACCGGCGACCTGCCTACGAAATCAACTCCGACCTGCACATTTGTGAATCATGCTAAAATGGCGTGATACACGGTTCCGGGGCTCGGAGCCGTGTTTGCTGCATTGGCGGCCAGCGCTGACGGTTCGGGCTTGCGAGCTTGCCCGCGACCAGGGCCTGTCGGGGTTCGATGAACTTCCCAGGATCGCTCTAGCCGTCGACTGGTGCATGCCCGCTTCCGGGTGGGTACACGCCAGTGCTCAGGGAATCCCGGCCTGCCGGGAACAACTACTAGGGAGTGATCGAGATGACTGAGACGCAAGTGACCTGGCTGACCCCGGAGTCGCACGACAGGCTCAAGAGCGAACTCGACGCGCTCATCGCCAACCGTCCGGTCATCGCCGCCGAGATCAACGAACGCCGGGAAGAGGGCGACCTCAAGGAGAACGGCGGGTACCACGCCGCCCGCGAGGAGCAGGGTCAGCAGGAGGCGCGCATTCGCCAGCTTCAGGAACTGCTGAACAATGCCAAGGTCGGCGTCGCACCGACCAAGTCCGGCGTCGCGCTTCCCGGGTCGGTCGTCAAGGTCTACTACGACGGCGACGAGACGGACACCGAAACCTTCCTGATCGCCACCCGCGAGGAGGGTCTCAGCGATTCGAAGCTGGAGACCTACTCGCCGAACTCCCCGCTCGGTGGCGCGCTCATCGACGCCAAGGTGGGCGAGACCAGGGAATACATGCTGCCCAACGGCAACACGATGAAGGTCACCCTGATCAGCGCCGAGCCCTACCACAGCTGATGCACTCGGCCGTGGCCCCGCGCCCGGCCGACACCCCCGCGGACACGAGCGGCCGCGCCCGATCATCGGGTGCGGCCGCTTCCTCATATCCGTGAACCTAGCTCAATGCCTGCTCGATATCCGCGAGCAGGTCGCTGACATCCTCGATACCGACCGAGAGCCGCACCAGATCGGCGGGCACCTCCAGCTCGGACCCCTCGGTGGAGGCGTGCGTCATCGCGGCCGGATGCTCGATCAACGACTCGATGCCCCCCAGCGACTCGGCGAGGGTGAACACCTCGGTCCGCGAGCAGAACTTGCGCGCGGCCTCCACGTCGCCGTGCAATCGCACCGAGATCATCCCGCCGAACCGGCGCATCTGCTTGCCCGCGACGGCGTGGCCAGGATGCTCCGGCAGACCGGGGTAGATCACCTGCGAGATCGAGGGATGCCGGGACAGGAACTCGGCGACGGTTTCGGCGTTGTCGCAGTGCCGGTCCATCCGCAGCGCGAGGGTCTTGATGCCGCGCAGTGTGAGGAAAGCGTCGAACGGACCGGGGACGGCGCCCGCGCCGTTCTGCAGGAAGGCGAACGCCGCGTCGAGTTCCGGATCGTCGGTGATCAGCGCGCCGCCGATGACGTCGGAGTGGCCGCCGAGGTACTTGGTGGTGGAGTGCACCACGATGTCGGCGCCGAGCAGCAGGGGCTGCTGGAGATAAGGGGTCGCGAAGGTGTTGTCGACGACCAGCTTCGCTCCCGCCGCGTGCGCGACCTCGGCCAGTGCCGGGATGTCGCCGATGCTCAGCAGCGGGTTGGTCGGGGTCTCGATCCACACCAGCTTGGTGTTCGGCCGGATCGCGGCGCGCATCTCGTCGACGTTGAACACGTGCGCGGGTGAATGCTCGATCCCCCACTGGCTGAAGACCTTGTCGATCAGCCGGAAGGTGCCGCCGTAGGCGTCGTCGGGGATCACGATGTGATCGCCCGGACGCAGCGTGGCGCGCAGCGCACAGTCGGTCGCGGCCATGCCGGACGCGAACGCCCGGCCGTAGCGGCCCGATTCCAGCGCGGCGAGGTTCGCCTCCAGCACGGAGCGCGTCGGGTTGCCGGTGCGGGCGTACTCGAAACCGCCGCGCAAACCGCCCACGCCGTCCTGGGCGAACGTCGAACTCGCGTAGATGGGCACATTCACCGCGCCGGTCTGCGGATCGGGTTCATACCCGGCGTGCACGGCCCGTGTGGAGAATCCCAGCTCGCTCATGAGAGTCAGCCTAATCGGGGCGATCCCCGGGCTATTTCCAGGTGTGCGCATATCTCGGCCGCGCCCGCAGGAGAATCGGGCAAACCTCCGCAAAAGCGTCGGTGCGGCGGGATCCCGCCCCGTCGGTCCGGTCGAGTTACGCGACTGCCGGAGTTCGATCGGAAATCTTTCGCCCGCTGGCAGGGGACGTGAGTTCGGTCTCACCGGACTCGCCCCATTTAGGCTGAATCCATGGTCACTGTGGAAGAACTGTTCGCTACCGACGCACTGCTGTCCGAGGACGAGCGCGAGATCCGCGATACCGTCGCGGCCTTCGCGGCCCGGCGGCTGCGACCGCACATCGCGGACTGGTTCGAGGCGGGCACCTTCCCGGCGCGCGAACTCGCCCCGGAGCTGGGCGAGCTGGGACTGCTCGGCATGCATCTGGAGGGATACGGCTGCGCGGGCATGTCGGCGACCACCTACGGCCTGGCCTGCCAGGAGCTGGAGGCGGTCGACTCGGGTATCCGCAGCATGGTCTCGGTCCAGGGTTCGCTGGCGATGACCGCGATCCACGAATTCGGCTCGGAAGAACAGAAGCAGCAGTGGCTGCCGGAACTGGCCGCGGGCCGGGCGATCGGCTGCTTCGGGCTCACCGAACCCGACTTCGGCTCGAACCCGGGCGGCATGCGCACCCGGGCCAAGCGCGACGGCGCGGACTGGGTGTTGAGCGGTGCGAAGATGTGGATCACCAACGGGTCGGTGAGCGACGTCGCGGTGGTCTGGGCGCAGACCGACGACGAGGGCAAGCAGGTGATCCGCGGGTTCCTGGTGCCCGCGGGGACGCCCGGGTTCACGGCGCGGGAGATGCACCGGAAACTGTCGCTGCGCGCGTCGGTCACCGCGGAACTGGACTTCGACGACGTGCGCCTGCCCGCCGACGCGGTGCTGCCGGGATCCCGAGGGCTGGCCTCGCCGCTGGCCTGCCTGAGCGAGGCGCGCTTCGGCATCGTCTTCGGCGCGCTCGGCGCGGCACGCGAGTGCCTGGCGTCCACCATCGAGTACGCCAGGACCCGCGAGGTGTTCGACAAGCCACTGGCCGCCTACCAGCTCACCCAGGCCAAGCTGGCCGACATGGCGCTGGAATTCGGCAAGGGGCAGCTGCTCGCGCTGCACATCGGGCGGCTGAAGGACCGCGGCGTGGTGACACCGGAGCAGGTGAGCGCGGGCAAGCTGAACAGCACGCGCGAGGCCATCGCCATCGCCCGGGAATGCCGCACCATCCTCGGCGCCAACGGCATCACCCTCGACTACCCCGTGCTCCGCCATGCGAACAATCTGGAGTCGGTGCTCACCTACGAGGGCACCGCGGAGGTACATCAGCTGGTGCTCGGCCGGGCCCTGACCGACGCGAACGCCTTCCGCTGACAAGCGATTTCGGATGAATATTTGCTGAATCGCATTCGAATAATGGCGCTGCCGAGAGGTGAGTTCGGAATCGAATAAAACCGAAAAATTGCTGATCTAACGGAAATCGTCCTCGTCGGGGAAGTCGAAGTATTCGCGCGGCGGCGGGTGGGCGCCGCCGGACCTCGCCCCATCGCTTCGGTGCTGTCCCCGAGTTCGCGCACCGTGCTGGTGCCGTTGCCGCCCCGGACCGTCCTGCCACGGCACGCCCTCCCCGCGGTCGACCCGCCGGTCCCACTGCCATTCCGCACCGGGGTCCGGCCGGTCTTCCCACTGCTGCCCCCGCGCCGCCTGCTGATCCATCCACAGCTGCTCGCGCGCCGCGTCCGAGCGGCCGCGCTGGTAGGCCGCGGCATGTCCGCGAACCGCGGGCATCTCCTCCTCCAGTTCGCTGAGCCAGTTCTCCCAGCGTTGCTGCATCGGGCGGACCATACCGCCGCCGAGGCCGACCACCAGGATGCCGCCGATGGTGGCGAGCACCGTGATGAGGATCGGCAGCGTGACGGAGGTGGCCACGCCGATCTGGTTCAGCGCCGCCACGATGCCGATACCCCACACGAACACCGCCGCGACCCGGCCGAGCATCGCGCCGTAGGACAGACCGCCGAGCAGGCTGCCGACCATCTCGCGCGTCGCGTGGGCGACCGCGCCCGCGACGACCAGGATGATGATCGCGACGCCCGCCTTGGGCAGCCAGGCGACGACGCCGTCGATCGCGTCGCTCACCGGATTGGACCCGAAGACTCCGAAGCCCAGTTGCAGCGCGAGCAGCATGATCGCGTAGTACGCCAATTTCGCCAGCAGATCGCGGGCGTCGTAGCGACTGCGCGACAGCAACTGCCGGATCCCGCCGCGCTCGGCGAGGCGATCGAAACCGACCCGCCGCAGCACCTTCCCCACGATCGCGGCGACCGCTTTCGCGGCCAGCCAGCCGATCAGCAGGACGAGCAGGAACCCGGCGAGTTGGGGCACGAACCTCGCCACGGAACTCCACGCGTCGGACAATCCCTGCTGGTAATCGATAGCCGAACTGGAGGTGCGCATTACCTGCCCTTCGCTATCCGTCGACAAAAACATGACGTTTGCCACGATGACATATTGCCCGGTTATACCTCTGGACTTCGCTCGGCAACGCGATTTGCGAATAAGTTGCCAAAATCTGATGGACGAGACACGGCACCGAAACAGGCCCCTCCGGGCCGAACGGCGGTCCAGCGGGCGATCCGGCGCCTGCTCGGTCCCGTGCTGTGATCCGGACGCGGATTACGGTCCGGGAGAACCGAATTGGTCCTGCGCGCGCCGCGAACGGACACTACTGTCGGTGCATGTCGTCGATCCGCGCCGCCGAGGTCCTCGCGGCACTGTCGCTGACCACCGATCTCGCCACCGGGATGCCGTTGGAAAAGGGGCTGGCCACCTGCCTGATAGCCACCCATCTCGCCGAGCGGATCGGGCTGCCGGAGGCCGAGCGCCGTGCCGTCTTCCTCGCCGCACTGCTGGCCGCCCTCGGGTGTACCGGCCGCGCCTCGGAGAACGCGGAGTCGTATGCCGACGACATCGCCTTCCAACGCGCGTGCCATGTGCTCGATCCCGGTGATTCCACCGTCTTCACCGCGCAGCTGCGCCGATTCGGCAACTGGTCGCCCGCCGCCCAATCCGCGCTGCGCAATCGATTCCTCGCCCAGGTGCACACCGGGGCCCCGCGGGCCCTGCGCTCGTCGAGCGAGATGGTCCGGGCGCTCGGATTGCGACTGGGCCTGCCGGATGCCGCCGTTCGCGCCTTGACCGAGGTGGAGGAACGCTGGGACGGGCTCGGTGCGCCGGACCGGCTGCGCGGGGAGGCCATCTCGCTCGCCGGACGGATCCTGCACGTGTCCGAACAGGCAGTGCTCGCGCTGGAGGGGGTCGGCGACGAACCCGCGGCCGTCCTGCCGCTGGGGGGCGGCTTCCCCCGCGAAGAAACCGGGCATCGGGCGGATGGGTCCGAGCACGACCCGGCGCGTCCCGCGCCGAGCGCCGTGGCGAGCAGGCAGGGTGTCGTCCTGGGCGAGTTGCGGCGACGGGCCGGTGGCCACCTCGACCCCGACCTGGTCGCCGTCTGTGACGCCGATGCCCTGCGCGCGGTGCTCGACGTCCCCGACCTGCTCGCTGCCGTCCTCGCCGCCGAACCGGGAGCGCAGGCGACGCTTCCGTCCACCGAACTCGACCGGCCCGCCCTCGCGCTGGCCATGGTCGTCGACCTGAAAGGCCGTTACCTGCTGGGGCATTCGGCGCACGTCGCCGGACTGGCCGATGCCGCGGCCGGCCGGATGGGCGTGCCCGCCGAGGATCGGGCGGCACTGCGCGCCGCCGCCCTGCTGCACGATCTGGGCCGTGCCGCGGTGTCCAGCACGGTCTGGGACCGCGGCGGCCCACTCGGTCCGCGGGACTGGAAACGCGTGCGGTTGCGCGGCTATTGGACCGAACGCATCCTGCGCCGCTGCCCCGGGCTGGCGGGGCTGGCCGAGCTCGCCGCAGGACACCACGAGCGGCTCGACCCCAGCGGCGATACCCCGGGTGAGCGGGAGGCTTCGCCGGGGGCCCGATTACTCGCGGCCGCTGACATTTTCGCGGCCTGCACCGAAGCGCGACCCTATCGTCCGGCCGCTCGTCCCGAGGAAGCCGCGGCCCATCTCGGGGCCGAAGTCGCGGCGGGCCGCCTCGACGGTGACGCCTGCACCGCCGTGATCGCCGCCGCCGCGGACCGCCCCGGCCCCGGCGGCCACGGCCTCTCCGCCACCGAGATCGACGTCCTGCGCCTGTCGGCGCGCGGCCGCTGCGGCCGGGAGATCGCCGCCGAACTGCTCCTTCCCGAACGCACCGTCACCCACCACCTCACCGAATTGCGCGCCAAGACCGGCCACCGGACCCGGGCGGGCGCCGCCGTCTTCGCCATGTCCCACCAACTCTTGCCCGGCTGACCCGCCTCGCCCGCCGAAACACGTTCGCGCACAGGGCTCGCGAGGCGCGGGTGCGCGAGGCCTGCCTCACACGAGTCGCAGGCGGGATGGGTAGAGGATTGTTACCTCTTGTCATTCAGGTGCCATATGGGTGTCACCGTCAGGCCAAGGGGAACGCGGATGATAGTGGGGGACCAGGGCATTGGGGCGATGCCTCCACCGCCACACCATCGGAGGTGCGAAGATGCACACGTTGACGATCGACCCTCGCGCACCGTGGTCGGTTCCGAATGCACTGGGAGCCTGCCATGTTCGTGCGTGACCATCTGCCCCGGCGCTCGCACGGCGTCGCCCGCCGGCTACCGGATCAGCGCGAACTGGTGGCCGCCTTCGGCGGTCATCCGAGTGATCCGGCGGATGACCACCCCCTGCTCGGCTGGGCCGCGACGCTCGCCGCACTGCACCGCGAGCGCCACCGCGATCCGCTGGCCGCAGCCGGAATAGATTGCCGCCGAGCGGAATTGGTCGCCACCATCGACGCGTGGACGATCGACCAGCTGCCCGGGAAGCGGTCGGCCGATCATCTGCGCGCCGAATCCGTCGGCGCCACGGTCGACCGCATGGCCGCCGCGCACGTCCACGCCAGCCATCTGTTGCGCACCGCCGAGAAGGTGTCCGACGCGCGCGTGCACGCCGCCTGGTACCGGCTGGCCCTGCTGGCCGACGAATGGACCGACCTGGTCACCGGCGGCGTGCGCGAAACGGTGCGCGGCAGGAGACCGGCCTGAGCCGACAGCCGGAAAGCGCCTACTCGCCGTACCGGCGTGCGATACGGCCGAGTCGGCGCCCGGCACCGCTCTCCGGAGCGGTCGGTGTTCGCCTACTTCCCGAGGCTGCCCGTGCTGAGGAAGCCGAGCAGGTCGTGGCGGGTGATCACGCCGACGGGCTTGCCGTCCTCGACGACCATGAGCGCGTCGGTGTCCGAGAGCGCCTTCGTCGCGGCGGAGATCGGCTCGCCCGAACCGATCAGCGGGAACGAGGGGCTCATGTGCTGGGCCACCGAATCGGTCAGGTGGGCCCGGCCCTCGAAGACCGCCGACAGCAGATCGCGTTCGGACACGCTGCCCGCTACCTCGCCCGCCATGACCGGCGGCTCGGCGCCGACCACGGGCATCTGGGACACGCCGTACTCGCGCAGGATCTCGATCGCGTCGCGCAGCGTCTCCGACGGGTGGGTGTGCACCAGGTCCGGCAGCGCGCCGGACTTGCCCCGCAGCACGTCACCCACGAGCGGTTCGGCGGTGCCGTCCAGCCGCTCGCGGAGGAAGCCGTAGGAGCTCATCCACTCGTCGTTGAAGATCTTCGACAGGTAGCCGCGACCGCCGTCCGGAAGCAGCACCACGACCACCGCGTCCGGATCGCGTCGAGCCACCTCGACGGCCGCGACGACCGCCATGCCGCAGGAACCGCCGACCAGCAGGCCCTCCTCGCGGGCCAGCCTGCGGGTCATGTCGAAGGAGTCCGCGTCGGAGACCGCGATGATCTCGTCCGGCACGGCCGGGTCGTAGGCCGACGGCCAGAAGTCCTCGCCGACACCCTCGACGAGATACGGCCGCCCGGTGCCGCCGGAGTACACCGAGCCCTCCGGGTCGGCGCCGATGATCTGGACCTTCCCGCCGGAGACCTCCTTCAGGTATCGGCCGGTGCCGGTGATGGTGCCGCCGGTGCCGACACCCGCGACGAAGTGGGTGACCTTGCCGTCGGTGTCGCGCCAGATCTCCGGGCCGGTGGTCTCGTAGTGGCTGGCCGGACCGCCGGGGTTAGAGTACTGGTCGGGCTTCCACGCGCCGTCGATCTCGCGGACCAGGCGGTCGGAGACGCTGTAGTAGCTGTTCGGGTGGTCCGGCGGCACCGCGGTCGGGCAGACCACGACCTCGGCGCCGTAAGCGCGCAACACGTTGCGCTTGTCCTCGCTCACCTTGTCCGGGCAGACGAACACGCAGTTGTAGCCGCGCTGCTGCGCGACCAGGGCGAGGCCGACGCCGGTGTTGCCGGAGGTGGGCTCGACGATGGTGCCGCCCGGCCGCAGCTTCCCGGACTGCTCGGCGGCGTCGATCATCTTCACCGCGATCCGGTCCTTCGAACTGCCGCCCGGGTTCAGGTATTCGATCTTGGCCGCGACCAGCCCCGCGTTCGGTCCCACGACCGAGTTCAACCGGACCAGCGGCGTGTTGCCGATGAGATCCACGACATGATCCGCGATGCGCATGGCCCCCATAGTTGCAGACGCACTAACTGTGAGTTCGCGCACGCCGCGCGCAGCGGCCTCGGACTGCGCGCGAATCGGCGCCCGCAGCCTTAGGATCGCTGCCATGAGGCAGCCGAACATCGCCCGCGCCGCAACGCTTCTGGCCGGATCGGCGCTGGCTCTAGTGGTCGGATCCGGTGCGCAGGCGCAGGCGGCGACCGTCGAATTCCCGCAGGTGCCGACGCTCGCGCGCGGCGGTCTGTGCTGGACCAGCATCCGCACCTGGGCCGACACCGGTCCCGAATGGCCGGGCCGCGCCATCCTCAACGTCCGCGCGCTCCCCGTGAACGGTATCGGGCCCGGTATCTACCCGCTGGCGCCGCTGTGCGAGGTCCGCACCACCATCGCGTGGCGCAATGTGACCACCGGGGCGACGGGCAGCTACGACAACGTCGTGGTCACCGGCATCTACGGCAGCATCCAGTACGCGCTGTTCCAGGACACCGGTCCCGGCCTCGTCGAGGTCACCGTCTCCACCGACGCGGCGAGCATCCCCGCTCGCGGCAGCTTCGTCGTACCGGGCTGACCTCGTTTTCGTAAAATTCCCGACGTGAGCGCACCTCAGTTCCGCTGGCGCACCGCGGCGATGACCGGGGCCGCGGCCGTGCTCGCCGGCTCCGGTGCGGGAACGGCGTGGTGGGCGACCTATCGCCTGCTCATGGCGCAGGCGGGCGTCGCGCGCGGCATGATCGGCCGGGACACCTCCAAGCCGCCGGAAGCCGATGGCATCTATACCGCGGGCTGCGCGGAGCCCGAGCCGTGGCGGGCGGGCAAGCACGCCGACCTGCATCTGATGATCTTCGGCGACTCCACCGCGGCGGGACTCGGCTGCACGGTGGCCGACGAGGTGCCCGGCGTTCGCCTGGCCCGCGGACTCGCCGAGGCGACCGGGCGGCGGATCCGCCTGAGCACCAAAGCGATCTCCGGGGCCACCTCCAAGGGCTTGGCCGGTCAGGTGGACGCGATGTTCGTCGCGGGCCCGCCGCCGGATGCCGCGATCATCCTCGTCGGCGCCAACGACGTGACCAAGAAGCACTCGATCCGGGCCTCCGCGCGCAGACTCGCCGCGGCGGTCGCCCGGTTGCGCCGCGCCGACGCGGTGGTGGTGGTCGGCACCTGCCCGGACCTGGGCATCGTGACCGCCATCCCGCAGCCGCTGCGCACCGTCGTGCAGAACTGGAGCACGCGGCTGGCCAAGGCGCAGCACGTGGCGACGACGGTGGCGGGCGGGCACCCGGTGCGGATGGGCTATCTGCTCGCGCCCGAGTTCCGCGCCGCGCCCGAGCTCCTGTTCGCCGCCGACGGATTCCACCCCTCGGCCGCGGGCTACGAACTGGCCGCGGCGAAATTGCTGCCGGTGCTGCTGGACGCACTGGCCGGGACGCGCGCTTCCGGTACTCGGCGACGGGACGTAGATTCGGTAAGAACCCACGAGTAACAAGAGGGTTCGCCAGAACCGTCCGACCCAAGGAGTCCTCATGCCCGAGGCCGTCATCGTTTCGACCGCACGCTCCCCGATCGGTCGTGCCCGCAAGGGTTCGCTGGTCGACCTGCGGCCCGACGATCTGACCACGCAGATTGTGCGGGCAGCGCTCGACAAGGTGCCTGCCCTGGACCCCGCCCAGATCGACGACCTGATCCTGGGCTGCGGCTCGCCGGGCGGTGAGCAGGGCTTCAATATCGCCCGCGTCGTCGCCGTGCAGCTCGGCTACGACTTCGTGCCCGGCACCACCGTGCACCGCTACTGCGCTTCGTCGCTGCAGTCCACCCGGATGGCGTTCCACGCGATCAAGGCGGGCGAGGGCGACGTGTTCATCTCCGCCGGTGTGGAGACCGTGTCGCGGTATGTGAACGGTTCCTCCGACAGCTGGCCGAACACACAGAACCCGCTGTTCGCCGAGGCGCAGGCGCGCACCGCGAAGACCGCGGAGGGCGGCGCGGGCATCTGGCACGACCCGCGCGAGGACGGCCTGATCCCCGACGTCTACATCGCGATGGGTCAGACCGCCGAGAACGTGGCGACCTCCACCGGCATCACCCGCGAGGACCAGGACCGCTGGGGCGTGCGCTCGCAGAACCGCGCCGAGGAGGCCATCAAGAACGGCTTCTTCGAGCGGGAGATCACCCCGGTGACGCTGCCGGACGGCACCGTGGTCAGCAAGGACGACGGCCCGCGCGCGGGCGTCACCTACGAGGCGGTCTCCGGGCTGAAGCCGGTGTTCCGCCCGGACGGCACCATCACCGCGGGCAACTGCTGCCCGCTCAACGACGGCGCCGCCGCGCTGGTCGTCATGAGCGACACCAAGGCGAAGGAGCTGGGCCTGACGCCGCTGGCGCGGATCGTGTCCACCGGCGTGTCGGGCCTGTCGCCGGAGATCATGGGCCTCGGCCCGATCGAGGCCTGTAAGCGCGCGCTGGCGCTGGCGGGCAAGACCATCGACGACATCGACCTGGTCGAGATCAACGAGGCGTTCGCGGTGCAGGTGCTCGGCTCGGCCCGGGAGCTGAAGATCGACGAGGACAAGCTGAACGTCTCCGGCGGCGCGATCGCGCTGGGCCACCCGTTCGGCATGACCGGCGCCCGGATCACCACCACGCTGATCAACAACCTGCAGACCCACGACAAGCAGTTCGGTCTGGAGACCATGTGCGTCGGCGGCGGTCAGGGCATGGCGATGGTCATCGAGCGCCTGAGCTGACCCGGATGCGAGAAAGGGCGGTCACCGGAACTCCGGTGACCGCCCTTCTGCTGAATGGCTAGTCGTTCTGGAAGTAGCTCAGCAGTCGCAGGATCTCGACGTACAGCCAGACCAGGGTGACGGTGAGGCCGAGGGCCACGCCCCAGGCCGCCCGCTCCGGAGCCTGCGCGCGGATCAGCTGATCGGCGGCGTCGAAGTCGAGCAGGAAGCTGAACGCGGCGATGGCGATGACCACCAGGCTGAACACGATGGCCAGCGGGCCGCCGTCGCGCAGGCCGAGGCCGCCGTCGATGAAGAAGCTCGCGACCAGGTTGCCCAGCATCAGCACCAGGATGCCGATCATGGCGCCGACGATGATCCTGGTGAAGCGGGGCGTCACCCGGATGGCGCCGGTCTTGTAGACCACCAGCATGCCCGCGAAGACACCGAACGTGCCGAGCACCGCCTGACCGATCAGCGCGCTACCGCCGACCCCGCCGAACTCGACATTGGTGAACATGAACGACAGCGCACCGAGGAAAAGGCCCTCGGCGACGGCGTAGGACAACACGAGTACGGGGTTGTCCATCTTGTTCGCGAAGGTCGCCACCAGCACCAGCACCAGGCCGACCAAGCCGCCGACGATCACGAACAACGGCGCGAGCGAGGTGTTCGCGTTGGTAAGGCCGTAGGAGACGATGGCGGACAGGGCGAGCACCGCGAGGGTGATACCCGTCTTCGTCACCACGTCGTCGATGGTCATCGACCGGGTGGTGGCCGGAGCCTGCTGATAGGGCTGCGGGTGCTCGCCGTACTGCTGCGGATACTGGCCGTACTGGTTGCCGAACTGTCCCGCGGAGGTCACGCCCGAACCGAAGCTGGCGTATCCACCGCCCTCCTGCCTTGGCAGGTTCCTGAAAACCGGATTGCTCGTGGTACGCATTGAACGGCGTCCCTTTCTGGAGTCGTTGCCGCTGTTCATCGAGTTCGTTCACTCGATATCCAACTGCCCTGTCCAACGTTTGTCATCCGTCGCGAGTTCCCGGAGAGTCACGCCGAGACGGACAATTCGGACTCTACTGCTGCCGTGAGTCGTGCAGGCCACGCACCGAGCGAGTCACGGTGAACTTCCGGTTGCGGCCGACCACCTCGGTCCGGCCCACCATCCGTTCGACCACGGCCCGGTAGTTCAGATGCGAGTTGTACACCGTCCACAGCTCCCCGCCAGGGCGCAGCACCCGCCCGGTCTCGGCGAACATCTTGATCGCGGATCCGGTGTGCACGGCCGCGCCGACATGGAACGGCGGATTGCACAGCACGAGGTCGGCGCTGTTGTCCGCGGCGGAGGACATGGCGTCGTCACGCACGGCGCACACCCGGTCGGCGACGCCGTTCGCCTCGGCGGTCGCCCGCGCCGAGGCGACGGCGGCCGCGGATTGATCCGTGGCGGTCACCTTGATGCCCGGCCGCGCCGTGGCCAGCGCGACGGCCAGGATGCCGGTGCCGCAGCCGAGATCAATGGCGTCGCGGGCGTCCGGCTTCATCAGTTTGAGGTGCTCGACCAGGAATCTCGTGCCGATGTCCAGGCGCGCCCCGGAGAAGGCCGCGCCGTGCGCGACCACATCGAGACCGAGTTCGTCCAGCCGATCGCGCACCGGAAACGGCCGATCCGCCACGGGTTTGGGTCCGGTCACCAGCAGCGTGCGCGACTTCTGCCTGCCACGGCTGGCGCGCACCTCGGAGAACGATTGCGCCAGAACGTCGTTCATCGACTTGGTCAGATACTTGTCCCGCCCGCCCGCGAACACCTCGACGGCCGGATCCGCGTAACGCGCGATGGCATCGGCGGCCTCGGCCAGTCCGGCCAGCACCCGGGGCAGGCGAAGCAGCACCACCCGGGCGTCACGCAGCAACCCGGGGCCGAGCGGGTGCGCCGTGTAGCGATCCGACAGACCCGCCGCACGGGCGTTGTTGGCAAGGGCGAGTTCACCGGTGAGCAGATCCTGATGCACCCGGACGTCGCGCAGATCGTGCCCCGCGATGGCGCCGAGAGTCAGCGCACCGTAGGCGTCACCGATAACGGCTACCTTCCCGCTATCCACAGTCGCCAGGGCGTCGGCCGCGACGTCGAGGATCAGCCGATCGGCGGCGTCGACGGCGTAGAGGTTCAGTGCCTCCACGTCCGGATACCGCCGCAGCCGGCTCAGTACGTCCTCGACATCTCCCACACCTCAAGTGTGCTAGATCGTTGCCGAACAGTCGCGCCCACCCCGCCGAATCGTTCTCGCGGCCTTCTCCGCAGCGCGGCTCGCGCACTGAACCGCTGTGGGACAAGCGGTTCGGCGGACGCCGCGTTCCCGATCGCCGCCACGCCGCGCCCGACCACAGGCGAATCAGCCGCAACGCCCTCCGGTTACGCCATCCGGCGCGTTTCGCTGAGTAGCATCGGGCCATGCGCAACAGGATGGTGCTCATGGTCGCGGTCGCGACGGCACTGCTCGCGGGCTGCGGTGACGGCGACTCGCAACCGGGCCTCCCGGTCGCCTCCAGCACCGCGACGCCCGCCGCGGTAGCGCAGGCCCCTGTGCCGGGGGACACCGCGCCGAAGCAGGGCAAGCCCTCCGGCGACGCCGCGCTCACGGTGACCGACGTTCGCCTAGGGCGTCAGCCCGGCTTCGATCGCGTGGTCTACGACCTCGGCGGGGTCGGCACGCCCGGCTGGCTCGTCCGGTACACCGACCGTGCCGTGCAGGACGGCAGCGGCAATCCGGTGGACGTGGCGGGCCGGTCGATCCTGGAAGTGCGCATTCTCGGGTCGGCCTATCCCTTCGACAGCGGCGTGACGCCGTACGAGGGCCCCGACCCCGCCGTGAACCCGGAGGTCCCCGGCATCGCGGGCGTTTACCGGACGACCGTGTTCGAGGGCGTGACCCAATCGTTCATCGGCATACAGGCCGACCGGCCCCCGTTCACCGTCACCGCGCTCTCCAACCCCACCCGGCTCGTCGTGGACATCGCTCACTCCTAGATACCGGTACCACCAACCGGTATCCGCGCAGGGGTAGAATCGGCGCTCGTGGTCCAACGCCGCATACTCGACGCCACCGGGCCTGCCCGGCTGCTGGGGATGCTCGCGCTGCTGGCCGGGGTGGTCGTTATGCATTCGGCGGTCTTCGGGTCCTCGGGCCACGTCCACGCCGCCGGTGCGCACGCCGCGCCTGCGCTCGCTTCCGGAGCATCGGCCGACGGCCTCGGACGGCATGCCGCGATCCGGGATATCTCGGATCACGATGTAGCCCGGTCGAGTCACGCGACATCCGGCAGCCGCGAACAGGTAGCGCTCCCGCACTGCGCGGGCGGCGGGTGCGACGGCGCGCACAGCGCGCTGCACAGCTGTGTGTTCATCCTGACCGGCCTGAGCGCGCTGGCCGCGTTGGTGCTGCTCTACCGGATGGCTGTCGATCGTCCCGGCGGCGGCGCGGCCCGGCCACGGCACTGGCGGGCGCGGCGGGAACGACCACCGCCATGGACCGTGCTCACCTTGGCCGAACTGGCGATTCTGCGGATCTGACAGGTCCGCCGCGGCCGTGTGTCCGAACCACGGTCGCGGCGTTGTCCCCTCCGTCCCGCAGACTTCGCACCTCGCAAGGAGCAACCCATGTTCATCACTCGCACCCGCTCGATCCTCGCCCTCGCCGCGATCGCAGCGGTGAGCCTCGCCGGATGCGGCGACGCCGACACCGGGCACACCACCGAGCACGGCACCTCGACAACCGCCTCGGCCGTCACGAGCGCACCCGCACGCGCGGAGTACGACGACGCCGACGTGATGTTTCTGCAGATGATGTATCCGCATCACGCCCAAGCCGTGGAGATGGCGCGGCTGGTGCCGAGCCACACCGACAACCCGCAGTTGCGGACGCTCGCCACGCAGGTCGAGCAAGCTCAAGCGCCGGAGATGCAGCAGATCACCGCCCTTCTGCAAAGCTTCGGCAAGCCGGCTCCCACCGCGAACGAAGGGCACGGCGGCCACGGGATGCCCGGCATGATGTCGGCCGAGCAGATGACCGCGCTGCGGGCGGCCTCCGGTCCGGACTTCGACCGCCAGTGGCTCACCATGATGATCGAGCACCACGCGGGCGCGATCACCATGTCCGAAACGGAACTGGCCGAAGGCCGCAATGCCGACGCGAAGGCGCTCGCCGAGACGATCATCGCCGCTCAGCGGACCGAGATCGAGCAGATGCGCACCATGCTCGGCCAGCGCTGAACCCCACCCCGCGCCGATATCGGTTGGCCATCGATATCGGCGCGGGCGGGCGTGTCCCGACCACGCGACGTACGGTCGGAATGTCCGGCGCTCCTGCTGTCCCGGCCGGACTTTCGAGGGGAGTGAGGGCACCGACCATGCGACGACTCGAACGCGCGGGCCTGCTGGCCGCCGCGGTGGCCACGACGGCCGGCGTGCTGCTCATCGGCGCCTGCGCACAGCAAGTTTCCGGCACGGCGGAGGTCAACCGGACCGACCTGGCCGCGTACGCCTCGGAGGTCACGTCCTCCTCGGCCGCCGCCTCCTCGTCCAAAGCCGCGGCCGTCGAACGCGCGACCGGATCGGCGTGCGACGCCTTCCTGGCCGCGAACGGCAGCTCGGTACGGGCATTCAACGATTACATCGATGCCAGCAACGCCAAAGGCCGCGGCGATCCCGATACGAACAGCAAAGCCGACACCGCGGTGTCGACGCTGCGCAACAACGCGCGCTCGGTCGACCAGAAGGTGACCAGAGAGGTACCGTCCGTGGTCGCCGACCCGCTGCGCGCCTACCGCGACGACACCAACGCCCTGGCCGACACGCTGGCTCGTCGCGCCGACACCGACACTCTGAACGCGGTGATCGACCGGTTCAACGCCACCAAGAACACCGCGCTGACCGCCTGTCAGGGGCACGGCACCCGCTGACGGGCAACGCTTCCGGCCGACACCGGGTTCAGCGTGACCCAGCCGAGCCGACTCAGCCCAGCCGATCCGGCGCCGCCCAGGCAGTCCGGCGCAGCCCAACCAGTCCGGCGCAGCCCAGGCAGTCCGGCGCAGCCCAACCAATCCGACGCAGCCCAACCAGCCCGGCGCAGCCCAACCCAGCCCGGCGCACCCAACCAATCCGACGCAGCCCAACCAATCCGACGCAGCCCGACCAGCCCGGCGCGGTCCGACCAGCCCAACCAGCCCGACGCAGCCCAACCCAGCCCGGCGCACCCAACCCCGCGGGAGCGGCCCAACCAGTCCGGCGCGTCGAGCACCCTCGCGCCGACCGGGACTTCCATCCGCTCCCGCCGCGCGCGGCGGCGACCCACCCGCTCCGTCCGGACCGGCCAGGACGCCGAACCGGGAGCCGACGAGGTCGTGCCGGACGACGTCGCGGCACACGCCACCGGATGGCCCGAGCGGCGTGCGAAGCCGGTGCAGCCGCCTTCTCATCGGTGAGGAATCCCGCCGCACGGCTATAGCATCTGGCGCGTTACTGCCACGCGGAACGGGACGAAGATATGACCAGCGGTATCCGGAATCCTCGTCCACCCGCTCGCAACAGCCGTCGCCGCAGATCAGCCGACTCCGCCACGCCCACATTCGCCGCCCTGCTGGCCGCCGCGGCGGAGCACAATCCCGACGGCGTCGCTGTTCTGGACGGCGACACCACGATCACCTACCGCGACCTCGACGCCTGCTCGTCCCAGCTGGCCCGCACGTTGCTCGCCGCGGGCGCGGGGCCGGAAACAGCTGTGGCGGTGGCGCTTCCGCGATCCCTCGAATCGGTGCTCGCGGTGTGGGCGATCGCCAAGACCGGCGCCGCCTTCGTCCCGATCGATCCGGCGCTTCCGTTGTCGCGCATCACATTCCAAGTGATCGACAGCGGCGCCGCGCTGGGGCTGACCCGAACCGGGCTCGCGACGACGCTGCCCACCGAGGTGCGCTGGCTCGCGCTGGACGACGAGGAAGTGATCGCGCGGGTAGCGGCGAACCCCGCGAACCCGATCGCGTACTTCGAACGGACGGCGCGAGTTCGAGCCGCCCACGCGGCCTACCTGATCTACACCTCGGGGTCTACCGGACGCCCGAAAGGCGTCGCCGTCACCCATGCCGGGCTCGCCCCGCTGTGCACCGAATTGGCCGGGCGGCACGGGTTGGACAAAGACTCGCGGGTGCTGCACTTCGCGTCACCGAGCTTCGACGCCTCGATTCTGGAGTTGCTGCTCGCGATCTGCTCCGCGGCGACTCTCGTGATCGCCCCGCCCGGCCTCTACGGCGGCACCGCCTTGGTGGAACTGCTCGCGCGGCACGCGATCACCCATGCCTTCCTCACCCCGTCCGCGCTGGCCACGATCGAGCCGGCCGGACTGCCGGCCCTGCGGTCGGTCCTGGTCGGCGGTGAGCCCTGTCCCCCGATGTTGCCGCAGCATTGGGCCACCGACGGCCGCCTGTTCCACAATGCCTACGGCCCAACCGAATCCACCATCGTGGCGACACTCAGCCCGGCGCTGTCGCCGGACACACCGGTCACCATCGGATCGGCCGTGCCCGGCACGCGCTGCCAGGTGCTCGATCACCGGCTGCGGCCGGTCGGCATCGGCGTCGTCGGCGAGCTGTACGTGGCCGGACCCGGCGTGGCGCGGGGATATCACGGACGCCCCGATCTGACCGCGCAACGGTTCCTCGCCGATCCGTTCGGACCGCCCGGTTCCCGGATGTACCGCACCGGCGATCTCGTCCGGCGCACCACCACCGGTGATCTGGACTATTTCGGTCGCGCCGACGACCAGGTCAAGGTCCGTGGCTTCCGCATCGAGCTCGGCGAGATCGACGCGATCCTGTCGACGCAGCCCGGCGTCCGGCTGGCGGTGACCGTCGACCGCAAGACCGCCGTGGGCGAGACCACGCTCGCCGCGTTCGTCCAGCCCGAACCGGGACACGCCCCGGACCCCACCGCTCTGGCCGACGCGCTCGCCGCGCTGCTGCCGAAGTACATGGTGCCCAACACGATCACCGTCGTCGAACGGATTCCGCGCACTCCCACGGGCAAGGCCGATCGGCCCGCATTGCGCCTGCGTGCCATCGACGAGCCGGACTATCGGCCCGCCGCGGACCTCGGCGAGGAAACGGTCGCCGAGGTCCTCGCCCGCGTGCTGGGCCGGGAGCGATTCGGCGCCGACGCCGATTTCTTCGCGGCGGGCGGAAATTCGCTGCTGGCGACGCAGGTCGCCGCGCGGTTGAGCGAAATCTGGCGGCTGCGCATTCCGCCGCGACTGGTGTTCGACCATCCCACCGTCGCGGGCTTGTCGAAGGCGATCCGCTCGCAGCAATTCGATACGGCGCGCCCGGTTCTGCGTGCGCGAACCAGGCCGGAGCGCATCCCCCTGTCCCCCGCCCAGCTGCGGTTCTGGCTGCGCAACCAGTTCGACACGACGTCCTCGGTGGACAACATCGGCTTCGCGCTGCGGCTGTCGGAGCTGGACGTGCCCGCATTGCGCGCGGCGTTCGCCGATACCGTCGAACGGCACGAGTCGTTGCGCACCAGATACCCCGCCGACGAAGCCGGACCACGCCAGTTGATCCTCGACACCGAACGGGTGGTCGAGGATTTCGCGGTCGAGGAACTGTCCGACAACGCGGTGCCCGGCCGGGTACGCGCGATCCTGCGGCACGGGTTCGATGTAGCGGCCGAGGTGCCGCTGCGTGTCCGGCTGCTGCGCACCCCGACCGAGTACGTGCTGGTCTGCGGCTTGCACCACATCTGCGCCGACGGGTCCTCGCTGGCGCCGCTGGCCCGCGACGTGGCCCTGGCCTACGCCGCCCGCAGCGCGGGCGCCGCTCCGGCCTGGCAGCCGCCGGACGTTCAGTACGCCGACTACGCCCTGTGGCAGCGCGATCTGCTCGGTTCCCGCGACGACCCGGATTCGCCGCTGTCGCGGCAACTGGCGTACTGGACCGGCGAGCTGGCGGGCCTGCCCGACGAACTCGACCTGCCCGCCGACCGGCCGCGCCCGCCGGTGGCCACGCTGCGCGGCTCGGCCACCCAGCGGACGGTGCCCGCGACCCTGCACCGCGACCTGCTCACCGTCGCCCGCGCACATCGGGCGACGCTGTTCATGGTGATGCGCTCGGCGCTCGCCGTACTGCTGTCCCGCCTGTCCGGCAGCACCGACATCGCGATCGGCGTGCCGATGACGAACCGGGCCGAGCCCGCGCTCGCCGACGTCGTCGGCATGTTCGTCAACACGACCGTCTCCCGGACCGGGATCGAGCCCGCGGAGAGTTTCACCGCCCTGCTGCGGCGCACCAGGGAACGGGATCTGGTCAACTTCGCGCACTCCGAGGTGCCCTTCGAGCACGTGGTCGACGCGGTCGATCCGACCCGCTCGCCCGGGCGTCACCCGCTCTACCAGGTCGGCTTCGCGTTCCAGAATTTCACGCAGGCCACCCTCGAGCTGTCGGGGCCCAGCGTGTCGTTCCTCGATGTGGACGCCGACACGGCGAAGACCGACCTGCACATCGGTGTGGTCGACACCCGCGACGCCGACGGCGAGCCGGGCGAGATCATCATCCGATTCGGTTACAGCACCGACCTGTTCGACGAGCACACCGTGCAACGTTTCCTCGACGGTTACATCCGCATCCTGCTCCAGGTCGCGGCCGACCCCGGTGCCGTCGTCGGTGACATCGACATCATGGACCCGGTCGAGCACAAGCGCATCCGCTCCTGGGGCGCCGGAGCCGAGCACGAGGTCCCGGCCGAGCCGCTCACCGCCGCGATGGCGCGGCAGGCCGCTGCGACCCCGGACGCGATCGCCGTGGTCTGCGGAACCGAGACCCTCACCTACGCGCGACTGCGCGAGCGGACCGCCCGCCTGGCGCGCTGGCTGATCGAACAGGGCGTCGGTCCGGAAACCGTCGTGGCGGTGGCGATGCGGCGGTCGATCCAGCAGGTGGTCGCGCTGAACGCGATCGTGGAGGCGGGCGCGGCATGGGTGCCGATCGATCCGGGCCATCCCGCCGAACGCATCCGCTACGTGCTCGAATCGGCGGCGCCGCGATGCGTGCTCACCACCGCCGACGACGGCTTCACCGCCGCCGAGGCCTACGACGTCGACACCTTGGACCTCGACCGCTTCGGTCCGGAGCCCGTGACCGACGCCGAGCGCCGAGCGCCATGGCGCGCCGATCAGCCCGCCTACCTCATCTACACCTCCGGCTCGACCGGTCGCCCCAAAGGCGTGGTGGTCGGCCATCGGGCGATCGTGCACCAACTGGCCTGGATGCAGGCCGAATACGACGTCGACGCCACCGACGTCTATCTGCACAAGACCCCCGCGACCTTCGACGTGTCCCTGTGGGGCTACTTCCTGCCGCTGCGCGCGGGCGCGCGGCTGGTCCTGGCCGGGCCGGACGAGCATCGCGATCCGGCGGCGCTGGTCCGGCTGATCGCCGAGCACCGGGTGACGCTCACCGATTTCGTTCCCGCGATGCTCACCGTTTTCGCCCAGCACGCGACCGAGGACGAACTGTCCTCGCTGCGCGCGGTCTTCGTCATCGGTGAAGCGCTGCCTCCGGAGACCGCACGGGCTTTCGCGAGCGTGGCCCGGGCCGACTTGCACAACCTGTACGGGCCGACCGAGGCCGCGGTGAGCATCACCCGGCACGCCGTCTCGGCTGCCGACCGCACCGCTCCCGGCGTCTCCATCGGTGTGCCGGAATGGAATTCGCGCTGCCACGTCCTGGACGACCGTTTGCGGCCGGTTCCAGTGGGCGTGGCGGGCGAGCTCTACCTGGGTGGAGTTCAGCTCGCCCGCGGCTATCACGGCGCGCCCGGCCTGACCGCGGCCCGGTTCGTCGCCGATCCGCTGCACCCCGGCGAGCGGATGTACCGGACCGGCGACCTGGTGCGGTGGAACCGCGGCGGCACACTGGACTATCTGGGCCGCACCGACTTCCAGGTCAAGGTCCGCGGCCATCGCATCGAACTCGGCGAGATCGAAGCGGCCTTGCTGGCCGATCCGGCGGTCGGCAGGGCAGCGGTGGCGGTCAAAGGCTCCGATGCGGGAGACCGGCTGGTCGGCTACGTGGTGGCCGCGCCGGGGGCCGTGGTCGACGCGGACGCGGTGCGTCACTCGGTGGCCCGGGTGCTGCCCGGTTACATGGTGCCGTCGGCGGTGCTGGCGCT
This sequence comes from Nocardia sp. NPDC047648, assembly GCF_040642815.1. Classification (NCBI taxonomy): domain Bacteria; kingdom Bacillati; phylum Actinomycetota; class Actinomycetes; order Mycobacteriales; family Nocardiaceae; genus Nocardia; species Nocardia sp. NPDC047648. The sequence goes on along the minus strand of NZ_JBEYSX010000004.1, from coordinate 256,308 downwards.
CGACACGTTCCCGGTGAACACCAGCGGGAAACTCGACCGCGCCGCGCTGCCCCAGCCGGTGTTCACCGCACGCGCCGGGGTGCGCCCCGGCACCCCGCTGGAGCGCACGATCGCGGAGGTCTTCGCCGATGTGCTCGCCGTGTCCCCGATCGGGGTCGGCGACGACTTCTTCGAACTCGGTGGGTCGTCCCTGCTCGCGTTCACCTTGCACCAGCGGTTGTCGGACCGGCTGCGGCGCGACGTGCCCATGTCGGCGATTCTCGCGGCCCCGACCGTCGGCGGCCTCGCGGCGCGGCTGACCGGCGAGTGCGCGCCCGCCGCGCCGACGCCGGAACGCGACGCCGTCCTCGAGCCGGAGATCGGCATCGCGGGCTGCGCACCCGCGCACAGCGGGCCGCCGCAGGAGGTCCTGCTCACCGGCGCGACCGGCTTTCTCGGCGCGCACCTGCTGCAAGCACTGCTGGATCGCACCGAGGCGCGCGTGTGGTGCGTGGTGCGCGCCGACGACGCCGAAGAGGGCATCGACCGGATCCTGAATGCGCTGAACCACTACCGGCTCTCGGGGACGACCGCTGCGGAGCGGATCGTCGTCGTCGCGGGCGATCTCACCGCACCGCGCCTCGGCTTGGATCCTGCCGACTACGACTGCCTGGCCGACAGCATCGATGCGATCTACCACAACGGCGCGCGCGTCAATCACGTCGATCCCTACGCCCGGCTACGGCAGGCCAACGTGGAGGGCACCCGGGAGTTGTTGCGGCTGGCGACCACTCGCCGGGTGAAGCCGTTCCATCTGATCTCCACGATGGGCGCGGCCGTCGGCGACGCACCGGAATCTCCGGTGGTCGCCGAGGGCGTCCGCTTGCGTGCCGACCAGGTGCCAGGGAACGGCTATCTGGCCTCCAAATGGGTTGCGGAGGAACTGGTCCGCCAAGCGGGTGAGCGCGGGCTGCCGATCGCCATCTACCGGCCGGGCACCATCTGCGGCTGCCCGGAGGTCGGGGTGAACAGCCCGGACGATTCGCTGTGGAACATGGTCCGCGCCGCCGTGATGCTCGGTATGGCGCCAGATGTGGGCGACGCCACCGTCTCACTGGTTCCGGTGAGCTATGTGGCGGGCGCGGTGGTGGAAATTTCGGCCCGCCCGCGCCCGGAAACCGTGTTTCACCTGGTCAATCGGGCCCCCGTCGCGGTCGGCGACATTCTCGCCAGTTTGCGCGCCCACGGGCTGCCGGTGGCGACGATGCCGGAGGACGCCGTGCGCGCCGGTCTGGTCAGGGAAGCGCGCCGCCGGGACGCGCTCGGCGACGATTCGCTGGTGCGCGCGGCGCTGCTGAGTCACGATTTCGCCGAACTCGCCGGTCACCTCGACTGGGCCGACGAGCACACCCGCGCGGCGCTGGCGGGCACCGGCGTGGACTGCCCGAAGGTGGACCGCACGGTGGTCGACACCTTCGTCCGCGAGTTCATCGAGTCCGGTTTCCTTCCCCGGGATTGAGGAAGCTCAGTACCCCGGCGGAACGGTGGCCCGCTCGGCGGGCTGTTCGGTGTGCTCGCGGGCCTTCGCTCGTGCGCGCACCTGCTCCAGCACGATCAGGCCCACCCCGATCACCAGGAAGACGGCCGCGATGATCGCGGCTACGGCCGAGAGCTGGGCGAACCCCCAGCCCGCCAGTACCGCGGCGGCTATCGCGACCGCCGCCGCGACCAGCAGCAGCCCGTAGCCCGGCCAGTTCCTGGTGTCGGCCATCGTCGCTCCGGGCGCGGGCGCGGGGTCGCGCGCGATATCCGGAGCGTTATCGATCGGAGGGATCTCCCATGGCCCGTCGTCCGCTGTCACCGGTGTTTCCTCCCGCCGCGATACCGGCCGTTTCTTCCGGTACCTGATGCGGAGAGGATGCCCGCATCATCTCCACCGAAACCGCCGCCTCGGCTTCAGTTGTAGGTCTTGGTGACTCCCTCGAGCAGGTGCTCGAGCGTGTCGTAGGTCGGGGTGGCGACGACGTCCAGCAGATCCGCGGCCACCGGAGCGTTGCGTTCGGCGGCGACCTTCGCGAACTGGGCGCCGTCGTTGGTCCGGAAGCCGTGCTCGGCGGCCAGCCGCTGCAACTCCGGGTCGGTGGACAACAGGCGACCGAGCCGGTCACCCGTCTCGCCGAACGGCACCAGCGTGTGCCGGGACAGCACCGTCGGGGAGGGGTACACCAGCGTCATCCCGGGTTTGATCTGGCCGCGCACCAGCGCCTCGACGTACTGCGCCTCATAGATCCATGCCATCGGCGTCGGGCCCATCCCGGTGGCGAGGTAGTTGTTGAACGGGCCCTCGGTGGTGTTCTCGGTGTAGCCCTGGCCCACGAACAGCCGCGACACCGCGGGCAGGACGGCCTGCTCGGCGGTTTGGCCCTGCACGATCGTGTTGTTGTTCGCGGCATAGCTCGCCGCGGCCAGATACATGGCGGCGGAATTCGAGCTACGCGGGTCTGTGGTGGAGATCAAGATGTTCTTGCGCACCGGGTAGGCGGTGTTGTCGGGCAGCTCGTCCCAGCGCGTGCCGTTGCGAACGAGTTCGAGGTAGCGGCGCAGGTCCAGCGTCGGCACCGGGCCTGGGCGCACCGCGCCCGCCCGGCCGAGCAGATCGGCGATCGGCGCGAACGTCGCGACGGCCATCGGCGAGGAGAACGGCGTGTACTTGGCGGTCACATTGCGCTGCCGCTGGATTCGCTCGGCCGCCTGCTCACTGGAGGGGAAGGCGAAGTCGAATTTCGCGAGATCGACGGACGTGGCGATCTGGCGCGACCCGGCGGGTTCGACCTCCACGCGCACGCCGCCGCGCGCCAGCGCGTCGATCACCTTGGGGTCCTGGAAGAACGGCATCTTCTCCGACCCGACCACGCCGCGCACGACCGTGAGCGGCGCGACGGGAGCCGGAGCGGCCGCGGGCGCTTCGGGACCGGGTTGCCGCACGGCGAGAACGACGGCGATCACCGTCAGGATCACGACGAAGCCCACCGCATAGGGTGCGAAACGCTTCTTCGACGACCACAAGTCACGCAGCCGCGACAGTGTCCCCGAAGGGCTCGCGGAGGGCTCGGGCGCCTTGTCCATCGAGACGGTGGCGGGTTGGACTTCCGCTTCGGGAGACTTCTCCAACTCCCGTCGCACCACGCGCTCGATCAGGATCGGAACGAATTGCCGCACCGGATGGCCCGCGAACTTCTGCCGGGCCGCGCCCACGGTGCTCTCGATATGCTCGGGAGAATAGGTCTCGGTGTAGTTTTCGACCAGCCGCTCCGTCATCTGACGGATCGCCTGTTCCTCGCGGACGGTATCGACAACCACCACAGTCTCCTCGGCGTCGGGGGTAACGCGGCAGCGTCTCCGGCCTGCACCGCGCCGGCCAACACTAGCCCCATCCCGCGACGGCCGACATCCGCGCGAACTTCCCTCCGGTGAACGATTTCGACTGCGCCGGTGCGTATCTCACGCCGATGCGCGGGCCCGTCTGCCCAGCTCACAGGCTCGCGGGTGATCCGAGCAGAGTGCACGCGGCAGCACCGTGCCACCGCGGGCGGTGCAGAACCCGCCATGGAGAATTCAATGGGCAATCCCCGAGCCGCCACCACACGTTGTATTCCCGTTTCCCGCCGCCGCGCGGACGGGACGGACCCATCGACGCCATACTCGTGGCGCTCAGTGCCCCACCCCACCGGACGCCCTCGTCAGCGGCAGAAAGTTACTTCCGGGTAGCGCGAACCGAGGAGTTGACGATATCGTCAGCGTATTGCTGTCGAAAGGAGCCCCATGTCTCGCGTCGCCGTGGTCACCGGTGCGTCGTCCGGAATCGGGAAGGCCACGGCCACCGCACTGGCCGGGCGTGGATATCGCGTGATCGGAACCAGCCGCAACCCTGCCACCATCGGCTCCGACGCCGTTGTGCCCGGCGTCGAGTACCGGGCGCTCGACCTCACCGACCCGGCGTCGATCGCGGCCTTCACCGCCGGTCTGGACCAGGTCGACGTACTGGTGAACAACGCGGGCGAAAGCCAGGCGGGCCCGCTCGCCGAACTACCCACCGACGCTGTCGAACGACTGTTCCAGCTGAATGTGCTCGGACCCGTCGCCCTGACCAGTGCGGTGCTGCCCGGCATGCGGGAACGCCGGTACGGCCGCGTCGTCATGGTCGGATCGATGCTCGCCAGCTTCCCGATGCCCTACCGCTCGTCCTACGTCGCCACCAAGGCGGCACTGCGCGGCTTCGCGGTGGCCGCCCGCTTCGAGGAATCCCCCTTCGGCGTCTGGATCACCGCCGTCGAGCCCGGCCAGATCGACACCGGCCTGCGCGAGCGCCGCACCAAGTACCTCACCGAAAACTCCCCCCACACCGCCGATTTCACGACTTTCATGGCGAAACTGGACGACAAGCAGGGCAAGGGCATCACCCCGGAGAAGGTCGCCACCACCATCGTCAAAGCGATCGAAGCCGACCGCCCCCAACCCCTCTACGCCGTAGGCAGCAACGCCCCCGCCCTCTTCACCCTCCGCCGCCTCCTCCCCCGCACGGTCATGGAACGCATCATCGCCCGCGCCCACGGCCTTTCGCGCTGAAACGCATGGCACTGTACGCGGAGATCCGAAAGATAGCGGAAGACCAGCAACAGGTCCGCTACGCCTACACCACCGCATCGGGAATCGAGCGAACCCTCCTCCTCGACAAGGACGCCGAGACGATACGCCCCGAGACCGGCACCGAGGACATACTCTTCCGCGCGGTGGCGCGCAAGATCGCATCGGCGTGGTTGAAAGACAAGAGCGCACCTGATCGTCTCATCGTCCAGTCATGAACAGCACCTTGAACCACAGCAATTGTGGCCACAACGGTTGGGTGTCTGCAGAGGGGCGATCGAGCAGCCGAGGCTACCGCGTAGACGGCGGGCCGTCTTCATTCTCGATGCGCTCGCGGATCGCCCTCCACTGTGCGGTCCTTGGGAACTCGAGCACACGGGCGCAAGCCGTCAATCCGGCCTCGCCGCCGCCTGTCGGGCCGCGAGCGCTGGGATCGCCGCGATCTTCTCTTGCGGCAACGAGTCCCAGAGGAGTCCAACTGGGCGACGGCGTTCGTCGCACCGAATAACGTCCTCCGGCGTGACGATCATGTCCACCCGGAAGTCATGCGCACTCTCCGGCAATGGCTCGTTCAGCACCTGAAGTCGATGCACGGTTGTTGCGATCACCGTATCCGGACCGATCCGGTGACCCTCTTGCAGAAGTGCAAGTTCGATGTCGGAGTACCCTGCGCCCTTGCCCAATCGAGCGCCGCTACGGTCAACCGCTACGCTGCCGAGGACCACCATGTCAACTGCATGCATCTCATTAACATCCACGTTCCGGCCGATTGCGGCGGCTACGTCCCTTTGCGCCGCACGCTCAGGCAACTCGACCAAAGCAGCGGGGTCAAGAAAATAGAAAGGCTTCGGCGCAGCCAGGCGAGGAACCGCCATATAGACCAATTTTCCCTCGGCAAGGGCACGAATCCGAACGGGTAATTGAGCGGTGTCGGGAACTGTCTTGACAACTTTAGCGCGCTTCCATTCGTTCAGACCAGCCAAGCGGTCAGCCGCCAATTCGGCACCCGCGAATGCCGGGATATGGCGGGGAGCGCCTCGCTCCGTAACTCCTTCATGCTCCAGTACGTCCCAGATCTCTTCGCGAAGCTTCTGCTTCCGCTGCTCAACACTCACTGCGCCCTCTCCTATCGTGTCATCAGCTCGAAAACGCGGTCGTACACGTCACGCAAAACTGCGGAATTGCGGTACGACTTGAGCTCTCGGCAAGCATTGAACACAATGTTCAACCCAGCGCCGCCGCGCGTCTTTTCCACAGAATCGATTGCTTTATTGAGAACATGCGCGCCCTCTTCGAGCCTATGCTGCCTGAGTTGAGCAAGGCTGAGGTTGCCCAAGACGATGGCATCGGTCTTCGATTTCTTTCCCACCTTGCCGGCCACTTCTTCCAGCATGACTTGAGCACGCTTTTCTTTACCAAGGAAGAGGTAGCACGATCCAGCAAGCCGATTATATTCCGCTACGGTGTCCATACCTGATACGACCGCGCCGTCGGCAACACCCCCATGGATATGGTCAGCACGGACCAATGCCTTCTCGCATTCCGTTTGCCTACCCATCATCGCGAATGCCTCAGCCTGATGAAGAAGCGCCAGAAACGCCAACTCTTGATCAAATGCCTGTCCAGAATCCAGAAGTCTGGTAGACAAACTCAATGCAACAGCGGGGTTCTTTTCGCCATAGAGCGAAATGTATATTTTTCGCAGGAGAGCTCGGCCTTCGACGACCGGATCACCCAACTCCTGTGCCGCCGCAATTGATTGGTCCAGATAATAGTGCGCCGTCGCGTTGTCGCGGCGCTGAGAAGCGTCCCAGACAAGACGGCTCATAAGTGCCGCACCTTGAGCTTCGACAGCAAGTAGTTTTCTGCGGATTGACTCAGTGGTCACATGGGTGTGAAAAAGTCGCACTTGGCCGAGATGTTGTCCAGCCTGCCCGAGAAGGGACGTGGAGGGCTCAATTTCATAAGAGGCATTCAGATCGCATATGCGGCCTCGAATAAGGTCAATGGTTCTGACATCTAATTTCTCCGTAGTGGCAATACTACGCTGCACCCGGTGATTTCCTTCGTCGCCGCTCACCGAACCGCGATTACCATCTCGTACGTTGGCAAGGGCAGACTGAAACCGCGCCCGCTGCCGGTCATCGAGGCGCCGGAGCAGAGTATCCATACCCTCGGCGAACTCACTCGCAAGTGTGATCGTTGATCCGCGACGCTCCCACTTCCGCACCGCACCTATCGAAAACCCGGACACGGCCGCAAGCTCTTTCTGCGTCAGACGAAGCGCTTGGGTGCGCAGCAGCAGCACCTCAACACCCGTCCACCTAGTCACGATCATCGCATCCGTCCAATCGTGCACACCGGTCCTTGATGGGCACGAGCGTAGCGCTTCCGTAGCACTCGGACGGTTCCGATCACGTCGGCGATGAACAACCCTCATGGTCAGCCCCGGCGCCGGGTGCACACCAGTACATCGAACAGGGGAGGCATTAGTGAATCCATCCAGACAGCTTGGGCATACACCGTTGTCCGCGTGTCACTTCTACCGGCACGTGTGCGATCTGCCCGCTGAGGTCGAGCCGCCGCATCTGGGTCGCATCACGCTACGGGCGGGGCGGGTGTGCGGGGTGATGATGCCCGCGTTCATCGGCTCGGAGGTCAAAACATGGATGCATCAGCACGGCCAGCAGGCCGGGCCGGTACTGACGCATCCGCGCTCGCAGCGATGGACGTTCCTGACCGGCCCGGACTTGCCGGAGGACATCCGGTTGTTCGCGGAGATGTCACGGCTGGGTGTGTCGATCCTGCGCGCCGGACAGATCGCGTTGCCCGGCCCCGGCCAGCGGCCAGGTTTGTTCCGGGCGTGGGTGCAGCCGCCCTGCGACGGCTACCGCCCACCGGGTCGGGCTGTCATCGAAGCGATCCGGGGATGCGCCGCCAACCGTGTGCGGCAGCGCCGGGCGGTGGCGTATGCCTGACCACAGCAGCACGGCCATAGTGCCATTCGGATGCGGCCCAAGCTGTGAACCGTGGATCGGTATCCGCGTGGTGTTCGACCCCACCAGATACCCCGAACACGCCACGCCGCCACCAGTACCACCGCAGGCCGGGCGGTGACCGACGACCAGGACGCCGAGCGCGCCGCCGCCGAACTCGACGTCCTCACCGACGTCATCGGCACCCTCATAACCGCCACCGCCACCGCCGACGCGGTGCGGGACGGGATGAGCGACACAACCCGCGTGCGCGTGATGGCGATGGTGGTCTACGAACTGATCAACAGTGCCCGCACCGCCGCCGGACCGCACACCGGCCGCTTGTACGCCGCCCCGCTGCTGGACCCGATCATCGACAACATCCCCGCCGCCGACGACATCACCCTTCTGGACCTATTGATCCCCGCGATCATCGGCCAGCACCTCAACAACACCTGAACCACCCAGACCGGCCCGCACGGATAACCGTCCCCTGCCCCCTTCGCCCTACGGGGGATGTAGGCAGATCAGAGGGAGGGCGCGCGGACGGGACTCCGCATCGGTGTGCCAACCGAACCCGCCAGTCTTCACGGATCACTTTATGTCAGTGCACCACAACAGCATTCACGCCAAGGTGACCCTTCGCGGAAGACCTCACATGCACCCGGAACCAGCCGGACCGCACCATTTCTTGCACGGCACGACTTCACCCCTTCCGAACGAACCCGACGTGCACCTGATCGTACGAATGCGCAGCTACCACCTGCATTACGCGGCGGGCTCGACTGCGGCTCTGGTGTTCGCAAGACAAAAGTATCGACCGTTGCACCGACACCGTATCCGGCGCAACTGATCGGCTGCCCCGGTTACCGTGTGAACGCCTGCATATCGAGCGATGACGGTTCCGATGTGACACCGCGCTGTCTGCGCTGGTTGCCTGGTGCGTGCGCGGGCGTGACACTGACCCGTTCGGACCATGACGAGAGGGAGTAGACGGTGGGGAAGGACGAGCAGATGACGATGGATCTCGGCGTTCAGGTCGAGCAGACCGAATGGGGCAAATGGGTCGACCCGAATCGGCGGGCTACACAAGTGCGAAAGTTCCTCGATTATGCGGGATTGCGCGACATTCCCCCTGAGCCGTGGCCCGAAGGCGATCCTGAATTGTCCAAGCTCGACGCCGTTGTGGCCGAATTGTTCCCGGACATGACTACCGCCATGAGAGCCGAAAACGCCGAATTGGCTGACGCCTTCATATGTTTTCTGGGAGAACTGTTCATCCGGTATGCGGGTGCACACTGGGAGGATTATGAATGGTTCGGCCGCGAGAATTCATTCTACGATCACGTCAACCCATTGCTCGAATACGGTTTCGACACCGACGGCGACACCGCATACGGATTGATGAAACTCATGATCGACGATCATGACGAAGCCGACGGCGGAATGTTCTCCAGCATGGCCCAGATGTTGCGCGAATTTGCAGAAGAATATTCATCGTCTGATGATAATTAGGTTGATAGCTCCATACTGAGACACGTGCAATACTTTCGGGGGTGGGTACTGTCATGCCAGATGAGTACGACAGAATCCGAGATGAATACGACAATCCGACTCGCGGAAGAATTTTCGAGAACGGCATAGAACACCTCTTCCGTGATCGCCAGAACGGTTACGTGCAGCAACCGGATCGGCACTCCACGTCGCTCGGTCCCCGCCGTTACGATAAGGCCAGGGCCGATGAGCACGGACGGATTCACGCCATCGAAGACAAGTCGGGCCAGATCGGTAGCAAGAACGACATCCGGGAGCTGCAAAAGGACCGCGAACTTCTCACGAAACGCGAAATCGAATCGCTGAGAATTCGGACTGTCGCAGGTGAACAGATGTCGCCGAAATACCGCCAATTGCTGGTAGCGCTGAAGCAAGAATTCGGCGACAGGGTGATTCACCAAGAATTGACACGGGAGCAGGCTCGTGAGGCATTCACCAGAGGGCTAATACGCGAAAACGACGCCCGCCAGCTGGAGTTGAAGACAAGATACGAACTGAACCGCGCCAACCGGGCACGTCAACGCCTGGCCAAGTTACGCACGATCGAGCGGGCACAGCAGCGAGCCGAAAGTTTCCGGAAGATGCAGCAGTTTCGGGAAGCCGCTGCGCGTGGCCGGGCGGACGCACCGCAGAAAACCGAACGCGATCGGCAGACGCGAGAACAAGCCGAGCTTGCCAGGCAAGCAGGCCGAACACCGGAAACCGAGCGAGCACGGGTTGAACGTGAAGCCGCCCAACGAGTAGCGCGGGCCTTCCCAGTACCCAACCAAAATCAGGAACGGGAATCCGCCGACACCGGAGAACACGCCGCCCCAGAAGCGACCGACGCCGTCAGCGTCGAGCGTGCAGCGGCCGAGGCGCGCGCAGCAGCGGAAAAGGAACGCGAGGCCGCGTCCAAGGCTCTAGACGAAGCGCGGAACGCGGCGTTTAGAGAGTTGGACGAGAAGGGGCGTCTATCCGAGGTGGAAAGACTTGTGTGGTTGGGTCAGGCGCACCACCCGCAAGCGGCGGTAAGGCAGCCACACGGTCACGCACCGAGTGTTGTGCGTGGCGGCACCGGGCACGGGCAGGACCGCACACGCGGAATATCCCGCGACCGATGACCCTCTGCGCTCGACCAGCTCGCAGTGCGGTCGGCCCCTGGTCGGGTTCAGGTCACACACTGGATTGTGCGGCAGCAGTGCCACACCCTTTGCGTCCGCTCGCCCTAGGGTGCAAGCGGACGCAGGCAGCAGAGGGTCCCGCGCCTCGAATTGAGCTGGGTGGGCCTTGATGTAGTCGTGGTTATGCGGCGCCGGGGCCGGACGGGCTCGCCGCTGCCCAGCTGTGACCGACGCATGCGCCCTGTGTGCGGGGCAAGTAGCCGTAGCTCCCCTGACATTCGCATGACGCACGGATTGGGCCGGTAGTGCATGCGGTGGTCCGAGCGCACTGGCCGCTGCTGGGGACTCCCTGCGGCACGCGAGGTGTCGATGGCGGTGGGCCACGCTCTGGAAAAGAGGATCTGGTTGTCGCTTGACCAGTGCCCCCAGTCGGACTCGAACCGACACTTGGCGGATTTTAAGTCCGCTGCCTCTGCCAATTGGGCTATAGGGGCGTCCGGGACAGCGTACCGAGTCGTACGGATGTACCGGAATTCCGAGTATTCCTCGGGGTGGCGGGGCGTCGGCCGTGGGCGGATGCCGGAGGGCGCGGTCGGGTGACCGGCGCCGCTGGCGGTTGTTTCGAGCCCGGGTCGGCAGGCGTCCCAGAGAACTAGATCGGTCTGGGCGGGCCGGTGTTAACGTCCGCCGGTCGGCTCGGCGTGTCGGGCGTCAGCGCCGGGGTGGCACTGGGATGCGGGCGAGGTCGGTGGCGATGTGGATCTCGCCGGTGAAGTACTTCGCCGCTTCGGCCAGGTGCTCGTCGAGGTCGCGGTAGCGCTGGGAGAAGTGGGTGAGGACCAGGGTGCGGACGCCCGCGTCGGCGGCGGCCCGCGCGGCTTGGCCCGCGGTGAGATGGCCGTATTCGACGGCGAGGTCTTCGTCGGCGTCCAGGAAGGTGGCTTCGATGACGAGCATGTCGGCGTCGGCGGCGAGTTCGCCGACCCCGGCACACAGCCGGGTGTCCATCACGAAGGCGAAGCTCTGACCGGCTCGGGGCTCGCTGATCTCCGCCAAAGTGATGGTGCGACCGTCGAACTCGACCTCGCCGCGCTGTTGCAGTTCGGAGATGATCGGCCCGCGCAACCCCAAGGCGCGCAACCGATCCGGCAGGATGCGCCTACCGGGCGGCTCGCTGAGCCGATAGCCGAAGGTGTCCACCGGATGCGAGAGCCGTACCGCCGTCACCGTGAACGGCGCCCCCGGCAAGTCCACGGGACCGGGGCCCGCGACCAGGCGCGGCCGCAGTTCGGCGCGGTGATAGTAGGACGTCGCGTTGACCAAGCGGTCGTAGTACACGGCGCCCGACGCCGGGAAGCAGACATCGACCGGATGCGGCACCCGATCGAGGTTTATCCGCTGCACCACCCCGGCCAGCCCGAGGCTGTGGTCACCGTGGAAATGGGTGATGGCGATCCGGGTGATCCCGGTGACGGACACACCGGCATAGGTCATCTGCCGCTGCGTACCCTCACCGGGGTCGAACAGGATCGCCTCGTCGTCCCACCGGAGCAGGTAACCGTTGTGGTTTCGCTGTTTCGTCGGCACCTGACTCGCGGTTCCGAGAACAACCAACTCACGCTGCGACACCGCGTCAGGCTATCCGCCGTCCTCCGGCGCGCCGAACAGGGCCGCGCTACCGGGTGGCCGCGGCCTTCCGGACCAGGGAGTGGCGCCGGGAGTAGGCGAAGTAGACGACGAAGCCGATCAGCATCCACACCAGGAACCGCAGCCAGGTCTCCACCGACAGGTTCAGCATCAGCCACAGGCACGACAGCACCGCCAGGATGGGGATCAGCGGCACCAGCGGCACCCGGAATCCGCGCGGCAGGTCCGGGCGCGTGCGGCGCAGGATGAGCACGCCGATCGACACCAGCACGAACGCGAACAGCGTCCCGATGTTGACCATCTCCTCCAGCGTGCCGAAATCCACGAACCCGGCCAGCAGCGCGCACGCCACGCCGACGATGACGGTGACCCGCACCGGCGTGCCGTTGGTGCCGGTGTGCGCGAGCCTGCGCGGCATCAGTCCGTCGCGCGCCATCGCGAACAGCACCCGGGTCTGTCCGAGGTACATCACCATGACCACCGTGGTGAGCCCGGCGAGGGCGCCGATGGAGATGATGTTCTTCGCCCAGGTCACCCCGTGGATGGCGAACGCCGTCGCGAGCGTCGCGTCGCCGCCGGACAGCTCGGTGTAGGGCACCATGCCGGTGAGCACGAGCGACACCGCGACGTACAGGACGGTGACGATCAGCAGCGAGCCGAGGATGCCGCGCGGCACCGCCTTCTGCGGGTCGCGGGTCTCCTCCGCGGTCGTGGCGACCACGTCGAAGCCGATGAACGCGAAGAACACCAGGCTGGCCGCGGCGAGCAGGCCGTACCAGCCGAAGTTGCTGTCCCCGGCGCCGGTCAGATAGGAGAACAGCGACTGCCGCAGGCCCTCGCCCCGCTCACCGGGTTGCGACGGCGGAATGTAGGGCGAGAGGTTCGAGGACTTGAAATAGGTGAAGCCGACGACCAGCACCAGCGCGATCACACCGAGCTTGATGGCGACCGCCACCGCCGACACCCGCGAGGACACCTTGGTGCCGGTCGCGAGCAGCACGCCGAGCACGGCGATCAGCAGCACCGCGCCCCAGTCGAAGGTCACCGGGCCGAGGTGCGCGATCGGGGAGATGTCCCCGAGCACCTCCCCGAGGTACTGCGACCAGCCCTTGGCCACCACCGCAGCGGCGAGGGCGAACTCCAGGATCAGGTCCCAGCCGATGATCCAGGCGACGAGCTCGCCGAAGGTGGCGTAGGAGTAGGTGTAGGCGCTGCCCGCCACCGGCACGGTGGACGCGAACTCGGCGTAGCACAGCGCGGTCAGCCCGCAGGCGATCGCGGCGAACACGAAGGCCAGCGAGACCGACGGTCCCGCGACATTGCCCGCGGTGCGTGCGGTGAGGGTGAAGATGCCCGCCCCGACCACGACGGCCACGCCGAAGACGGTGAGGTCCCAGGCGGTCAGGTCCTTGCGGAGTTTCGAGTCGGGTTCGTCGGTGTCGCGGATCGACTGTTCGATGGACTTGGTTCGGAACAAACCGCCCCACCGAGACGAGACATCACCCGCCGGATCGGCTTGTGGCCCGGGGTTAGTCACGCGTTCTCCTTAGATCGTGCTGCTGTGCTTGGTGTTCTGTACCCATACGGCGAGGTGATGCACGCCGGCCAGGAATTTGCTGATCCATGGTGCGATGGCGGCGACGATCAGCCCCCGCACAAACCATGACCGTCCCGGCGGTACCGGGAATCGGCGAACTCGTGACCTGGGTCATAGAACCGAGCCAAACTACCCGACATCGACATTCCGAGACCAACCGAGCCATGGTGTTGCCGCTTCAACCATTCTTAGAAGATCGCAGCTCGGACAGCGTTGTGGAGGATTCGTATGTTCTGTTCACGCCGGTGGGGCAACCGGGTCGGGGCAGGTGGTTTGCCCGCCGCACCACCGGGCACCCCGCAATCGACAGGCAAACACGCAACGGCCGACCCCCAGAAAGCGTTGAGCTGATGGTCCACGTGGAAATCACCGTGCCGACGACACCGGAACAGGTCTTCGACGTTCTCGCCGACGGATGGCTGTTCTGCGCCTGGGTGGTCGGCGCCACGCACATCCGCGACGTCGACGGCGAATGGCCCGGCGTCGGCTCCCGACTGCACTACAGCGCGGGCGTATGGCCGTTCACCGTGAACGACACCACGCAGGTCGTGTCGGTGGAGCCGCCGCACATGCTCGAACTCGAGGCCAAACTCTCGCCGCTCGGCGCCGCGTGGATCCGTCTGGAACTCGTGGAGACCGCGCCCGGCGAGACCCAGATCCGGATGTACGAACACGCCGAGCGAGGGCTGGGCAACCTGGTGCCCAACGTTCTGCAAGAGCTGCTCTTGGTGCCGCGGAACATGGAATCGCTGTCCCGGCTCGCCGATATCGCGGTCGGCAAAGCCCGTCTCGCGGGCCGCACGCAAGCCCGCCCGGGAGCGGAGACACACGCCGAGGTACGGCTCGACGGTCACGTACCGCAGAACTGACCGGCCCGGTCGCCGGATCGGGCCCGGTCAGGCGATCGACAGGGCGATGCCGTCGAGAATGTCGTGCTCGCTGACGACCAGTTCGGCGATGCCCGCGCGCCGGGACAGTTCCTCCGCGAGCACCTCGGTGATGACCGCGCCGCCGCCGATCACGTCGACCCGGCCCGGGTGCATCGGCCCCAGCGCGGCGCGCTGATCGTGGTCCATGGCGATCAGCCGGTCGCAGACCTGGCGGACCTGGTCCATGGTCAATCGGGTGAGATGCACCCGCTGCGAGTCGTATTCGGGAAGATCGAGCGCGACCGCGGCCAAGGTGGTCATCGTGCCGGCCACGCCGACCCAGGTGTGCGCGCCCTCCACGGGGACGTGCGTGAACGCTTCGGTCAACCGCTCGGTGGCGAAGGCGCGGGCCGCGGCGATCTCCTCGGCGGTGGGCGGGTTGCCCGCGAGGCAGCGCTCGGTGATGCGGACACAGCCGATGTCGGCGGAGAACGCCGATCGCACCCCCGCGCTGTCCCCGAACACCAGCTCGGTCGATCCGCCGCCCAGATCCACCACCACGAAGGGACCCGAGGCGCTGGACAGTTCGCCGATCGCGCCCGCGAACGACAGGCGTGCCTCCTCGTCGCCGGTGATCACCTCGGCTTCCGCACCCGCGACCACGGTGCCGAGTTCGGCCCTGGCCATGGCGAAGAAGTCCTCGCGGTTGGCGGCGTCCCTGGTGGCGGAGGTGGCCACCATCCGAACCCGGCCGACGCCCGCCTCGCGCATCAGCGCGGCGTAGTCGGCAAGGGCGGCGCGGGTGCGTTCGATCGCCTCGGGCGCCAGCGAACCGGTGGCGTCGACCCCTTGGCCGAGGCGGACGATGCGCATCTCGCGGTGCACGTCGGCCAGGCGCCCGTCACCGAGCACGTCGGCGATCAGCAGCCGGATGGAGTTCGTGCCGCAATCCACGGCGGCTACGCGGTCACTCATCACTGTGCTCCAGTCTCTCGCGGGCCGGTCGGGCGCGGCGCGGGCCAGTCGGCCGGAACGGCGGTGCCACGCAGGCCGTGCTCGGCGGCCAGCGCCACCGCCTCGTCGCCGAGCGGATTCACCCCCGGCCCCTTGGCCAGTGCGTGCGCGATCAGGACGTGCAGGCACTTGACCCGCTCGGGCATCCCGCCGCCGGTGAAATCCGTACCGAGCGATTCGATTTCGTCCCGTTCGGCCAGATAGCTCTCGTGTGCGGCGCGATAGGCGGCGGCCAGCTCCGCGTCGGCGGCCAGCCGCTCGGTCATCTCACGCATCACACCGGCGGATTCCTGCCTGCTCGCCTCCGCGGTGAGCCGGGGGTCGGTCAGATAGTAGAGCGTCGGGAAGGGGGTGCCGTCGGGCAACCGGGGCGCGGTCTTCACCACGGCCGGGATCCCGTCCGGGGTGCGATAGGCGATGGCGAGCACGCCGCGCGGCGCACGGCCGAGCTGCTCGGCGATGATCGCGAGATCCTGGTCGTTCGGGGCGGTCACCTAGGTCCTTCCAGTACTTGCGGTGCGGCGGGCGCCGCCGGAGCGGCCGCGGGCGTCGGCTGTGGCTCGGCGATGCTGCGCCACAGTTCGGTGTACCAGGGATCGGGTTCCCTGGCTCTGGTGGGCGCCGGGGGCGGGGCGGGCGCCTCGATGCCCGGCACCTGCACGATGTACGGCGTCTCGCCGGGCAGCACCAGGCGAAGGCGGTCCCGCGCCTCGGTCCGGATGTAGGCCGGATCCTGTTGCTGCGCACGGCGATCCCGCAACCGGGCCAGATCCG
This sequence comes from Nocardia sp. NPDC047648, assembly GCF_040642815.1. Classification (NCBI taxonomy): domain Bacteria; kingdom Bacillati; phylum Actinomycetota; class Actinomycetes; order Mycobacteriales; family Nocardiaceae; genus Nocardia; species Nocardia sp. NPDC047648. The sequence goes on along the minus strand of NZ_JBEYSX010000004.1, from coordinate 240,152 downwards.
CCTCGAGTTCCTCGCGCTGCTGCGCGAGCTGCGCGGCCTCCGCGCGCTGGGTGAAGTACGTGCGCATCGGCACGGCGAGGGTGAGTGCGAGCCCGCACACCACCATCGCGAGGATCACCGCCTTGCCGGTGGACAGCCCCAGGAACGTGTGGTCGTGCCTGCCGACGGCCGAACCCCGCGCGCTCTTGCGCGGTTTCGGCTTCTCCGCGGTCTCCGATCGCCTGCGGCCGCGCTTGGCCGCGGCATCGGCCGGGCGCGATCCGTCGGCACGCGACGTGCGGCGGTCCCCACGTCCGGCCGGACTGGTCCCACGCGCACGTCGCTCCGTCATCTCACGCCTCGGTCTCTGCTTCGCGGCACTCCCGGGGCCCTGGGTGGTGGTCACGCACCGCTACCTCCTCAGGGCCCGTCGCTCGTACCGCAGGTCAGCCTTCGAACGCGAAGCGAGGAAACGCGACGTCGCCGGCGTAACGAGCCGAATCGCCGAGCGCGTCCTCGATGCGCAGCAGCTGGTTGTACTTGGCGACCCGCTCGCTGCGAGCGGGGGCGCCGGTCTTGATCTGGCCGCTGCCCACCGCGACGGCGAGGTCGGCGATGGTGGTGTCCTCGGTCTCGCCGGACCGGTGCGACATCATCGTCTTGTAGCCGTTGCGGTGCGCCAGCTCCACCGCATCCAGGGTCTCGGTGAGCGTGCCGATCTGGTTGACCTTCACCAGCAGCGCGTTGGCGGCGCCCTTGGCGATGCCCTCTTCCAGGCGCTCCGGGTTGGTGACGAACAGGTCGTCGCCGACGAGCTGGATCTTCTCGCCGATCTGGTCGGTCAGGGTCACCCAGCCGTCCCAGTCGTCCTCCGACAGCGGGTCCTCGATGGACACCAGCGGGTAGGCGCCGATCAGGTCGGCGTAGAACTGCGCCATCTCCTCGGCCGAGCGCACGACGCCCTCGAACTTGTAGCCGCTGCCGGTGCTGTAGAACTCGGTGGCCGCGACGTCCAGCGCGAGCGCCACGTCGCTGCCCAGCTTCAGGCCGGTCTTGGCGATGGCCTCGCTGATCAGGTCGAGCGCGGCCTTGGTGCCCGCGACGTCGGGTGCGAAACCGCCTTCGTCACCGAGGCCGGTGGACAGGCCCTTGGCCTTCAGCACCGACTTCAGCGCGTGGTAGACCTCCGCGCCCCAGCGCAGCGACTCCTTGAAGGTGGGCGCGCCGATCGGGGCGACCATGAATTCCTGCACGTCGACGCCGGTGTCGGCGTGCGCACCGCCGTTGAGGATGTTCATCATCGGAACGGGCAGCACGTGCGCGTTCGGACCGCCGAGGTAGCGGAACAGCTCGAGCCCCGAGGACTCGGCGGCGGCGCGGGCCACGGCCAGCGAGACACCGAGCAGGGCGTTGGCGCCCAGCCGGGACTTGTCCTGGGTGCCGTCCAGGTCCAGCAGCACCTGATCGACGGTGCGCTGCTCCACGGCGTCCAGGCCGATGACGGCGGGCGCGATCTCGTCGAGCACACCATCGACCGCCTTGCGCACGCCCTTGCCGCCGTAGCGTTCGCCACCGTCGCGCAGTTCGACGGCCTCGTGCTCGCCGGTGGACGCGCCGGAGGGCACGGCCGCCCGGGTCAGGGTGCCGTCGTCGAGAGCGATCTCGACCTCGACGGTGGGGTTACCGCGGGAATCCAGGATCTCGCGAGCTCCGACCTGTTCGATGATGGCCACGAAAACGACACTCCTTCGGCTGCTGACACGGTTGGTCTCACGGGATGGGCCGTGCGTTGCGAGCCTATCGTCCCGGCAGCGAGGCGGGTAACCGGCACTCCGGGGACCGGAGGATCACACCCGGCGGCCGACGCTGTAGCTCGCGGCTCGATCGCGCACCGTCAGCAGGTAGCTGCGCGACTGGTTGTAGGTGAGCAACGCGCGCTGCCAACCGTGCTCGGAGGTGAGATCGCCGCCGCTGGCGCACAGGTACCTGGCGGCGGTCAGCGCGGCGTCGTCGATGTTCTGCGGATCCGCGGTCGCGTCTCCGTTGGCGTCGACGCCCCAGCGCTTCCAGGTCTCCGGGATGAACTGCAGCGGGCCGACGGCGCGGTCGTGCACCGGGTCACCGTCGAGTGCGCCGCGGTCGGTGTCCTCGACCAACGCGACGCCGGGTGAGCCGTCCAGCGGGATGCCGATGATCGGCGGGCGGATCGAGCCGTCATCGCCGAGCCGCGCACCGCGATGGGTGCCGTGCCCGCTCTCCACGCTCGCGATGCCCGCCAACGTCGTCCACGCGATGCCGCAGTCGGGGCGGGCCCTGGTCATCACGGCCGCCGCGTAGCCGTACGCCTCCAGGGCGACCTGCGGGATGCCGAGCCGCCCGGCCTGCTCGCCTGCCCAGCCGTGCAACTGGACGGCCGTGCGGCCGGGAGCGTCCAGGTCGATCACGGGCAGCGGCGCCCCGGGTCCGGGCGGAATGCCCTCCGGGATCGGGGTGCGGTCGATCCCGCAACCGGCGAGCCCGAGAATCACCACGACGGCGGCCGAGACGCCGGTCTTTCGCAACACCCCTTCCATGATCCAGGTGACGGCTCGTGCCCGCGGGAAGCCGGTGACGGAGTCCACGGCGTGTCGGCCGCGCGCATGACCCGCTTCAGACGAGCAGCTCGTTGGTCGCGTTGTGCGTCGGCGCGGCGAGAACGGTTCCGGTGTGACCCGATTCGGCGATCCGTCCCTGATCGAGGACCAGCAGGCCGGGACAGTATTCGGCGACCAAGGCCATGTCGTGGGTGATGATCAGCAGGGCGGTGTCGCGTTCGGCCCGGATCCGGTCCAGTAGTGCCATGATCGCGGACGCGGTGGTGTGGTCGAGTGCCGAGGTGATCTCGTCGCACAGGAGCACGGCGGGTTCGGCGGCGAGGGCGCGCGCCAAGGCCACGCGCTGGCGCTGTCCGCCGGACAGCTCGTGCGGGTAGCGGGCGGCCAGATCGGCGGACAGGTCGACTGCGGCGAGCAGTTCGGTGACCCGCCGCGCGAGGTCCCGGCGCCCGACGCGCCCGATCCGCCGCAGTGGACGACCGAGCGTCTGCGCGACGGTGCGGCGCGGGTTGAGCGCGGAGCGAGGGTTCTGGGTGACCAACTGAATGCCGCCCGCGCCGTAATGGATTCGTCTGTTCGCGCCCACGACGATCGGATTCCCGCGCAACTCCAGTGATCCGGTCGCCGAGCGGTGCAACCCCGCGATGACGCGCGCCAGAGTGGTCTTGCCCGCGCCCGACGCGCCGACCACCGCGAGCGCCGACCCCGCTTCGAGCGCGAAATCGATGTCGGCGAGCACCTGGTGTCCGTCGATCGAGGCGTTGATCCCCTCGGCGCGCAGCGCGAGGGCCGGCGGTCGATCGTCCGTCGCGACGACAACGGAGGACGTATGACCGTTGCTCGCCGGTTCGCATTCGTCCGCCCGCTTCGGCTCGTCGCGTCGAACAGCCACACCGTTGGGCGGCCGTGCCGAAGCGTCCGGACCGGTGCTTTGCTCGCGTCCGCCCGCCGCCGCGGTTCGTGCCGGATCGGAGCTGCCGGGCCGCGACCATCCACTGTCGGGCACCGGCGCGTGCTCGGCCCGGCCACCGACCGCCATGGCGTCGACCGGATCAGCGGACGTGGCGGTCGGCAGGCCAGGCGCGGGCTCGGTCACCACACCGGAGGTTCGCCCTGCTGTGGCGGTCGTCCGAACCGGAGGCACGGATACCTGAACCACACCGAGTTCGACGATGTCGTCGGCGATCGAGTGCACGAGGGCGGTGTCGTGACCGGACAGCAGGATCGCCGTCGACCGCTCACGGGCGAGCGCCGCGAGTTGTCCGGCGATGTCGGTGCGCAGCGCGCCGTGCAGCCCGGCGAGCGGCTCGTCGAGTACCAGCACGCCGGTGCGGCGGATCAGCGCCCTGGCGAGGGCGACGCGGCGCTGCTGGCCGCCGGAGAGTTCACCGGGACGGCGGCGCAGGTAATCCGGCGACAGTCCGACCAGTGCCAGCGTGTCGGTCAGGGTGGACTCGGGCGCGTCCGGAGCGACCTCGCGCAGCAGGGCGCGCACGCGCAGCAGCGGATTCAGCGCCGAACCCGGGTCCTGCCCGACGAAGGCGATGTGCCGCCGCCGAAACCTTTGCAGGGCAGGACGATCGAGCGTCAGTACGTCGTGCCCGGCGACCGACGCCGTTCCCGTCGCGCGCGCCTGAGCGGATGGCAGCTGCCCGAGCAGGGCGCGCATCACCGTCGTCTTACCCGACCCGGACGGGCCCGTCAGCGCCGTCACCGTGCCCGCCGGGATCCGGAACGTCGCGGGACCGGCCAGTTCACGGCCGTTCGTTCCCAGCACGGTCAGACGGTCGACCGAGACGAGATCGGTCGCCGCACCCTCCGCCGCAGCCGCCGGGCAACCGCGTTTCGTCACGTTCACGTTCATTCCCGCTCCCCTCGCCCGAACGCCGAGACCGCCAGGTTCACGCTCACCGCGACAATCGCGATGGCGAGGCTCGGGGCCAGCACCGCCCATGGATTGAGCAGCATGCCGGAGGTGTTCTCGCGCACCATGACCGCCCAGTTGGTCGCGCCGAGCGTCGTGGGCAGTTGCAGGAAGGACGCCGTGCTCACGAGATAGACCCCCGCCACGAAACGCAGCCCGAGCTGGGTTGTCGACACTTCGCGCAGATTCGGGATCACCTCCCGGAACACCAGGTGCGTCAGCGACTCACCGGCGGCCCGCGCGCTCTCGACATATCCGGATGCCGCGACCCCGGCAGCGGCGGCGGTGAAGATCCGCGCGCAATAGGGGACGCCGAACAGCAGCGCCAGAACGATCAGACCCCAGGTGCCGGCGTCGGGCCACGAGGTAAGCACGAGCAGGATCCCCAGCACCGCGGGCAGCAGGATGAACAGGTCGGTGCCCAGTTCGATCCACTCCCCGATCCGCGGGCGCAGTGCCGCGACCGCGCCGAGCACACACGACACCCCGGTCACCGTCACCGCGATGATGGCGGCCACCAGCAGCAATCCCCAACCGCCGTAGAGCAGTTGGCTGAGCACGTCGCGGCCCAGTCGGTCGGTACCCAGCGGCGCGCCCGCGCCGGGATCGTCGAACGGTATGCCGATCGCTCGCTCCGCCGGGTGCGGCGCCAGCGTCGGGCCCAGCACCGCCAGCAGGGTGACCAGCAGCGCGGGCGCGACCGTGAGACGGACGAGCCGTCGCCGCGCCGGACGCGCGACCTCGGAGAAGGGCTTCATCGCCGCCCCCGCAACGACCAGCTGCGGATGCCGTCGGCGACGGCCAGCATGATCATGATGATCACCCCGGACAGCGCGACCACCGCGGCGACCACCGAGGTGTCCCGATCGGCCACCGAGCCGGCCAGGACCGCACCGAGACCGGGGTAGTTGAAGACGGTCTCCACCACCAGTGCCCCGCCGAGCAGCATCCCCACCGTGGTGGCGAAGCTGGCGACGATGGTGGGCAGCGCGAACGGCAGCACGTGCCGAACCAGCACCGTCCGGCTCGAAATCCCGTCCAGCACCGCGCTTTCCACATGCGGCGCCAGCGCGGCGTCGGCCAGGGCGGCACGCACCACCCTGGTGTTCCACCCCGCTTGGGGCAATGCGAGCGCCAGTACCGGCAGCACCAGCATCTCGGGTCCGGCGGGCATCCCGGAGCGGCCGGTGATGGTGACCGCGGGCAGCCACCCGAGCGCCAGCGCGAACACCAGGATCAGGAGCGTGGAGATCACGAACTCGGGAACCGCCACGGCGGTGGTCGTCGTCGGCTGCAACACGCGCGCGGCAACGCTGTCCGGACGCGTCGCCCACCACGCGCCGAGCGCGAGCGACGCGAGCACGGTCACCGCGAGGGCGAGCCCACCGAGCAGCAGCGTCGGCGGGAACTTGTCGACGAGCAGGTCGTTGACCGGCCGTCCGCGCGCGGTACGCCCGAAATCACCGGTCACGACACCCGATATCCAGTGCCAGAACCGCACCGCCAGGGGGCGGTCAAGTCCGAGTTCGTGTTCTTTGGCCGCGATCTGTTCCGGCGTGGCCTCCCGGCCGAGGACGGCGCGGGCGGTGTTGCCCGGCAGCAGGTCCACGGCGACGAAGACGCAGGCCAGCAGCGTCACCAGCAGGATGACGCGCCGGATCAGGAGTCGCGCGAAGGAGATCACCCGGCCAGCCAAGCCCTTTCCAATTGCACGCGGGCGAAGCCGCCGAGCGTCGGCAGGTCGCGCACCCGGGACGCGGCGATGTCGATACCGTCGGCCATGCCCCAGACCAGGTATCCGCCGCGCTCGTACTGGATGCGCTGTAGTTCTCCGGCGGCCTGCTGATATTCCTCGTCGCTGTGCGCGCCGAGCGCTTTCGCCGTGGCCGCGTCGAACGCCGCGTCCTTGAAGGCGGTCTCGTTGCGATTCGATCCGCCCGCCAGCAACTTGCTCGCGAAGAAGAGCGTGGAATCGTTCGTGCCCCAGGAGATCGTGTACAGCGGCGCCTTCAGCCAGGTCTGGTCGTAGAAGGCGTTCGGCTCCTGGGTGACCACGTCCAGCCGCACACCGATCTCGGCGAGCTGGGTGGCGATCACCTTCGCCGACTCCACCTCACCGGGTGCCTCGGCCTTGGTGACGAACGGATAGCCGCGCCCGGTGTCGAAATTCGCCTCGCGCAGCAGCGCCTTCGCGCGGTCCACGTCGCGGGTGCGCTGGGCGAGAGAGGTGTCGTAGAGCGGGTCGCCGGTGCCGAGGACATCGTTGGCCACTGTTCCGTATCCGGAGTGCACCTGGTCGACCAGAGCTTTGCGGTCGACGCCGAGCCGCAGGGCGGTGCGCACCCGCGGGTCGGCGAACGGCCCGTCGGAGGTGCGCATGGCGACGCCGACCACCGTGTCGTTCGCGCGGCGCACGACTGTCAGGTCACCGCGGCCCTCGGCGGTGCGTCCCGCGATGGCGCCGACGTTCGAGGCGAGGTCGATCTGCCCGCCGAGCACCGCGTTGCCCAGCGCGGTCACGCTTTCGAACATGGTGACCTCGATGGCGTCCAGCGGCGGTGGCCCGCCGTGCCACTGCTCGTTGCGCACCAGCCGGGCGTTGCCGCCCTGATAGGAATTCAACCGGAACGGTCCGCTGCCGACCGCCTTGGTGAAATCGGTGCTGTCCTTCTTCACCGTGAAGGTCATCAGCCGGACCAGCAGCGGCAGTTGGTTATTCGGCTCGGGCACCGTGAGGATGACGCGGTTCGGCCCGTCGGCGGTGATGTCCTCCACTGCCACCGGCATCTTCGACGCGCCGCCGACCGTTCGCAGCCTGCGCAGCGACCACACGACATCCTCGGACGTCACCGGTGATCCGTCGTGGAAGATCGCGTTCTCGGCGAGGGTGAAACTCCAGCGCCGGCGATCGGCATCCGACTCCCAGCGAGTGGCCAAGCGCGGCACGACATTCGGGTTACCGCCGGGCACGGTGAGGGCGTCGTACACCAGGGAGGCGATCAGGAAGTCGCTGTCGTTGCTGAGGTTGGCGTGTGGGTCGCGCTCGATGCGAGCCGCGGTGCCGAGCGCGCCCACCCGCAGCGTGCCGCCGCGCCGCGCGGGGCCGGATGAGTCCGCGCCGTCGGAACAGGCGGCTACCAGCAACACCACCCCCGCTCCGAGACTCGACCGCAGCAGTTGCCGTCGATTCAAAACCATTGTGCTGCCCTCATTCCTGAACCGAACCACCTCGGTACCGCCCACCCAGTGTATTGATCAGGACAGGCTAGCCTAATGGATTGCGCGACTCGCCGATTCCGGCACCGAAACGGCAGCGCAAGGGCGTACCGCCCGCAAACTCCCCGATCGAGCGCGAGCGCACCCGCCGACCGCCGTCCCGGACCGAAGCGTGGTTATGCGATCCGGCTATTTTTTCGCCGACTCGCTTAGGTAAGCCTTGCTTCACTAAGACGGAAGGGATACCTTCGCATACAGAACGTGACCCCTGCTTTTCGAACCGATGCGAAGAAGGGACTCTTGGTGAAAAGCGTTCTCTCCGAACGTAAGACGCTTCACCCACAAGACCTCGAACGACGTGAGATGTCCGCGGCGGCGGGCCGGGCGGTGCGAGAGCTCGCCAGAGCGATATCCGCCACACTCGATCACGCGCTCACCGATCCGGCCACCGCCGCGCGCACCCTCACGGACCCGGCGATCATCGAACGGATCGATGCGGGCGCCGCGGAACTCCCGACCGAGGTGCGCGATGCCATGCGCCCGCCGGCCACCCCGGCAGGCGCCGTGGTCGTGGGACGTCTTCCGCTGGCGGACAACGAGTTCGGTCCCACTCCGCCGAGCTGGCGCGAGGCGGCGAGCTGGAGCGGCGATCCGGCGCGCCGCGCGCGTTCGTTCGAACTCGACCTGGTCATGCTGTTGCTCGCGCGCAGTACGGGTGAGCCGTTCGGCTGGCAGGGGCAGCAGGGCGGACGGTTGGTCAACAACATCGTTCCCGCTGCCGGTCACGAGTACGAACAGTCCGGAGCCAGTAGCGAAGTACTGCTGAGCCCGCACACCGAGGACGCCTTCCATCCGCAGCGCGCCCACATACTGATGCTCGGTTGCCTGCGCAACCCGGACCTGGTGGGCACCACCGTGTCGTCGGTGCGCCGGATCGAACTCACCACCGAACAGCGCGCATTGCTCAGCACTCCCGCCCTGCCGATCCTGCCCGACGTCTCCTACGGCGACGGCCACGAAACATACTCTGCGGCGGCCATTCCGACGCTGTGGAGCGCCGCCGGGCCCGACCGGCAGACGCTGCGCTACGACCCCGCATACACTCCGCTCGCCGAGGCGGACGCCGAATTCCGTTCAGCCTACGAACGACTCGCCGCCGAACTCGAACGCGTCTGCGTGACCGCCACCTTGTCCCCCGGTGAGTTGTTGTTGGTGGACAACGACGTCGCCGTGCACGGCCGGGTACCGTTCACCGCGCGATACGACGGCACCGACCGATGGCTCAAGCGAGTGAACATCCGGCTTCCGGAACGACAGCGGCGGGCCGAGGAAGCCGACGAGAATGGCTACGGGCAACAAATCGTGGCCCCGTTCCGGACGGCGGACACCCCGCCGGTCGCGAGCGGCACTCATGAGCGGGATGCAGTACGACATGATCGAGGACCCCTTGAGCACGCGTGACCGAAGCACACCTTTGCGGGTGTTGAGCCGCAGCGACCTCGCCGACGTGCCGATCACACCGGCCGCGGTGGTGCGCGCTGTGGAGGAGGCGTATCTCGCCTTCGCGGCGGGCGATTCGGACAACCCGCGCAAACTCAGCGTCGCGAACCCGGACGGCTGGTCGGTCGCCTACGCGATGCTCGGCCGGGACGGCCGCAGGCGCGTGGTGGCGATGAAGACCTCCTACAAGTTCGACCCCGGCCACGATCGCAGCACCAAGCGGTACTACACGACCATCACGCTCTACGACGACAGCACCGGTGCGCCGATCGCGATGATGGACTGCGCCCGAGTCGGCGCGTTGCGCACGCCCGCGGTGTCGGCGCTGCTGGTGCGCGAGACGATCCGGCGCGGCGCGGAGAGCGTACTGCTGATCGGTACCGGCACTCAGGGCCGCAACGCCCTGCCGCAGCTGCTCGCCGCCAACCCGCAGCTGCGCAAATTGATGGTCTACGGCACCCACCCGGAGGGGCTGGAAGCCGTGCACCGCGGCCTCGCCGAGCATCATCCGCACGCCCTGCTCGAGACGGTGACCGATCCCCGTGCCGCGGCGGCCACGGCCGATGTCGTGCTGGCCACCGCGGGCCCGGCCACCGAGGTGGCGCTCGAATCCGACGATCTGGCACCCGGTTCGGTGGCGGTGCTGGTCGGCTACGGACTCGCGCCGTCGACGCTGGCGGATGCCGATCGCGTGATCGCGACCAGCGCCGAGCAGATGGCGCTGACCGGCACCGACATGGCAGGTCCGGACGGCACACTGCGCGCGGTGGACGCCGAGCTGCCGCAGATCCTGAATCGCCGCGCGGTGGCGCGCCGCTCGGACGACGAACGCGTCTTCGTCTACAACAGCGGACTGGTGCTGACCGACATCGCGGTGGCCCACGCGCTGGCCGAGCGGGCGATCGCGGAGGGCCGGGGTACGGAGGTGCCGCTGTGGGACTAGCGCACGGAGGTACGCGGTGGGACTAGAACAGTCGAGTATCGCCGTGGAGCCGGGGGCCGACGCGAACGCGCACGAGTCGATCAGCGCGTCACCGATGCCCGCGCATCTCGACCCGTGGGAGCGCCGCCTGCTCGCCGATCCGAACCTGCTCGGTGACCTGTCTTTCGCGATGGGTGGCCCGTTCCATGTGATGTATCCGGCACGGATCGGCCACAACATCCGGGCCTTCCGCGCCGCTTTCACCCGCGCCGGGGTGCACGGCACGATCTACTACGGCAAGAAGGCGAACAAGGCCGCTTGTGTGGCGCGCGCGTGCGCGGAACACGGCGCCGGGGTCGACGTCGCCAGCGTCGGCGAGCTGACCGCCGCGCTGGCGCAGGGCGTGCGCGGCCCCGAGCTCATGGTGACCGGCCCGGCCAAGGCGGACGACCTGCTGTGGCTGGCCGCCCGGCACGGTTCGCTGATCGCCGTGGACGACCTCGGCGAACTCGAGCGGCTCGCCGCGCTCACGTCTGCCGGGGAGCCCGCGCGCGTGCTGCTTCGCGTGCTGCCCGCCGCCTCGGCCAGCCGATTCGGCATGACATCCGGCGAAATCGAGGACGCGCTGGCGCTGTGCGGCGCTCGCGCATCGATCCGGCTGGAAGGCTTCAGTTTTCACCTGTCCGGCTACGACGCGACCGCGCGCGCGGAACTGGCGGGCGAGCTGATCGCCCGCTGCCTGCACGCGCGCACACTGGGGCATCCGGCCACGACCGTCTCGATCGGCGGTGGCTTCGGCGTCGACTACGTTCCGGCGGACGCCGCCCTGGAGTTCACCGCGGGGATGGGCAGGCAGTGGTTCCACTCCGGGAAGTCCTTCGATTCGTACTATCCGTACCACTTTCCGGTGCCCGGCGCGGCCATGCTCACACAGATCCTGGACCACGACGATCTCGCCGGGCGACTGCGCGACAACGCCGTGCGCTTGGCGATCGAACCGGGCCGCGCGCTGCTCGCGCACGCGGGCTGCACCGTATTCCGCGTCCAGGGCGGCAAGACCAGGCACGCGCACGGCAAGCCCTACCGATTGCTCACCGTCGACGGCACCAGTCTCAGCCTCTCGGAGCAATGGTTCGACAGCGAGTACCTGCCCGATCCGGTGCTGTGGCCCGCGCGCCCCGGCGCCGTGACGCCGACGTGCGTCGGTGCGGCCAGCTGTCTGGATTCCGACATGCTGAGCTGGCGCCGGGTGCCGCTGCCGCGCCCCGCCGAGGTCGGCGACCTGCTGATCTACCCGAATACCGCTGGCTATCAGATGGATTCGAACGAGTCCGCCTTCCACGAACTGCCCATACCACCGAAAGTCGTGCTGCACGACGCACCCGGCGAGCGCTTCCGCTGGACCCGCGACGGTAGCTGACCCTCGACTTCCCGACCCGAACCAGGAGACATCAATGCCGCTCGTCACGCGCGTGACGGATCTGATCGGTCGCACGCCGCTGTTCGAGCTCGCGGCCACCGCGACGGGCACCCGCCTGCTGCTCAAACTCGAGCAGTTCAACCCGACCGGCGCGGCCAAGATCAGAATGGCGCGCGAAATGGTGCTCGATGCCGAGCGTCGCGGTTTGCTGCGCAGTGGTGGACATATCATCGAGTCCACGTCCGGCAACACCGGGCTCGGCCTGGCGGTAGTCGCCGCCGAACGTGGGTATCGCTTCACCGCAGTGGTCGACCATCACGCATGTAAGGACAAACTGCGCGCGATGCGGGCAATGGGTGCGGAACTGGTGTACGTCGCCGACGAGGGCGACGACAATCTCGCCACCTCGGCACGGGAGGACCTGGCCGAGGCGATGGCGGCCGAGCGCGCCGACGCGTTCTTCACCGAGCAGCACAACAACGACGCCAACGCGGTGGGCTACTACCCGGTGGCGGAGGAATTGCTCGAGGACGTCGAGCGGGTCGACATCCTGCTGTCCGCGGTGGGAACCGGAGGTTCGCTGTTCGGCACCGCGACCCGGCTGCGCCAGCTCGGCTGCCCGCCCTACGTGATCGGCGTCGAGCCGGTCGGTTCGATCGCCTTCGGCGGGCCCGGCGGCCCGTACTGGCAGTCGGGCACCGGCACCCCGCCGGGCGCCACCATCGGCACCGCCGTCGACTATTCGCTGCTGGACGAGGGCGTGAAGGTCTCCGACGTGGCGGCCTTCGCGACCGCCAGGGCAGTGGCGGCCGAACTCGGCCTGATGATCGGCGGGTCGGCGGGCGGTTCGGTGCACGCCGGGCTGACCCGGCTGGAGGAGTTCCCGCCGGGCTCGACCGTGGTCACCATCGTCTGCGACGGCGGGGAGAAATACCTGGACACCGTGTTCGACGACGACTGGATGAACGAGCGCGACCTGCTCGACGCCGACGCCGAACGCGAGGTCGCGGAACTGCTGCGGCGCTACGCGCCCGCTGCCAGGAACACGCTGGTGCAAGCGCGGTGAGGTCGGGTCGCTCGTACCGCATGACGTTGCGCCCGCGCGGGACCGCGCTCCCGCCTTCTGCGAAGGAGAACCGGTGATCGTGACGAGTTTCCGCGGCGACGGCGGGCGGCTCACCGCGCTCGCGACGCCGATCGCGCTGACCCAGCTGGCCCAGATCGCGGTGTCCACCACCAACATCGCGCTGATGGGCACGCTCGGCGTGCGGCAGGTGGCCGCGGGCGGCCTGGCGATCGTGCTGTTCAACCAGATCCGCACCATGTGCGTCGGCTTGATCACCGGCAGCGGCAACCAGATCGCCACCGCCGTGAGCGCGGCGGGCAAGCGCGGCGACTCGCCGGATCCGGAGATCCGCGACCTGCTGCGCTCGAGCTTCGCGATCGCCACGGTCGCGGGCCTGCTCGGCGGCGCGGTGCTGATCGGGCTGGGCTGGGTGCTGCCGTGGCTCGGGCAGGACCCGGGCGTGCTCGCCGACGCCCGTCCCCTGCTGGTGGCGCTCGCACCGGGCCTGCTGCCCTGCCTGTGGTTCCAGGTGCTGCGCCAATACACGGTCGGCATGCAGCGCCCGCAGGCGCTGTTGCTGGTGACGCTCGGCTCGGTGGCGCTGAACCTGCTGCTGGCGCTCGGCTTCATCCACGGCAAGGGCGGGCTGCCCGAACTCGGTCTGACCGGTATCGGCGTCGCGACCTCGCTCGTCTTCCTGATCACCTTCGGTGTGTTCTGGGCGATGGTGTGGCGTGACGAGGAACTCGGCCGCACCCTGCCCGTGACGCCGTTGCCGGTGCGGCTGAGCACCGTGCGCGCCGAGCTGAAACTGGGCACGCCGATCGCGTTGACCTACGGCTCCGAGGCGGGCATGTTCTCGGTGCTCGCCCTCGTCATGGGCAGTATCGGCCCCGCGGCGCTGGCCGCCCACAATGTCGTCTACCAGATCATCTACATCGTCTTCCAAGTCGCGATCGGCCTGTCGCACGGCGCGTCGATCCTGGTCAGCCACGCGGTCGCGCGCGAGGAGCACACGCACGCACGCGCGCTGGCGTGGCTCGCGCTGCGGCACGCCGCGGTGATCGCGGCGGTGACCGGCGCGGTGTACGTGGTCGCCCCCGATCTGGTGCTGCGCCCCTTCCTGGATTCCTCGGACGCCGACACCATCCGGGTCGCGCACACCCTGCTGCTGATCGGCATCGTGCTCCAGTTCTTCGACGCCGCCCAGAACATCGGCAACGGTTTGCTGCGCGGACTCAAGGCGACGAACGCGGGCTTCCGGCTCTCGCTGATCGGCTACTGGGGTGTGGGCCTGCCCGTCGCCCTGCTGCTGGCCTACCCCGCGGGTCTCGGCGCGGCGGGCGTCTGGTGGGGCCTCACCGCGGGCCTGGCCACCACCGCCGTCCTCATGCTGCGCCGCTACTTCGCCTTGCTCGGCGAGCGGGAACGCGACCGGCCCCGCCTGCTCCCGGAAACCCTCACCACGCCGAGTTGATCCGGCCGCGAGCGCTCCTTACGCCACCTACGGTTCGAGGAAGGGGCGCTCGCGATCGTCCCGATTCCGAGAGCGCGGGAATGCGTTCCGGCACCGGCAGTCCCGGAGGGCCACGGTTCCCGGCCGGAAGCGCGCCGAGCAGTGCCGCGCCGTCCGAACGCGGGTCCGGCAAGTTCGGCTGACCACGGCCACGGGAGGGGACGCCTCGCGTAACGTCGAATCGTCGTCGGTCGGTCCGGGATGACGTGTGGCCCGGGATCGGGAGGTGCCAAGTGCTGAGCGTGTTCTCCTCGCCGGGACACTACGTGCAGGGCCGGGATGCCACCGCCGCGCTCGGCGCGGAGATGACGCGGCTCGGAATCGGCGGTCCGGTGCTGATCGTGGCCGGATCCAGCGCCTTCCGACTGCTCGCCGACACCTGGGAACGCTCGCTGACCGACGCGAAGATCGCCTATTCCATCCATCTCTCCGGTGGGGAATGCAGCAGGACGGAGATCGCGCGGATCGTTCACGCCGTCGAAACGTCCGGTAGCACGGTGGTCCTCGGCGCGGGCGGCGGCAAGGTGCTCGACGCGGCGCGCGCGGTCGCCGACGATCTCGACCTGCCGATGATCAGCTGCCCCAGCACCGCCTCCAGCGACGCGCCGTGCAGCGCGCTGTCGGTGATCTACACCGATGCGGGCGAGTTCGAGGCGTATCAGCTGGTCCGGCGGAATCCGGCGCTGGTGCTGGTGGACACCTCGGTGGTCGCCCAAGCCCCGGCCCGGCTGCTGGCCGCGGGGATGGGCGACGCCTTGGCCACCTGGTTCGAGGCGCGCACATGCAGCGCGGCCCAGGTGCGCAATATGCGCGGCGGTGCCTCCACGCGCAGCGCCACCGCCTTGGCCGAACTCTGCTACCGCACTCTGCTCGCCGACGGAGCGCAGGCGCTGACCGCAGTCCGCGCGCGCAGCGTCACACCGGCGCTGGAGCGCGTCGTCGAGGCCAACACGCTGCTGTCCGGGCTCGGCTTCGAATCGTCGGGGCTGGCCGCGGCGCACGCCGTGCACAACGGTCTCACCGCCGCCGCGCGGACGCGCCCGTTCCTGCACGGCGAGAAGGTGGCCTTCGGCACCGTCACCCAGCTGGTGCTCGAGGGCGCGCCCGCGTCCGAGATCGGCACGGTGCTCCATTTCTGCGCCGAAGCGGGCTTACCGACCACGCTCGCCGCACTCGGCCTGCCCGACGCCGACGACGAGACGCTGTGGGCCGTCGCGAAGCGGGCGACCGCCGCTGGCGAGACCATCCACAACGAACCCTTCACGGTGGACGCCGCGATGGTGGTGGACGCCCTGCGCGCCGCCGACGCGCTCGGCCGGTGACCAATCCCACACCGGTCGGCGTTTCCCCAGCGTTCGACACCGAAAACTCACCTTCCCGCAAGCGTGTCTTCATCAAACGTCGGGAAACCTGTCCGTAACCGACGCTATCGTTGCGACGGAGCCAAGCCAATGGCGGGCAACCCGCCAGGAGGAGTTCGGTCCGGTGTCCATCACCAGAGTCGCGGAGTATCCGCGTCCGGATCACGTGTTGTTCCACTTCAGCGACACACATCTCATCGCGGGCGACGACCCCTTGTACGGCGATGTCGACGCCGACCTGCGGTTACGGCAACTGCTCGAGCAGGCCGCGGCCAGCCGGATCCGACCGACCGCGATCGTGTTCACCGGCGACCTCACCGATCGGGGCGAGCCCGCCGCATACGCCAAGCTGAAGTCGATCGTCGAGCCGTTCGCTAGAAGTTTGCAGGCGCCCATCGTGTGGGTGACCGGCAACCACGACGACCGCGCCGCCCTGCGCGCCCGCCTGCTCGGCGAGTACCCCACGACTTCCCCGCTGGATCGAGTGCACCTGATCGACGGGCTGCGGGTCATCGCCCTGGACACCTCGGTCCCCGGGCACCATCACGGCGAGATCTCCGACGGCCAGCTGGAGTGGCTGCGCTCGGTGCTGGCCGAGCCCGCTCCCTTCGGCACCATCCTGGCCATGCACCACCCGCCGGTGCCGTGTGTGGTCGACCTCGCCGTCACCGTGGAACTGCGCGATCAGCGCCGACTGGCCGACGTGCTGGACGGCAGCGACGTGCGCGCCATCCTCGCGGGACACCTGCACTTCTCCACCAGCGCGACCTTCGCGGGCATCCCGGTCTCGGTGGCGTCGGCCACCTGCTACAGCCAGGATCTCGGTGTGGCCCACGGCGGCCTGCGCGGCCGGGACGGCGCGCAGGCCTTCAACTACGTGCACATCTACCCGGACACCGTGGTGCACTCGGTGGTGCCGATCGAACGCGGCAGCACGGTCGGCGTTCCCGCGACACCGGAGCAGGCGCGGCGGCGGCTGGCGGAGGAGGGCATCGTGATCCCGCCCGCCGGCCGCATCCCGCACGTCATGCGGCGCCCTGCGTCGACTCCGGAAGCGGATGACGAGGCGGTGTGCTGAACCGCTCCCACGGCGCGGGCTCCGGGTAGTACGCGGCGAGGAACTCCGAGACGATCCGCACCCGCTCCGACTCGGCGACCTCGGGGAAACTGCCGTCGTTGAGGCAGAAGAAATCGATGTCGCGCCTGCGCGCCAGCCCGTCGAGCAAGGTGAGTCCGCTGTAGCTGGTGGTGTCGACATAGCGCACCTTCGCCGCCTCCTGCGGCACCGCGCGCCCGGTCAGCATGGCGTAGTAGTGGTACAGCGAATTGGTGACCGAGATGTCGGTGGCAGCCCGGAACCGGCTCGCGCTGGTGCGCGCGAAGTCACCGGCGAATTCCTCTTCCATCTCCAGCAGCACGCTGCGCCGCAACGGCACCGGCGTGTGCTCCAGGTGTCGGGTGATGACGTGACCGAAGCGATCGGCCAGCAGCGCCCGGTTCACCCGCGCGGCGTTCTCGAAACCGCTGCGCCGCTCGTCGCTGTGCCCCGGACCGATTCTGAGGTCCGCTTCGATGAACCGGCTCACGCCGCCCGGCGTGAAGAACATCGACGGACGCACCGGCCGCGCGAAGAACATGTCGTCGTTGGAGTACAGGAAGTGCTCGCTGAGCCCGTCGATGTGCTGCAACTGGCATTCCACCGCGTGCGAGTTGTACACCGGCAAACCGCTGACGTCGCGGAAGTGGTCCACCGCCCGCACCACGGTCACCTTCGGGTGCGCGGTCAGCCAGCGCGGCGGCGTGGAGTCGGTCGCGATGAAGATCCTGCGGATCCACGGCGCGTTCTTGTGCACCGACCGCAGGGCGTACTTCAACTCGTCGATCTGCCGGATCCTGGCGTCCGCGTCGTCGCCCTCGCCGACCACGACCTGGGCGAGCATCCCGGCGCGGCGGGCACGGAATTCCGGATCGGAGCCGTCCACCCAGGAGAACACCAGGTCGATGTCGAAACCGACGTCGTCGGTCTGCGGCGCGAACATGTCCACCAGGGTGGGCCAGGTCCGGTCGAACAGCCGCACCTGCGTGCGCTGGACGTCGGCGAGGTCGAAGACCGTCCGGGTCAGCGCGTTCGGGCGCGGACAGGTCACCGTGTCACCGTGGTACTCCCACAGTTCCAGCTCGACGTGATGCGCCGGATCATGGTCGCGCCCGAGCCGGAAGACGTTGTGCCGCACCTCGACGCAGGTGAATCCGGCCGAGATCGCCGCGGCGGTCACCCGGCGCACCATCAGGCGGTGCGCCGCGTCCGCAGCGAGCACGAGCCGGTGCTCGCCGTCGCGGACGAGCAGAAACGGCACCTCGGCGGCCGCCAGCTCCGCGCGCAGATACCCGAGATCCGCGATCGTCGCGGCCGACACGGCGAAGTTGCTCGCCATGAGCCGCGTCACCATTTCCACTGCCCCCGAATCCACTGCTCCCCTGTCCACCATGACTGTTCTCCACATCCGTCGATCCACCGGTTTCGATACGTCCGGGGCACCGCGCCGAGCCGCGAGTCCGCCGATGCGAGACATCGGCGAGAGAAGACCGCGTCCGGCGCGGTGACATTCAGAAGTGGGGAAGGGAACCGAAGCGGGCGCGCGAATTGATCACCTGGAATGCAGACGACTGGTAGACCATTTCGTATTCACCTCACTCACGGCCGGACGCGCGAAGCGTCATGGATGGAAGCGCTGCACTCGTGCGAGAACTCGAAGGGCACGGGTGGCAACCGCGCAGCCGGACGGTCATCGGCCGGCGAAAAAGTGGTCAGCCCAGAAAACACCGGGCACCCTTACGAATGATGCAACGCGCTGGGGATTCCGTCAATCGTTGCAGCTGGACCGCGTGTGTTCGACCGCCGTCGCCGGTGACGCCCATCCGTGGAAGCCGCAGCGCATCTTCGGCTATAGTTAGGGTAGCCTCACCAAAATCACGCTGGAGAAAGGGTCGCGCCGGTGCGTGTCGTCATCCTGTTCGGAACCGAGATGGGTACCGCGGAGTCCGCGGCCGACAGCATCGCCGAGGAACTGCGCGGCGCGCACGAGGTCTCGGTGCACGATATGGCGGAGTTCGACGTCGAGGATCTGGACGTCCGCGACTTCCACGTCGTCGTGTGCTCGACCTACGGCGACGGCGATCTGCCGACGGGCGCCGAGCCCTTCGCCGACGCGCTCGACCGCCTCGCGCCGGAATTGAGCGGCCTGCGGTTCGCCGTCTTCGGGCTCGGTGACACCGTCTACGGCGACACGTTCAACCGCGGCGGCGAGATCATCGCCGAGAAGCTCGTCGCCCGCGGCGCCGTCCAGCTCGGCGAACACGCGCGCCACGACGCCTCGACCGAGATCCGCGTCCGGGACATGGCTCGGCGATGGGCCGCCGCGCTCGACATTCCCGCGCTGCTCTCGGCCTGACCGACGCCGCGCACCGGCCGCGGGTCTGCGAAGTGAGGTCCGGACAAAGCACCCAGCGCCAGCGCGCAAGGGGCACAGCGCCTTAGACTGCTATCAAGTGCGGCACAGCCCGCCGCGCTCGACGATCCATGAGGTGACGAAGATGGCAGCCGGAGCGAGCCCCGCCCAACGTCAGCACAACTCGACAGATCATCCCGAGCTGGACGTGCTTCCGGAATGGCCCCTGGAAACGATCGGCGTGCTGGTGACGACCGATCCCGCTCCCCATGCGATTCCGGTGTCCTGGCCGGTGCGGGCCGGTGACCGGCGAATCCTGCTCAGCCTGAAGTACGATCGCGGCTCGCTGGCCCGGCTGCGCGACCATCCCGAGGTGGCGCTGCTGATCCTCGGCGGGGGCAACGTGGCGATGTGCGCCAGGGGCACCGCGCACGTGGTCGCCGAGCAGATGCCCGGCGCCGACGACTACGTCGCCGTCCGCATCGACGTCGACGTGATCGACGACCACCGCCAGTCGGCCTTCGCGGTCGTGCAAGGCATCCAGCGCACGGTGCTCGACGACGAGAGCGAACTGCGCGCGCTGAAGGACCGGGTCAGCACCCTGCGATCCTGGGCCGACCACTAGAACTGAAGCAGCCCGACGTTTCCGGGAGCAGAGAGAAGGCGGCACCGCCCGTGCCGCGCGGAAGGGGATCATGAGCGTCACTCTGGCCAAAGGCGGCAACGTCTCGCTGTCGAAGCAGGCGGCGAATCTCACCAAAGTGTCGGTGGGGCTCGGCTGGGACGTACGCACCACCACCGGCGCCGACTACGACCTCGACGCCAGCGCGCTGGCCTGCGGACCGAACCTGAAAGTGCTGTCCGATCAGCATTTCATCTTCTACAACAACCTGCGTTCGCCCGATGGATCCATCGAGCACACCGGCGACAACCTCACCGGTGCGGGCGAAGGCGACGACGAGGTGATCAACGTCGACCTCACCGCCGCCCCGCCGGAGATCACCAACATCTTCTTCCCGGTGTCCATCCACGACGCCGACGCCCGCGGCCAGTCGTTCGGCCAGATCCGCAACGCCTTCATCCGCGTCGTCGACGCGGGCACGGGCGTCGAACTGGCTCGCTACGACCTCACCGAGGACGCGTCCACCGAGACGGCCATGATCTTCGGCGAGCTGTACCGCCACAACAACGAGTGGAAATTCCGCGCCATCGGCCAGGGTTATGCCTCCGGCCTGGCGGGCATCGCCCGCGACTACGGCGTCAACGTCTGACCGCGTTCTCCTTCCACGGCCGCCGCGCCGGGTCTTCCGCTCGACGGTGCGCATAGCACCGTTCGTGAAGACTCGTGCGCGCGAGCCGATCTGTCGCGTTCTCGCGGAGCGCTGATACGACGAGGTGCCGCCGCTGCGCATCCGTCGGACGTCCGCGACGGACACTCACTCGACGATGCCGACGGTGTGCGGCTTGCCGTCTCCGATATCGGCGGCAATATCGCCGCGACCATATCGACTGATAGCACTTTGCTTTGGCCTGAATTGTCCAATTCGAGGCGTACCGGCGGTCCCGGTACTCCCACGAATGGTAAGCCAGAGATTTGCAGAGTGGCGCCCAGCCACTCAAGACTGCCGCACGGGACAACATTGGAACGCGTTACATATTGCACACTACCGGCGGGTAGTGCCGCGCGCGGATTCATGTAGTCTACTGATCGGTAGCTTCTTTCACGGCGCTGCCGCGCAGTCCGCAGATGATCGATATGCCATGAGGGACAACAGTTTTGAAGCAGGCGAACGGACCGGTCGTGCGTCCGGCGACGCGTGATGATGTGACCGAAATGGTGCGCGTACTCAGTGCCGCCTTCGCCGAAGACGATCCGATCGAGGACTTCGTCTTCCCTGACGAGCGCGTGCGTCATCGTCGTGCTGCGCGGATGCTGCGGTTGATGATCGAGTACCGATTCCTGCCCGCGGGCGGCGCTGAGGTCGCCATCGTCGACGACAAGGTGGCCGGAGTGCTGCTTTGGTATCCGGCCGGATACCGGAAAGATTTCTGGCGCGAACTCGTCTCGGGGGTTCAGCTGCTGTTCGCGATGGGCACCGCGACGCGACGCGGGGTCGTCGTGGACACCACCATCGAGCGGGCGGCGCCCGCCGAGCCGAATCTGTGCTGTGTGTACCTCGGGTGCGACCCCGGGGTACAGCGCAGCGGTGTCGGGCGCGCGCTGTTCGGGTCGCTCGTGGCCAAGTCCGACGCGCAATCGGTTCTGCTGTACGGACTCTGCAAGGACGCCAATGTCGACTACTACCGTGCCTTCGGCCTCGAACCGGTGGCCAAGACGGTGCTGGGCAAAAATGGTCCGGAAATGAACGTGGTGGCTCGTCGGCCGCTGCGCAACAACGACGCGTAGCCGGGACCGGCAGCGCGATTCGAGTTCCCATTCCAGTCGGGGAAAATTTTCGAGTTCGATCCAGGGAGTGTTGTGTCCGACATTGCAATTATCGGTATCGGCTGCAGGTACGCCGGAGGTATCGATTCCCCCGAATCCTTCTGGGAATTCATCGTCGGAAAAGGCGACGGTGTCATGGATATCCCGGAGAGCCGCTGGGATTACCGGCGCTTCTACGACCCGGATCGCAGGACACCGGGCCGGATGTACACCAAGCGCGCGGCTTTCATGATCGGTGACCCGTGGGCGTTCGACCCGGACTTCTTCGGCATCTCACCGCGCGAGGCGGCGGCGATGGACCCGCAGCAGCGCCTCGTTCTGGAGGTCACCTGGGAGGCCTTCGACGACGCCGGTATCGCAGGGCGGGTCAGCGGTGCTCCGCTGGGCGTGTACGCCGGCGCGTTCACCATGGACCAGCTGGGCGTTTCGGTCGGCGGCCCGGCGCTGCCGTTCGTCGACATGCATACCGCGGCAGGCGCCTCCTACACGATGATCTCGAACCGGATCGCGTACGCGCTCAACCTGGTCGGCCCCGCCATCACCGTGGACACCGCGTGCTCGTCGTCGCTGGTCGCGGTGCACCTGGCCTGCCAAGCCCTGGACAACGGCGACTGCGAGGTCGCCGTCGCGGGTGGGGTGACCGTGCTGGCCGAGCCCGAGCCGTTCGTCTCCATGTGCAAGGGCGGCTTCCTCGCCGCCGACGGCCGCAGCAAGCCTTTCGACGCCGCCGCCGATGGTTACGGTCGTGGTGAGGGCGCCGGGATGGTGGTGCTGAAGAAGCTGGCCGACGCCGAACGCGATGGTGATCGGGTCTACGCGGTGATCAAGGCGACGGGATCCAACCAGGACGGCCGCACCACGGCGATCACGGTACCCAACGCCGACTCGCAAGAGGCGCTGGCGAAGATGGTGACCCGCCGCGCGGGCATCCGGCCGCACGAGGTCACCTACGTTGAGGCACACGGCACCGGAACCCCGGTCGGAGATCCCCTGGAGCTGAGGGCGATCGGTCGTGCGTATGGCGCCGTCGAGGGCCGCACCACACCGCTGGGTGTCGGCTCGGTCAAGGCCCAGCTCGGCCACACCGAGGCCGCGTCCGGTATCGCGAGTGTCATCAAGTCGGCGCTGGCCGTGTCGAAACGGACCATCGCACCACAGGGTTGGCTGGAAACGCCGAATCCGGACATTCCCTTCGGCGAACTCGGGCTCCGGTTGCAGTTGGAGGCCGAGGAAGTCGGCCCGGAGGTCGAGCGGATGACCGTCGCGGTCAACGGATTCGGCTACGGCGGCACGAACGCGCACGCGATCCTGCAGGAATATCGCCCTTCGATCGCGGCGGAACGTCAGCCGAAACATTTCGGGGTGCTGCCGATTTCCGCGCGCAGCGAGGAGGCCGCACGGGATCTGGCGCGGGGTTTCGCCGAGCGCGTTGCCGATGGCGCCGACCCGGGCCGCCTCGCCGAGGCCGCCTGGACCCGCCGCAATCACCATCTGCTTCGCGCCGGAATACCCTTCGGCGACGACACCGAATTGGTTCGCTCATTGATCGAATTCGCGGGCGGCGCGGGACGGGTGAGCCGGACCGTCGCTCGCAACGTGCCCGAACCGGTATTCGTGTTCACCGGTATGGGTCCGCAATGGTGGGCAATGGGTCGTGAACTGTTGCAGAACGGTGGCACTTTCGCCGCGGAAGCCGAGCGCATCGATGCGGTGTTCCGGGAGATCGCGGGCTGGTCGATCATCGAGGAACTGCTGCGGCCCGAGGAAGAGTCGCGCGTGACGACGACCGCTGTGGCGCAGCCCGCGAATTTCCTCGTGCAGGTCTCCTTGTACGCCATGCTGGACGAGCTGGGCATCAAGCCCGCGGCGATCGTCGGTCACAGCGTCGGCGAGGTGTCGGCCGCCTACGTGACCGGCATGCTGTCGCTGCGCGACGCCCTGCTGGTCAGCTATCACCGCGCCCGGCTACAGGCCACGACCGCCGGATCCGGTGGGATGCTCGCGGTCGGCCTGGCGCTCGCCGACGTGCGGGAGCTGATCGCGGGCGATGGACGGGTGGATGTCGCGGCCGTCAACAGCCCGTCGGCCGTCACGCTCGCCGGTGACGCCCTCCGCTTGGACGAAATCGCGGAAGCACTCACCGAACAGGGTGTTTTCGCCCGTCGACTACAGGTCGAGGTGCCGTACCACAGCCACCTGATGGACCCCATCCTGGACGAGCTGCGCTCCGTACTGAGCGAACTGGAGCTGCGACCGCCCCGCATCCCGCTGTTCTCCACCGTCACCGGTGCGCGCGTCACCGAACCGGATTGGGATGCCGAATACTGGTGCGGAAACGTCCGGCAGGCGGTTCGCTTCCACGACGCGATCACCGAACTCGTGCGCGCGGGCAGCCGTGTGTTCCTCGAGGTCGGCCCGCATCCGGTACTCGGCGCCAATATCCGCGAAATCCTCATCGCCGCGGGCGAGACCGGAGCGTCCGTCGCGACGCTCAACCGCAAGCAGTCCGATGCCGACAGCATCAGGCAGACCATCGCGGGACTGTACAACGCCGGAGCGCTCGATATCGACGCACTGTTCGCCGATTCGACCACCCCGCATATCGATCTGCCTGCCTACCCGTGGCAGCGGACCCATCTGCGCAACGACATCCCGGCATACCAGCGCAAGCGGCACGGCACGCCCGACGCGTATCCGATGCTGGGCGACCAGGATCCGGACGACGCCTCGACCTGGCGGGTCGAGCTGGGCATCGAATCGCTGCCGTGGCTGGCCGACCATGTCGTCGGCGGATCGCGGATCCTGCCCGGCTCGGCCTATCTGGATGCCGCGCTCAGCGCCGCAGCGCTGCGGACCGAGTCGGCGTCCGTGGCGGTCGAAGACGTACGTTTCGTCGCACCACTGGTGATCGACGAGGGCGAGACGCCGATCATGGAGTTCGACCTCGAGGAGTCGACCCGGCGCTTCACCATTCGCTCGCGTGGCGTAGCGGGTTCGGTGTGGACGATCAATGCCGTCGGACGGCTCGTGGAGGGCGTGTACGAACCGGCCAAGATCGACGTGCCCGATGACGATTCCATGCTCGAGATCGATCCCGTCGACTTCTACACCGGCCTCGCGGCGCACGGACTCGATTACGGGCCCACATTCCGCCGCGCGACCTCGATTCGGATCTCCGGCTCCACGGTCGTCGGCACCCTGGATGGCACCATCGCCCGCAAGGCGGGGCATCCGGCACACCCAGCGGTCGTCGACGCGGCGTTGCAGAGCGTGGCCGCCCTGCTCGCGGGCGCGGGCAGCAAGCAGGACGGCGCGATGGTCCCGGTCGCGGTCGGGGCGGTGCGATTGTTCGCGTCGCTGCCCGAGGAGGTCACCGTGGTGGCTCGGCTGGACACCACGGACGAGCCGACGGCGGACATCGACCTGCTCGACGCCGACCACAACCTGCGCATGCAGATCGTCGGGATGAGGTTCGGTTCGATCGCGCCGCGGCCGGGCCCGATGCAGCGGATGGTCGACTTCTTCTACGAGGACCGCTGGGAGATGCGCGATCCCATCGACCGCGCCGCACTGCCTGCGACGGACAACCTGTTCACCGTGGTCGTGGCGATGGACCACGCGGCGACGGAGCGGGCCGAGCACATCGTCCGCATCACCGCTCCTGTTGCGCCGGGCGAGGTTTCGCCCCTGATCGTCACCGGTGACCCGGCCCGTGACGATTTGGAAACCGTGGTGACCGAACGGCTTCGAGCCGCTCGGACGCAGCCGGGCGTCGGCCGCCTGCACCTGGTGGTGGTCGCCGGGTCGAGCTACGACGATATGGACAACCTCTGGACACTGCGGCGGGTTGCCCTGGCCGCGCAACAGTTCCTGGACTCGGCCGCGCAGGACTTCCTCGACAGCTGGCTGGTAGAGCAAGGTTCCGACCGGGATGTCCTCGGTGACGACACCTTCTACGCCTCCCTGGTCACCGAGCGCGCTTACACCCACCCGGAGGGCGATGCCGCGCCGAATCCGAGCCATGCCGCACTGGCCGGTGCCCGTCGTGCGCTGCTCAATGAGCAGACCCGGCTGCGATGGCGGCTGATCGACGTCGAAGCCGACGTCGCCGATGCGGATCTGCGCGCGGAACTGACTATTCCGGGAGCCTTCGTTTTCGACCGCGCCGACGAGGTGTTCCTGCGCAACGGGTTGCGCTGGACCACCGTGGTGAGCCGGACATTGCAGGATCGCCTGGACGCCCTGGACGAGGCCGAGCCGCTGACCGATCCGGAAGCCGATTTCCGGCTGGAGATCCCCAGGACCAAGACCTTCTCGCGGCTGGGCTGGCGGCGTAGCGAGCGGCGGGAGCCCGGTCCGGGTGAGGTCGAGGTGCGCATGGCGGCCATCGGCCTCAACTACAAGGACTCGCTGCGGGTCATCGGACTGCTCGGTGATCGCGAACTCGGCGACACCTTCTTCGGCACCGCGCCGGGCATGGAGGGTGACGGGACCATCGTCCGCGTCGGACCGGGTGTCACCGAATTCGAGATCGGTGACCAGGTCAGCTTGGCGTGCAAGGGGATGATCGGCCGATTCAACACCCTGAGTACGGACCTGGTCTGGCGCGTCGGCGACGGCTTCGAACCGGGCCGATGCAGCAGTTCGACCTCGTTCGTCGCCGCGGAGTACGCGCTGCTGGAGCTGGCCCGGCTACAGCCGGGTGAGACGGTGCTCGTGCACGGCGCGGCCGGCGGTGTCGGTTCGGCGGCAGTGCAGATCGCGAAACTCCACGGCGCGACGGTGATCGGCACCGCCAGCACCGCCGAGCGCCGTGCCTACGTGCTGGAACAAGGTGCGGACCACGCGCTGCACTCGCGGTCGCTGAACTTCGTCGACGACGTTCTCGAACTCACCGGCGGTCGCGGCGCGGATGTGGTGATCAGCTCCGCGCCCGGCGAGATCGTGGTTCAGAACTTCGCCGCGGTCGCGGAGTTCGGGCGCATCATCGAGGTCGGCAAGGCGGACATCTACTTCGGCGGCGTCCTCGAGCTGCGGCACTTCGACAAGAACGTGACGTACTCCTCGTTCGACCTGGACCGGATGATGAAGCTGCGGCAGCACAAGGTCTTCGATTTCGTCAAAGCGGTCAACGGCAGGCTCAACGACGGAACCTATCGGCCGCTGCCCTTCGACACGTTCGGCACCGCCGAGGTAGCCCAGGCGTTCGAGGAAGTGGCGCGATCCACGCGGATCGGCCGCGTCGTGTTGCGCATGGACGAGCAGGCGCCACAGGTGCGCCCGCGGATTCCCGATGTCGTGTTCCACTCCGACGCGCAGTACCTGATCACCGGAGGTTTCGGCGGGTTCGGGCTGGCGATCGGCCGCTGGCTGGTCGGCAAGGGCGTTCGGCGCCTGACCCTGCTCGGACGCGGCGGCGCGACCACCGAGGAGGCCAGGAAACAACTGGCCGTCTGGGAGCAGCAGGGTGTCGAAGTGACCACAGAGCTGGTCGATGTGACCGATCCGGAGGCCGTGGGTGCGGTGATAGCGCGGGCGCACCGGCCCGAGCATCCGCTCAGGGGCATCTTCCACACGGCGGGCGCGGTAGACGACAAGCGGATCCACGCGATGGATCGCAACAGCCTGGGCAAGGTTTTCCTGCCCAAGCTCGACGGCGCGCGAGCCCTGTACGCCGGAGTCGTGGCGGCCGGTGCGCAGCTCGACCAGTTCGTGCTGTTCTCCTCGGGCAGTGCCATCTTCGGCGGGATCGGCCACTACTCCTACACCGCGGCCAATATCGCGGTGAACGCCTATGCGCAAGCCCTCGCCCGCGAGGGAGTCAACGCGCTGGCGGTGGGCTGGGGCCATATGGCCGGAGCCGGTATGGCGGCGGCCGACGAGAATCTCGCGCGCTACCTGGTCAACACGGGATTCGACACGATCGAAATGGACGAGGGACCGGAGTATCTGGAGGAGGCATTGCGACTCGGCGTCACGAGAGTCGACATCTTCCCGATCAACTGGACCCGGGTCGCCGCCACCGGACCGCAGCTGGCCCTGACCGGCCGGATCGAGTCCATGATCGCGGCGGCGGCACAGAACGATTCCGCCGCCAGCCGCCTTCGTACCGAGCTCGCCGCCCTCGACGAGGCCAAACGCAACGAGGTGGTCGCGCACATGCTGGCCGAGCAGCTGGCGTCGGTGATGGGTGTGTCCGCTGAATCGATCGACCTGACCCTGCCCTTGCCGGAATTGGGCCTGGACTCGCTCATGGCGGTGGAATTCGGTTCGCTCGTCACGCAATCCTTGGGTGTCGAACTGATCTCCCTGAAGCTCGGGCGCTCGTTCAGTCTGGAGCAGGCCGGCGCCAAGGCGGCG
The DNA here is from genome assembly GCF_040642815.1 of Nocardia sp. NPDC047648. Classification (NCBI taxonomy): domain Bacteria; kingdom Bacillati; phylum Actinomycetota; class Actinomycetes; order Mycobacteriales; family Nocardiaceae; genus Nocardia; species Nocardia sp. NPDC047648. Next base: position 212,399 of record NZ_JBEYSX010000004.1, on the reverse strand, counting down.
GAGGCGATCGTCGAAGGCGTCGGCTCGCATGGGGCACCGATCGGCGCGGCGACGGTGCAGGCATGACCGAGTCGGCGCGCGACTTGGCGCGAAAACTACTGGCGGATAAGAGTTCCGGGAGCACCGCGGCGACCGCGCCGCCGGTGCGACCGGTGACGCGGTCGCGGCAACGCCGCGGCCCCGGCCGGCAGTTCGCCGATCATCCGGACGTGGCGGCGGCCGTGCAGAAGCGAGCGATGATCGCGTCACTGTATGAGCAGACCCAGCTGGTGAACCCGTTGTTCCTGCCCCGGACAGGACCCAACGACACGGTTATCCACGTCACGGAGCCGCGGCTGGCGGGCACGGATCTGGTGAACTTCAGCGCCTACAACTACCTCGGCCTGGCCAACCATCCGCGGGTGGTCGACGGCGCGAAGAAGGCCCTGGATCAGTACGGGGCCTCGGCGTCGGCCAGCCGCATCGTCGCCGGTGAGATCCCGCTCTACGAGGAGTTGGAACGCCGCCTCGCCGGCATCTACGGTGTCGGCGACGCCATGGTGACCACCAGCGGTTACCTCACCAATGCCGGTGTGATCGGCTTTCTGCTCGGCGATGGCGATGTCGCGGTCTGCGACTCGCTCATACACGGCAGCGTCATCTCCGGCGTGCAGTGGTCCGGCGCGCGACGCATCAATTTCCGGCACAACGACCCCGAGTCGCTGCGGTCCGTGCTGCGTACCTCGCGCAGCGGCTTCGATCGTGCGCTGGTGGTGCTCGAGGGCCACTACAGCATGGACGGCACCGTCGGCCGCATCGAGGAATTGGCCGCCATCGCACGGGAGTACGACTGTGCGGTGATGGTCGACGAGGCCCACTCCTTCGGGGTCTTCGGCGCCAAGGGGCACGGCATTCGCGAGCACTACGGTCTGCCTGGTGACGCTGTGGACATCTGGATGGCGACGTTGTCCAAGGCGTTGGGTAGCACCGGCGGGTTCGTCGCGGCCGACGCGGATCTCATCGGCGCGATGAAGTCCTCCGCGCCGGGCGTCGCCATGCTCACCGGCGCGCCCGCGCCCGCGGCGATCGGCGCCGCACTCGCGGCACTGGACGTGCTCGAGCGGGAGCCGGAACGCTTGACCCGCCTGTGGGCGAATGCCGCCCTGTTCCACGGTGCGCTCTCCGAACGCGGCGTGAATCTGGGTGTCTCCCATGGCACGCCGATCGTGCCCGTCATCGTTCCCGGCGAGATCCGCGCCGGGTACGTCTCCTCCACCCTGCTGGAGAACGGCGTCTACTCGGGCCTGATCTCCTCGCCCGCGGTCCCGGCCGGACAGGAACGCCTCCGCTTCTTCATCACCTCCGAGCACACCGAGGAGCAGCTGACCAGAACGGTGGATCTGCTCACCGAAACGATCGCCCGAGCCGAGCAGATCCCCGACAGCACGGTCGACAGATGATCCGCACCGCCCACGCAGTCAGCGGCCTGTCGACTGCGCGCATCGGCGAACCCGAGCTCTCCGAATCCGGATTCATCTCGACCGGAATTCGCGCCGATCGCCGACTGTGATCGGAAGGCGCCGACCGCGATTTTCCCGGCCGGCGCCTTCCGCCGCGGATGGTTGCGCGATCCCATCGCAGGGTCTCTGGATGGTCGATCGGTCACGCCACGCGGCACTTTCGGCTCTTCAGGACCGGCTGATCACCGACATCGTGTGCCTTGGATATCCGTGCGCACATCGGTCAACCGCAGCAGACCGGGTCGTCGCAGGGTTTTCCCACTTCACTGCCGTAGGCCACGAAGTCCTTGATGCGCGCCAAGATCTGTTCTGCTGTGTTGGGCTCGAGCGGCGGTAGCGATCGAGCGCTCGGTCGACCCCAGGTGGCCGGGGGGTCGTCGAGGTCGAAACGCGGTGCGCCGTCGATGAACAGTGTCCACAGCGGATGGTCGGGAAAACCGTTCATCCGTAGGACCCACCACTGGCCGTCGACGTGGGCGGCGACGGGAAACCTGCGGTTCCCGGTCGACTGCCATCGTGGTCGTGCGTTCAGCTCGGGGTACGGCATCATCGAGATCCGAAGGGCCGCGCGGATTGCATCGCCGTCTCCACGCCCGAAGCCCGGCGGACTACTCGTCTTCCGGCCAGAAAGCGCGCCAGTCCTCGGCGGTGAGCGGGAGACGTTCACCGCGCTCCTTTTCCGCCGCGTCCTCCGTCGCACGGATAGCGGCGGCGAACGTCAGCGTCGCTTTGCGGAGACGTTCCTCGGCGCTTTCCGGACCACCGAGACGCACCACCCGCAGCGCTTCGGGAACGAGATCGGGCGGGAGACCGGCCTTGGTGCTGCGGGAGACGACCTTTTCGGCGAGTGCCAGGGCGGGCTGGGCCATGGCGATGCCGTCCAGGCAGGAGCGGCGGGACTTCTCGGCGGATTTGCGCTCCTCCCAGGCGCGTTCCTGCGCGGCGATCTTCTCCGCTACCGAGGCGGACGGATCGATCGGGGCGTCGACGAGGTGCGGACTGCGGTTGACCAGCTTGGCGACCAGGGCGGCGGCGACGTCGTCGACCGTGAACTCCCCCGCTGCCTCGGCGATCCGGGAATGGAACAGCACTTGCAACAGCAGGTCCCCGAGTTCTTCCTTGATCGTTTCGGCATCGCTGTGCTGGATGGCGTCGAGCAGCTCGTAGGTCTCCTCGAGCAGATAGGGACGCAGGGAATCGTGGGTCTGCGTGACCTCCCACCCACCGAAATGCCAGAGGCGGTCCATCACCTCGACCGCGCCGGCCAGCCCCGCTGCGACCACCGCCGTGTCCGTGGGCGGCAGCGAGTCGCCGTTCGGCGCGCTACCGGACGGCACGCCCGCGGCGGCACGATGCCGGGCGGCCCGGAGGACGGACTCGTCGCGACCCGTCGAACTCATCGCGGCGCCAACTCGGCGGCGACGGTGAGATCGACCGCCCCTTGCGCCTTCCCGTCCAACGCCAGCAGCAGATCGGCGACGAATTGCAGCAGCACCACATCTCGGACGCGCTCGGCCCCGACACTGTCCTCGACGCGCGGCAACGGAAGCTGCACCACTCCGGACGCGGCGCGGTATCCCGCGCTCGGGTAGAGCCGCTTGAGCCGCATCTGCTTGGAATCGGGCAGATGCAGGGGCGAGATCTTCAACGTCGTCCCGGTGACCGCGATCTCGGTGACCTCGTACTCCCGGGCGAGCAGCCGCAACTTGGCCACCGACACCAGGCGTCCGACCTCCACCGGCAGCGGGCCGTAACGGTCGACGAGTTCGTCCACGACCAGCGCGAGCGCCGCATCCTCCTGCGCCGCGGCGAGTTTGCGGTACGCCTCCAGGCGCAGCCGGTCGCTGGCGATGTAGTCGGGCGGGATGTGCGCGTCCACGGGCAGGTCGATGCGCACCTCCTTGACCTCCTCGGTGGTGATCGGCTTGCCGTCGGCGGCGGCGCGGTAGGCCTCGACGGCCTCGCCGACCAGCCGCACGTAGAGATCGAAGCCGACGCCCGCGACGTGACCGGACTGCTCGGCGCCGAGCACGTTGCCCGCGCCGCGGATCTCCAGGTCCTTCATCGCGACCGCCATGCCCGCGCCGAGGTCGGAGTTCTGCGAGATGGTGGCCAGCCGGTCGTAGGCCGTCTCGGTGAGCGGCTTCTCCGGCGGGTACAGGAAGTAGGCGTAGCCGCGTTCCCGGCTGCGCCCGACCCGGCCGCGCAACTGGTGCAACTGCGAAAGGCCAAGCGCGTCGGCGCGTTCCACGATCAGCGTGTTGGCGTTGGAGATGTCCAGGCCGGTCTCGATGATCGTGGTGCACACCAGCACGTCGTATTCGCGCTGCCAGAAACCCTGCACGGTGGACTCCAGCGCGTCCTCGTTCATCTGGCCGTGCGCGACCACCACCCGCGCCTCCGGCACGAGATCACGAATCCGCTTGGCGGCCTTGTCGATCGATGACACCCGGTTGTGCACGTAGAAGACCTGCCCGTCGCGCAGCAGTTCGCGGCGGATCGCGGCGGTGACCTGCTTGTCGTTGTATCCGCCCACATAGGTGAGCACCGGGTGGCGTTCCTCCGGCGGGGTGAGGATGGTCGACATCTCGCGGATCCCGGCCAGGCTCATCTCCAGGGTGCGCGGGATCGGGGTCGCCGACATGGTGAGCACGTCGACGTGCGTGCGCAGCGCCTTGATGTGCTCCTTGTGCTCGACACCGAACCGCTGCTCCTCGTCGACCACGACGAGGCCGAGGTCCTTCCAGCGCACGCCGGTCTGTAGCAGCCGGTGGGTGCCCACCACGATGTCGACGCTGCCGTCGGCCATCCCCTCCAGCACAGCGCGGGCCTCGGCCGGATCGGTGAAGCGGGACAGGCCCTTCACGGTGATCGGGAAACCCGCGACACGCTCGGCGAACGTCTGCAGATGCTGTTGGGCGAGCAGTGTGGTCGGCACCAGCACGACGACTTGTTTGCCGTCCTGCACCGCCTTGAACGCCGCGCGCACCGCGATCTCGGTCTTGCCGTAGCCGACGTCGCCGCAGACCACGCGGTCCATCGGGACCGGCTTCTCCATATCCGCCTTCACCTCGGCGATGGCGGTCATCTGGTCGACGGTCTCGGTGAACGCGAACGCGTCCTCCATCTCCTTCTGCCACGGCGTGTCGGCCCCGAAGGCGTGACCCGGCGCGGCCTGACGGGCCGCGTACAGCTGCACGAGCTCGCCCGCGATCTCGCGAACTGCCTTGCGCGCCTTGCGTTTCGTGTTGGCCCAGTCCGAGCCGCCGAGCTTGGACAGGCTGGGCATCTCGCCGCCGACGTAGCGGGAGAGCTGGTCAAGCGACTCCATCGGCACGAACAGCCGGTCGCCGGGCTGGCCGCGCTTGCCCGGCGCGTACTCGATCACCAGGTACTCGCGGCGGGCGCCGCCGACGGTGCGTTCGATCATCTCGACGAACTTGCCGATGCCGTGCTGGTCGTGCACCACCATGTCACCGGCGCTCAACGCGAGCGGGTCGACCTGGTTGCGCCGCTTCGCGGGCATCCGCTTGCCCTCGGTCGGCGCGGTGACCCGGTTGCCGGTCAGGTCGGACTCGGCGACCACCACCAAACGGGCGTCTTCGAACACCAGGCCGTCGTGCAGGGAGCCGCACAGCACGCCGACCACGCCCTCGTTCGGCTCGGCGCCGGTCTCCAGCGCCGCGGCGGGCACCTCGGCATCCGCCAGCCGTTCCATGATGCGCTGCGCGGTGCCGTGACCTGCGACGACCACCACGGCCCTGCCGCCGGTGGTCACGTGGGCGCGCAACGAGGCGAACATGGTCGCGACCAGTTCGTCGGACCCGCGCGCGGCGGGGCCGGGCAGCACCCGCAGGACGACCTCGGACGAATCGCCGGAGGCGAGCGGGCTCAGCGTCCACCAGGGCAGACCCTGCCGGTCGGCGCTGGCGTGCACGTCGGACAGCGGCTGGTAGGCCGACGCGGCAAGGTCGAGCCCGTGGCCGCCGAGCGGCGCGGCGCCACCGAACGAGGCAGCCGTCCAGGACGCCTCCAGGAATTCCTCACCGGTGCGCACCAGGTCGGCGGCGCGGGTGCGGATCTTCTCCGGATCGCACAGCAGCACGTGGGTGCCTTCCGGCAGCACCTCGGTGAGCAACCGCAACTGCCCCGGTCGCAGCACCGGCAGCAGCGCTTCCATGCCTTCCACCGGGATGCCCTGGGCCAGCTTCTCCAGCATCTCCACCAGCGCCGCGTCGGCGGAGTTGGCGGCGGCCACCTCGGCGGCCCGCTCCCGCACCTCGGCGGTGAGCAGCAGCTCCCGGCACGGCGACGCGACCACGACGTCCACCGCGACGTCCGGCAGCGAGCGCTGGTCGGCGACGGCGAACGGCCGCAGTTCGGTGATCTCGTCGCCCCAGAACTCGACGCGCACCGGATGGTCGGCGGTGGGTGGGAAGACATCGAGGATGCCGCCGCGCACCGCGAACTCGCCGCGCTTGCCCACCATGTCGACCCGGGTGTAGGCGAATTCCACCAGCCGCAAGAGCAATTCGTCGAAGTCCAGCTCGACGCCCACGCGCAGCACGATCGGCTCGATGTCGCCGAGACCGCCCGCCATCGGCTGCATCAGCGATCGCACCGTGGTCACCACCACGCGCAGGGGCGCGGGGAAATGCGGGTCGTCGGGGTGCGCGATCCGGCGCAGCACCTCCAGCCTGCGCCCCACGGTGTCCGCGCCCGGCGAGAGCCGCTCGTGCGGCAACGTCTCCCAGGACGGGAACTGCGCGACCGCGGGACCGAGCATCTCCGCCAGCTCGACGGTCAGGTCGTCGGCCTCCCGCCCCGTGGCCGTGACCACCACCAGCGGCCGCTCGGCGGCCACCCGCGCCGCGACGAACGGACGCACCGCCGACGGCGCGACCAACGCCACCGACGTGGTCCCGATCAGCTCCGCGACGGTCCGTAGCGAGGTATCGGCACCGGCCGCAGCGGCCAGTCCCGCCAACGGTGGGCGGTGGGTGGACATCGACAACTCCTGAGCGCAGGCGACACGGTTCGAGCGGCCAACCGAGTCTAGTTAAGCGGGTGTCCCGTAATTGCAGCGCCTGCGGCGACGCGCGCTCACGGCTACCGCCGACGTGCGCCGGAGCGACCACGTTCGGGCGACTCTGTCGCGAACACGCGATCACCTGTTTGCGCTCCGGCGGACCGTCGGAGCACCGGCGATCGCATCGTCTCGCGGAGTGCTCGAGAGTTGGCCCCGGCTTCGACGATAAGCGGACATGCGCAACTCCAGCAGGGCGAGCGAAGCGAACCCGGACCGGACTCGTGCCGGCACCGCCCCGTCCGCCCGCCACCAGTACCGAGGCTCACACCGGTCGTCGCTCCCGCCCACACTTCCCGGGTTCGAACGCCGACGCGACCCGCTCACCCCTACCCCGAGTGCCGGGCCGAGCGACACCGAGCTTCCGCCGTTCCCGGCCCGGGGCGCGCCCGAACGAGGCAATACCGTCACGAATCACCACACCGGTCGACCCGAACCCCACCCACCCGAGCCGCGCGCACTTCGTCCCGACTTCGAATCCCGACGCACCCAGCGCACCCCAACTCCCGGTTTCGAGCCAAGCGAGACCGACCATCCACCGTTCCCGGCCCGCCTCGCGTCCGAGTGGCCGCCGCCTCCGCATAGAAGTCGCCAGCGGCGGTCGACCCGAATCCCACCCACCCGAGCCGCGCGCACTTCGTCCCGACTTCGAATCCCGACGCACCCAGCGCACCGCAACTCCCGGTTTCGAGCGAAGCGAGACCGAGCATGCGCCGTTCGCGGCCCGGCTCGCGTTTGCGCGGCCGCCGCGTACGCGACGAAGGAGCAAGCGGCGGTCGCGCAAACGCGAGCCACAAAGGGGCCGCGAACCCGCCGCGCCGCAGGCGCGGCCAAAATTACGGCACGTAGCGGCGCAGGCGCCTAGCGGCGAACTCGCGGAAGTAGGACAACTTCTCCGCCGGCACGAGGGCCGGGAGCAGGAAGTACCACGCGCGCTCCATCCGGACCGCCATCTGGTCGATGGATTCGGTGCCGACGGCGATGATGTGCACGCCCGCGGCCATCTCCTGCCAGAGCAGGCCGATGACCTCCGCGTCCAGGTCGGCGATCAGGTCGCCCTGGGCGATGGCTCGTTCGGCGAGCAGCCGGTAGGTGTCGCCCCAGTTCTTGGCGATGTTGTCGCCTTGGGCGCCGCGGTAGTCGCCGATCTGGTGGGTCAGCTTCAGCATGGCCCCGACCATCGGGTCGTTCATCGATAGATCGGCGACGACGTAGGTGATGCCGATGCACGCTTCCAGCGCGGGCACCCGGGGATCGAAGAAGCCCTGACACGAGCTGGTCAGTCGCTCGTTGCCCTGGTCGACCACGGCGCGCGCCAGCTCTTCCTTCGAGCCGAAGTGAAAATACAAGGCGCCCTTGGTCACATTGGACTGCGCGATGATCTCGCTCAGGCTCGCATTCGCATATCCCAAGCGCAGAAAGACATCGGCCGCGCCTGCCAGGACGGAGTCGCGGGTGATCTCCGCGCGCGCTTGCCTAGCCATCAGATCCGCCTGTCATCCCAAAACCAGCCATCCTGAAGTAGACCGACATCCCGAAGTTGACCGACTTACCGCCCGAACAGCACCCAAAGGATGGGTGAACCGTACCACCAGGCGCGCGCCCGGCAGCCAATTCGAGCATTCGGCAAGACCCGCCGCGCAATTTGCTGGTTAACAATCCGGGTCACTCACCTGCGCTCGCGCGCCACTCCGAACTCAGTTGCGGCTCGGCCTCCAGATGGCTCAGCCCGTTCCAGCACAGGTTCACCAAGTGTGCCGCCACAACCTCTTTCGAGGGTTGGCGCTCGTCGAGCCACCAGGTCGCGGCGGTGGCGACCTGGCCGACGAGCGCCTGCGCGTAGAGGGTGGACAGACTGGTGTCGAACCCGCGCCGCGCGAAATCTCCGGCCAGGATGTGCGCCACCTGATTGGTCGCCTCGTTGAGCAAACTGGAGTACCTGCCCTCCGCCGCCGCGGCGGGCTGATCGCGCACCAGAATTCGAAACCCGTCGGTTCGTTCTTCGATGTAGGTCAGCAGTGCCAGCGCCACCTGTTCGAGCCGGATCCGCGATCGGTTCTGCGTGAGCGAGGAGGTGATCATGTCGAGCAGCATCGACATCTCGCGATCGACGACGACCGCGTACAACCCCTCCTTGCCGCCGAAGTGTTCGTACACCACGGGTTTGGAGACCTGGGCGCGTTGCGCGATCTCCTCGATGGAGGTCGCGTCGTAACCGCGTTCGGCGAACAGCGCGCGCCCGATCTCGATGAGCTGCTGACGCCGCTGCGTGCCGGTCATCCGCGGCCGGGACACTCGATGCGACTCACCCGAAGACACCCCTGCTCCTCCGCCCTCTCCGCGTTGTTGCCGGTCGTGAGTGCCTCGGCGGTTCCCTCCGACCGACGGTCGCATGCCGGGCGGGTCGCGGGCGAGCCCGGCGAGTTGCCCTCGTGCGTGTCGAGCCGGCCGTCGCACCGGGGCTCCGACGCACGACACCGACATTCGGATACCACTGTCCCAGACCGGCCGGGGATCCACCCGCCCGGCCCACCGGTCCGCCGCCGGCGTGTCTGCGGCCGTCCCGGCTCCGCCCTGGTACGGCCGGAATACGCGGACAGGCGGGCCGAACAATTCGCGGGGAGGCGGCCTAGTATGCGAGGATTCATCCCGTGCCATGGCACAGCGGCGGGGTGTTCGCCAACCGCCGGTGTGGCAATCCGCCGTGGTGTAATGGCAGCACATCTGATTTTGGTTCAGAGAGTTCAGGTTCGAGTCCTGGCGGCGGAGCTCGAGAGCACGATGCCCTACCGTTGGCCCGCAGATCGCTGACCAAGCACGACGATGCCCCGCACGAGGACAGGCAGCCGAGGGAGATCCATGCCACAGCAGACCGCCGTCGTCGTTCTCGCAGCCGGTGCCGGGACGCGAATGCGGTCGAAGACCCCCAAGGTCCTGCATTCGCTGGCCGGTCGAAGCATGCTCGCCCACGCGCTGCATGCGGCGAACGAGATCGACCCCGCGTACCTCATCACCGTGGTGGGGCACGACCGCGAGCAAGTCGGCGCGGCGGTGACCGCGGTGGCCGACGAACTGGGCCGGGAGATCACCCCGGCGATCCAGGAACAGCAGCTCGGCACCGGGCACGCCGTGCAGTGCGCGCTGGCCGCCCTGCCGGTCGGATTCACCGGTGACGTACTGGTCACCTCCGCGGACGTGCCGCTGCTGGACGGACACACCCTGGCCGCACTGCTCGACGAGCACCGCAGCTACGCCGAACGCCCCGCGGTCACCGTGCTGACCTTCGTACCGCCGGACCCGAACGGCTACGGCCGCATCGTGCGCGACGCGGAGGGCCAGCTGGCCGAGATCGTCGAGCACGCCGACGCCACCCCCGAGCAGGCCGCGATCACCGAGGTGAACTCCGGTGTGTACGCGTTCGACGCGGCGGTGCTGCGCACCATGATCAGCCGACTGTCCACCGCCAACGCCCAGCACGAGCTGTACCTCACCGACGTGCTGCGCCTGGCCCGCGAGGCAGGTCACCCGGTGCACGGCGCGCGCCTGGTCGACGCGGCCAAGGTCACCGGCGTCAACGATCGGGTGCAACTGGCCTCGGCGGCGCACACGCTCAACCGCTACATCCTGGAACGCCACATGCGCGCGGGCGTCACGATCATGGATCCCGCCTCTACCTGGGTCGACGCCGGTGTGCGCATCGGAAGGGACGCCGTGCTGCGCCCCGGCGTGCAACTTATCGGCAACACTGTCGTCGGCGAGGACGCCGAGATCGGCCCGGACAGCACGCTCACCGACGTTGTCGTCGGCGACGGCGCCCGGGTGATCCGCACCCACGGCGAGGGCGCCACCATCGGCCCGAAGGCGACCATCGGCCCGTTCAGTTACCTGCGGCCCGGCACCGTCGTGGGCGAGGTGGGCAAGCTCGGCGCGTTCGTCGAGACCAAGAACGCCTCGATCGGCGCGCATTCGAAGGTCCCGCACCTGACCTACGTCGGCGACGCCACCATCGGGGAGCACAGCAACATCGGTGCGTCCAGCGTCTTCGTCAACTACGACGGGGTGACCAAGCACCACACCGTGGTCGGCTCGCACGTGCGCACCGGCAGCGACACCATGTTCGTCGCGCCGGTGACGGTGGGTGACGGAGCCTATACGGCGGCGGGTACTGTACTGCGCAGAAACGTTCCGCCCGGAGCTCTCGCGGTCTCCGGCGGACCGCAGAAGAACATCGAGGGCTGGGTGCAGCGACACCGTCCGGGGACGGACGCGGCCCGCGCGGCGGCGGAAGCCATCGCGGCCAAGGAGATGTCGGGTCAGGCAATAGAGCAAAAGGATGGCAATCAGCAGTGACCGCGTCATGGATCGATAACCAGAAGAACCTGATGCTCTTCTCGGGACGCGCTCATCCTGAGCTGGCCGAGCAAGTCGCCAAGGAACTCGACGTCCACGTCACGCCGCAGATCGCGCGGGACTTCGCCAACGGCGAGATCTTCGTCCGGTTCGAGGAGTCGGTCCGTGGTTCCGACGCCTTCGTCCTGCAGAGCTTCCCCGCGCCACTGAACCAGTGGCTGATGGAGCAGCTCATCATGATCGACGCGCTCAAGCGCGGCTCGGCCAAGCGGATCACCGCTGTGCTGCCGTTCTACCCGTACGCCCGCCAGGACAAGAAGCACCGCGGCCGCGAGCCCATCTCGGCCCGTCTGGTCGCGGATCTGCTGAAGACCGCGGGCGCGGACCGGATCATCACCGTCGACCTGCACACCGACCAGATCCAGGGCTTCTTCGACGGCCCCGTCGATCACATGCACGCGCAGGTGCAGCTGGCGGAGTACATCCGCACCAACTACAGCCTCGAGCACATCACCGTCGTCTCCCCGGACTCCGGCCGCGTGCGCGTCGCCGAGAAGTGGGCCGACTCGCTGGGCGGCTCGCCGCTGGCCTTCATCCACAAGACCCGCGACCCGCTGGTGCCCAACCAGGTGAAGTCCAACCGCGTGGTCGGCGAGGTCGAGGGCCGCACCTGCATCCTGATCGACGACATGATCGACACCGGCGGCACCATCGCGGGCGCGGTCAAGGTGCTGAAGGAGGCAGGCGCGGGTGACGTGGTCATCGCCGCGACCCACGGCGTGCTGAGCGCGCCCGCCGCCGAGCGCCTCGCCAACTGCGGCGCCAAGGAGGTCGTGGTGACCAACACCCTCCCGCTGGCGGAAGAGAAGAAGTTCCCGCAGCTCACCGTGCTCTCCATCGCGCCGCTGCTGGCCCGCACCATCCGCGAGGTCTTCGAAAACGGTTCGGTCACCGGCCTTTTCAACGGCAACGCCTAAGCCTCACACCGCGGAAACGGCGGCTCGGACTCCGGTCCGGGCCGCCGTTTCCGCGTTCGCGTTAGCCGCGGCGATCGGTGGGGATACTGAGGGTATGGACCGTGACCCGTTGGAGACCGAAATGGGGGATGACGACCAGGAGGACGAGATCCGCGAGTATCAGCGCAATATCGAGGATCCGCCCGACGACCTGCGCATCCGCTACCACGAGGACGAGGACGACGGCAGGCTCGGCATCGGCGACGAGCTGGATCAGGAGTGGACGCCGCACGACGGCCGCACCGAGGACGACGAGGCGGACGACCGGTCCGCCGAGGTGGCCGCGATCGAGATCGTCGACGACGAGGACCTCTGAGCCGAATACCGCCCCGACGCGCCGCGCTGTAGCAATCGGCTATGACGGCGCGTGCCGCGTGGTAGGCATAGGTTGCGTGACCGGGACGACACGAGGAGGGTGCGATGAGCACGCCGAAGGATCCGGACCACACCGACGACGAGCGGCGGGAGCCGGAGGCACCGTCGTTGTCGAGACAGACCGGTGAGACCTCCGGTGACGAGCCCGCTCAGCCACTGACCGGCGCCGCCCCGGCCCAGACCGGCACACCACCCACCGAGCACGATCCAGCCGCCGCGCGGCCACCGGAAGGCGAGCAGGGTTCGGCGGACCAATGGTGGCAGTCGGGCGGCACACCGCCCGCGGGGCCGCTGGGCGGCCAGTGGGGCGCGGAACCCAGCGGTCAACCGGCCGAACCTCAGCCCTGGGGCGCCGACGGGCCGGGCGGCCAGCAGTCCTGGGGCGCCGAACCCGCCGCGCCGGGGTCCCCGCTGTCGGGTTCCGCTCCCCAGCCTCCGACCGACGAGGAGACGCGCCGGTTCACACCGGACGACCACGCTCGATACGGGTCGGGCGGACACCCCTACCCGCCGTACGGACAGCCCGCCGACGCCGGGCAACCGTATCCGCCGCCCGGGCAACCTCAGTACCCGGCGGGCGGAGGGTACGACCAACCGGCGGCCGGTCCGCAGTACGGCTACCCGTCCTACCCGCAGGAGGGGTACGAGCCGTATGGCACCCCGCCGAGGCAGCCGGGTAGCCAGGTGTACTCGATCATCGGGTTCGTCTGCGCGGTGATCGCGGTGCTGTTCTGCCCGATCTTGTTCGGTCCGGCCGGGATAGTCCTGGGGATCGTCGGGCACAACAAGGGCGAATCGCTAGGCAAATGGGCAGCGATCGCAGCGGCCGTCGGCATGATCATCGGCTTCATCGTGGGATTCGCCGTGTTCGGCGGAGACTTCACGACGTAGATTTCCGGTATGCGTTCCTTCGGTGACACCAGCGCGGCGAGTGTGCGCGCATGACCGGATTCACAGGCTTCCCGCTGGCCGGGCTGGACTTCTACGAAGACTTGGAGGCCGACAACTCCAAGGCTTTCTGGACCACGCACAAGAATATTTACGACGAATCGGTACTCACGCCGATGAAGGCGCTTGTAGCCGAGCTGGAGCCGGATTTCGGCGCGGCGAAGATCTTCCGGCCATATCGGGATGTGCGATTCGCCAAGGACAAGACACCGTACAAGACCGCGCAGGGCGCGGTGGTGCGCGCCGCGCCCGGCGTCGGCTGGTATGTCCAGATCAACGCCGCGGGCCTGTTCGTCGGCGGCGGCTTCTACCAGGGCTCGCCCGATCAGCTCGCGCAACTGCGCGCGACCATCGACGACGAGGTGCGCGGCGGCGAACTGGCGGCGATCCTCGCGAAACTCGCCGGCGCCGGCTTCACCATCGGCGGCGAGAAGCTGAAGACCAAACCCAAGGGTTACGACGCCGACCATCCGCGCATCGACCTGCTGCGGCACAAATCCATCACGTGCGGCAGGGAATTCGGCGCACCCGGCTGGCTGGACACGCCGCGGACGGCGAAGGAGGTCCGCGCCGCGTGGGAGACGATGCGGCCGCTGGTCGAGTGGCTCGCGGCGGTGGTCGGCGGCGCGCCATCCCGGTGACCGCCGCCGACCGGAGCCCCGGTCAGCGCCGTCCGGCGAGGATCAGCGCGAAGCGATCGTCCGGATCGGTCCACACGTGCCCGGTGGCGAAGCCCGCGGCGGCGAGTTCGGCGTCGAGCCCCTCGACCCGGAACTTCGCGGAGATCTCGGTGCGCATCTGTTCGCCGCGGCCGAAACGCACGGTGAGACCGAGGTCGGCGACCGTGACGGTCATGTCCTCGCTCGCCTCCAGCCGCATCTCGATCCACTCCCGCGCCGCGTCCCAGACCGCGATGTGCCGGAACTTCTCCGGCGGGAAGTCGGCGCGCAGGCGAGCGTTCAACACGTGCAGCACATTCCGATTGAACTCGGCGGTGACGCCCGCCGCGTCGTCGTAGGCGGGCACGAGCACCGCCGGGTCGGTGACCAGCCCGGCGCCGAGCAGCAGTTGCTCACCCGGCTCGAGCACGGCGTGGATCCTGGCGAGGAATTCGGCCCTCTCCTCGGGGACGAGGTTGCCGATGGTGCCGCCGAGGAAGGCGATCATCCGGCGACCGCCGCGCGGGAGGTTGTCCAGGGTGTCGGTGAAATCGCTGACCACCCCGTGCACGCCGAGACCAGGGAACTCGGCCGCGACCTCGTCGGCCGCCGCTCGCAGCGCCGCGGACGAAACATCCTGCGGTACATACGTCTTCAAGGGTCCGCGCGCGCTGAGGGCGGTGAGCAGCAGGCGGGTCTTGGCCGCCGATCCGGCGCCCAGTTCGACCAGCACCTCGGCCTGGGCCGCGTCGGCGATCTCGTCGACCACCCGCTCGAGCAGCGCGCGCTCGGTGCGCGTCGGGTAGTACTCGGGCAGCTCGGTGATCCGCTCGAACAGTTCGCTGCCCTTGGCGTCGTAGAACCATTTGGGCGGCAGCCATTTCGGGTTCGCGGTCAGGCCTTGTGTGGCGTCCGAGCGGAGCGCCGTGTTCAGGTCGTCTTCGGTGAGGTGGATGTCCAGCGTGGCTGCGGTCATGGCGCGGGCCTTTCGGGTCAGAGGAGGGCGTCGACGGACAGCGCGCCGGGCCTGGCGCTCACCAGGCTGCGGTCCGGGATCGACCGCCAGCGGGGGTCGTCGTCGAAGGGTTCGGAGGACACGAGCGCGAAATCGTCGGTGACCAGCACCGACAACGAATGGTGGCAGGTGGTCGCCCACAGTTGCGCGCCGTCGGAGAGCAGGAGATTCAGGCGTGCTTCCGGCGCCCGGTCGAGGATCGCGGACACCAGCAGCCGCAGTGCCGCCGGAGCGGCGGACCATTCGCCGTCCGGTGCGCCGGTCGCCAGCAGATCGCACAGCAGTACCCACAGCGTGGCAGCGTCGGTGGCGGATTCCGCCTCCAGCAACCGCGCGGGGGTGAACAGGTCCTCGGCGCCGAGTTCGGCGGCGATGAGCGCGAACTCCTCGGCCACGCCGGTCAGCGTGCGCCGCCAGTCCGGCACTACGCCGTTATGACTGAACGCCCAGCGGTCACGGGTGAACGGCGCGCACGCGGACCGCTCGACCGGCATGCCGACCGTCGCCGACCGCACCGCCGCGAGCACGGCGGCGGACTCCAGCTGCGGAAGCACCTCGTCCACGGCCGGGTCGGTCCAGATCGGCGCCGCGTTGCGGTAACGGCTGGCGGTGACCGTGTCGTCCGCTCCGACGCGCCACCAGGCGACGCCGAACCCGTCGGCGTTGATGGTGCCGCCGTGGCGCATGTCGCGCGGCGCCCACGCCTGCGTGTGCAGCGAATGGGAGCCGAGGGTCAACATGTCGCCTACCCGCACCGGCGGGCCGATGTAACCCAGGTGCCTACACATCGGCACCCTCCGATGCCACCTTCGACCGGCGCGGTCCGCTCACCGCGGGACCATGGTCCGGCCACAGGCCGGAATGACGGGCGTCGCTCACTCGCCTTCTCCCGGACGCAGATCCCGCGCCAAGCGGAATCCGGCGAAGATCTGGCGGCGGATGGGATGGTCCCAGTTTCGGAAGGTGCCGCGACAGGCCACCGGATCGGTGCCGAAGGAACCACCGCGCAGCACACGGTAATCGCCGCCGAAGAACACCTCGGAGTACTCCCGGTACGGGAACACGCGGAAGCCCGGGTACGGCTCGAAACCCGAAGCGGTCCATTCCCACACGTCACCGATCAACTGGTGCACGCCCGC
The DNA here is from genome assembly GCF_040642815.1 of Nocardia sp. NPDC047648. NCBI lineage: Bacteria > Bacillati > Actinomycetota > Actinomycetes > Mycobacteriales > Nocardiaceae > Nocardia > Nocardia sp. NPDC047648. Next base: position 196,312 of record NZ_JBEYSX010000004.1, on the reverse strand, counting down.
GGGAGACGCCCCGGACGGATACGCGCCGACCTCGGCGGGTTCCAGATGCCGCTGCCCGAGGTTCGCGGTGGTCGCGTCGGGATCGGTGTCGCCCCACGGGAATCGGCGCGACGCGCCGGTGGCCGGATCGAACCTGGCCGCCTTCTCCCACTCCGCTTCGGTGGGCAGGCGCTTACCCGCCCAGTTCGCGTAGGCCTCGGCCTCGAACCAGCACACGTGCACGACCGGCTGCCGCGGCCGCAGCGGGGTCATCACCCCGAATACCCGCCGCCACCAGCGCCCGGACGGATCGCGCTCCCAGAACTGCGGCGCGACGAGGCCTGCCTCGGTGCGGTGCGCCCAGCCGCGCTCGGACCAGAGTTCGGGCCGCTCATAGCCGCCGTCGTCGATGAAGGCCAGGTATTGCTCGTTGGTCACCGGCGCGGCGTCGATCGCGAAGCCCGGAACCAGGACCGGATGTGCGGGGCGTTCGTTGTCCAGCGCCCACACGTCGGTCGAGGTGCCCATGGTGAATTCGCCCCCGGGGATCACGACTTCCCCGGTGACCGGCGCCACGGCGGTGGGTGCGGCCGCCGCGGCGAGCACGGGTGCGCCCGCGCGCAACTGATGGGTGGCCAGCATGGTCTCGTCGTGCTGCTGCTCGTGCTGGGCGATCATGCCGAACGCGAACCCGTCATCGATCAGTGGCCGGCCTCGCAGGTCGCTGCGCTCCAGCACATCCCACACCTTGTCGCGCACGGCGCCGACGTAGTCGCGGGCCTGGCCGGGATCGAGCAACGGTAGTTCGGGCCGGTTCGCGCGGGCGTGTTTGAAGGCGTCGTAGAGCTCGTCGATGTCGGCGCGCACCGCGTCGCGTCCGCCGACGTCGCGCACGAGCCAGAGTTCTTCCTGATTGCCGATGTGCGCGAGGTCCCAGACGAGTGGGCTCATCAGTCGCGAATGCTGGGCTACCAGTTCGGCTTCGTCGAGGCAGTCGGTGAGGGTGAGGGTTCGTTGCCGGGCGCGCGTGAGCACTTCGGCGATCCGGTCGCGCAGCTGTTCGGTACCGGAGTGGTCGGTGAAGGCGGAATGGGAAGTGGTCACGGGAAACGTCTCCGGGATTCGTGCTGATCGGCGTCTGCGCTGCTGGGCGACTCGGCGCGGTGGACCGGGTCGCTGTCGGGGAAATACGGTCGGCTGCTGGTCACAGGGCTGTCTCCGTGGGCTCCGTGCTGTGCTCGATGTCGTCCTCGGTCGGGGTGCGTCCGTGGCGACATCGTTTCGCGGCGGATTCCACGGCGCGGGCGGCGTCGTCGGTCGCGGTGTGCTCGGCCGCCAAGCGCAGCAGGGCCACCGCACCGGCCCGGATGTCGGGATCGGCCAATCCGTAGCGGGCGGCATCGACCCAGCGGCCGGCCAGCGGCGCGGCGATCGAGCTCGCCTCCGCGACCACCGCCGGGCTGGACATGAGCGCGTCGATCACGTGCACCGGCACGGTCCACGCATCGCCGGGCTGGGCGTCGATGTAGCGGACCTCCAGGTGGCCCGAGGCGCGCACCGGCGGGAACAGCGTGGTCAGGTGGTAGTCGAGGTCGCCGATGCCGGGGCGGCGGCCGACCTCGTCGTCCAGTGCGCCGGACAGCCAGTCGGCGAAGGTGGCACCGGGCGGTGCGGACCATTCCGCGCAGTCGCCGTCACCGCCCTCGGCGCCGCCGTCCGGTCGGCGCACGCACAGCAGCGGCACGTCCAGCGCCCATCTGCCGTACGCGGCGATCGGGTCGGCCCAGTCCAGCACCGGAGGGCGGGTGCGCGTGTTGTCCAGCCGCAACCAGGCCCGCATGCGCTGCGACGCCCATGTTCCCGGCGGCGCGCCGCGCAGGCCGGGTGAACAGGCGAAGGCGGCCAGCAGCGCCGGGCCGACGGCGTACAGGGCGCTCCAGCGCGCGGTGACGTCCGCGCGGTCGGCCCCCGCGTCGACGCTGACCTGGGTGGCCGCGGTATTGCACATCATCAGTTTGCCGAACGGCCCGATGCCGCCGAAGGAGCGCTCCATCGCGCGATAGCGCGGCAGCTGAAGCAAGCGCTTGGGGCGGCGGTCCGCGTCGGCGGCGACGGAAACGGGGCGGATGGACCGGGATTCGAGAAGTTCCCGCAACAGGCGGGCATCATCGCGCAGGCGATCACACAGCTGCGCGGCAGCTCCGTAGGGAGCGCTGGAGAGTTCGATCTGACCGCCGGGTTCCAGAGTGACCCGGCTGCCCCCCGGCAAGGCGAGCGCCGGCGAATCGGGGGCGATGGACCGTGGTGCGTACGGTCCGAGTGCGTCCGCCATGGCGGACAGCTGGGGGCGCGGAGCGGCCGATGGACCCGACGCCGAACACTCACCCTGCACCGTGAGCCATTCGAGTTCGGCGCCGATCAGCGCCGGTGGCCCGAGCTTGAAACACACCCCTCCGACATATGCTTCCGCCGCCGCGCGGGAGGACAGTTCTCCCTGCTCGGTGGCACACCCGGCCGACTCAGGACTCTCGAGCGTGACCGCCATGCCAACCTCCAGTGGGCTCCGGGACGTAGTCCGCTGCTCTTCGGTTATCGCCATTCTGCGCGGTGGTATTCCACTCCCCGGCCGAAATTCGAGTGCGGCGATCCATCCAGCGTAGCGACGCAGGCCGACAAGAAACCGACATGAAGCCGAACAATTCACCCGATAAGGTCGGCTCCATGCTGGATGACGATCGCGTACGAGCCGACACTCCCGGATGCGCGGCGGGGCCCGGACCGGGACCCGTTTTCCTCGACAGCGCCGGCTCGTCGCTGCCCCCTCGGGTCGTCACCGACACCGTCGTCGCGCATCTGCGCAGGGAGGCGGAGATCGGCGGCTATCGCGCCGCGAACGAGCGGCTCGACGATCTGGCCGATGTCAAGACCGCGATCGGCGCGCTGATCAACGCCGCGCCCGAGAGCATCGCGCTCAGCGACAGCGCCACGCGCTCGTGGGCGGACTTCTTCTACTCGGTGCCGCTCGCCGCGGGCGATCGCATCCTGGTCTCCGAGGCGGACTACGCCAGCAACGCCATCGCCGCCCTGCAGCGGGCCCGCGCCACCGGCGCCACGGTGGAGAAGATTCCCAGCGACGGGACCGGGCAGATCGACTTGGACGCGCTGTCGGCGCTGGTCGACGAACGGGTCAAGCTCGTGTCGGTGCTGCACGCGCCGACCAACGGCGGGCTGGTCAATCCGGCCGCCGAGGCGACCAGGATCGCGCACTCGGTCGGCGCGCTGGTGCTGCTCGACGCCTGTCAGTCCGCCGGCCAGCTGCCCCTGGACGTGGCCGAACTCGGCGTCGACGCCTTGTCGGCCACCGGCCGCAAGTGGCTGCGCGGCCCGCGCGGCACCGGTTTCCTTTACCTGCGGCCGGAGTTGGCGCGCTCGATGGAACCCGCTCGGCTCGACCTGCACGGCGCGCAATGGACCGGCCCGCACGACTACCGGCTCGCGCCCGATGCCAGCCGCTTCGAGTTCTGGGAATGCGACGTCGCGGGCAGGCTCGGCCTGGGCGCAGCGGTGCGATACCTGCTCGAACTGGGCCCGGACGACGTCTACGCCGCGATCGCGGCCCGCGCCGAGCACCTGCGCAAGGCGCTGCCGGAGATTCCCGGGGTGACCGTGCGCGACATCGGCCTGCGGCACAGCGGCATCGTGTCGTTCACCGTGGACGGCGTCGACTCCGTCGAGGTGCGCGACCGGCTGCTGGCGCAGGACATCACGGTCACGGTCAGCCACGCCGGTTCCACCCTGCTGGATATGACCGGCCGTGGCCTCGCCTCCGTCGTGCGCGCCTCGCCGCACTGCTTCGTCGGCTTCGACGAACTCGATCGCTTCGTCGCCGCGGTGGCGGAACTGCGCGCTTGAGCCGCGAGCGGCCTGCGACACTCAGGCCAGATGCACCGCGAGCGCCCTGGCCACCAGAGCCTCGACGTCGACGCCCGGTGCGACCAGACGCAGGCTGCGATTGGCCTGCGTGGTGGCGATGCCGTGCAGATTCGTCCACAGGGCGATCGCGCGGTTGCGCGGATCGGTCGTGCCCGCCGCCGCGCCGACCAGTTCGGCGAACCGCGCGAACAGCGGCAGGGTGACCGACCGCAGGTTCTCGCCGGAGCCTTCGAGCAGATCGTGCCGGAACATCAGGGTGAACATCTCCGGCCGCCGCGCGGCGAACTCGATGTACTCGGCGCTCATCCGCCCGAGACGGTCGCGCGCGGACTCGGCGTCCACCGCTGTGAACCGGTCGGCGAGGTCGGCGAACCCCCGCGCGGCGATGGCGGCCAGCAGTGCGCGGTGGGTCGGGAAGTAGCGCCGCGGCGCACCGTGCGAGACGCCCGCCGCCCGGGTGATCGCGCGCAACCCCAGTTGCGCGGCGCCCACCTCCTCGAGCAGATCGACGCCGACGTCGACCAGTCGATCTCGCAGCGTCTCGCTCTCGGGCATGCGGACATTGTCTACGCCTGCCACGGCAGAACCACACTCCCGCACATAGACACTGTCTACGCGATGCGGTAGACAATGTCTACGCTTTCGTCTGCGTTCGTCTACGGAGGTCTACATGTGGTACTCGCTGTTCAAGTACGTGCTGCTCGGTCCGCTGCTGCGGCTACTCGGCAGGCCCGATGTGGCGGGGCTGGACAACATCCCGCGCACCGGGCCGGTGATCATCGCGGCCAATCACCTCGCCGTGATCGACTCGCTCTACCTCGCGCTGGTCGTCCCCCGGCGCGTGACGTTCCTGGCGAAACAGGAGTACTTCACCGGGAAGGGCCTGCGCGGCCGGTTCAATCGGTGGTTCTACTCGGTCTCCGGGCAGGTTCCGGTCGACCGGACGGGCGGCGACGCGGCCGCGGGCGCACTGGCCGCGGCCACCCGCATCCTGGAAGCAGGCGGCGTCTGGGCGATCCATCCCGAGGGCACCCGTTCACCGGACGGGCGAATCTACCGCGGCCGCACCGGCACCCTGCGGGTCGCCATGGCCACCGGCGCGCCGGTCGTTCCGGTGACGCTGTCGGGTACCGACCGGGTGAACCCGCGCGGCAGTCGTCTGCCGCGGTTCGGCAAAGTGCGCATCGAGTTCGGGGCGCCGCGCCGCTACCCGCCCGCCGAGCAGCGCCACATGGTGCGCGCCGCCACCGACGAGCTGATGCGCGAACTGGCCGCGCGCTCGGGCCGGTGCTATGTCGACCGCTACGCGGCCACCTTCTCGTCGCTGTGACCTGGGGCCCCCGGAAAAGGGGTTAACGCCGCACCGCGATGGCGGGATAGTGGGGGGAGGCCGGTTCCCGGCGACAGCTGGTGGTTAGGAGATGAACGTTGAGCAGGTTCACCGACGAGATGTATGCCACGGCGCGAAACTCCGAGCGCGGACTGGTAACCGGCGAGCCCAGCGCGCCGCTGCGGCGCACCTGGGCGGAGATCCACCGGATCGCCCGGCGCATGGCGGGCGGGCTGGCCGAAGCGGGCATCGGGCACGGCGACGCGGTCGGCGTGCTCGCGGGCATGCCGGTCGATATCGCCCCGGCCTGCCAGGCCGTCTGGATGCGCGGCGCGTCGATCACCATGCTGCACCAGCCGACTCCGCGCACCGATCTGGTGGTCTGGGCGCGCGACACCGAGACCGTGCTGACCATGATCGAAGCGCGCGCGGTCGTGCTGGGCGCGCCGTTCGAGGCGGCCGAGCCGCTGCTGCGCGAACGCGGCATCACCGTGGTGCGCATCGACCAGCTGCCCGACGGTCCCGACACCGACCCGGTACCCACCGCCGAGGGCGATATCGCGTTGCAGCAGTTGACCTCCGGTTCCACCGGCTCGCCCAAGGCGGTCCGGATCACGCACGAGAACTTCTTCGTCAACGCCCACGCCATGTTCGACCGGGTGAAATTCCAGCTCGACGACGACGTGATGGTCAGCTGGCTGCCCCTGTTCCACGACATGGGCATGGTCGGATTCCTCAGCGTCCCGATGCAATTCGGCGCCGAAGTGGTGTGCGTGACGCCGCTGGACTTCCTCACCAAGCCGCTGCTGTGGGCCGAGCTGATCAGCAAATATCACGGAACCGTCACCGCCGCACCGAATTTCGCCTATTCGCTGCTGGCCCGGCGGCTGCGGCAGGCCGACGACGGCGCGTTCGACCTCAGCAGCGTGCGCTACATGTGGAACGGCGCCGAACCGGTGGACCCGGACACCATGGACGCTCTGGCCGCCGCCGGGAAACGCTTCGGGCTCAACCCGATGGCGCTCACCCCCGTCTACGGCATGGCCGAGACCACGCTCGCCGTGTCGATCCCCGACGCCGGTCACGGACAGGTGCTCGACGTGATCGATGCCGATCTGCTCGAAGCGATCGGCAAGGCGGTGCCCGTGCCGGAGGAGCACGGCCAGCCCGCCAACATCCGCAGGCTGCCCACCCTCGGCTATCTGGTCGACCATCTGGAGGGCCGCATCGTCGACAGCGAACGTCAGCCGCTGCCTACCCGGTCGGTGGGTGTGATCGAATTGCGCGGCCCCGCGGTCACTTCCGGGTATGTGACGGTGGACGGATTCCAACCTGCCCAGGACGACGAGGGCTGGCTGGACACCGGCGACATCGGCTACTTCACCGACGAGGGGCTGATCGTGGTGTGCGGCCGGATGAAGGACGTGATCATCATGGGCGGCCGCAACATCTACCCCACCGACATCGAGCGCGCCGCGACCAGGGTGAGCGGCGTACGTCCTGGCAACGCGGTGGCGGTGCGCCTCGACGCGGGCCAGAAGCGGGAGAGCTTCGCCGTGGTGGTGGAGAGCGGCAGCCACCAGAACCCCGAGGAGGTCAAGCGCATCGAGCGCGAGATCGTGCATTCGGTGTTCGCGGAGGTCGGCGCTCGGCCGCGCACGGTCGCCGTGCTCGGCCCCGGCGCACTGCCGAAGACCTCTTCGGGCAAATTGCGCAGGGCCGCGACCGCGATCCATCTGCCGCGCGGATGATCGGCCGGGCGCACCTCGTATCGAGCGGGGTGCGCCTCAGTGCACTTGGTTCTGCGCGGTCTCGAGACCCACGCGCAGCAACAGCTCCACCGCGTCGGCGGCCTGCTCGACGATCACCGGGACCTCTTTGCGCTCCGGCGCGGAGAACGGCTTCAGCACGTAGTCGGCCGGATCCTGGCGGCCCGGCGGGCGGCCGATGCCGATGCGGGTGCGCAGGTAGTCCTTGGTGGTCAGGGCGCTGGAGACGGAGCGCAGACCGTTGTGGCCGCCCTCGCCGCCGCCGCGCTTGAGCCGGATGGCGCCGAACGGCAGGTCGAGTTCGTCGTGCACGACGATCACCTCGGTCGGCGGCACGGAGAAGAACTTCGCCAGCGCGGCCACCGGCCGCCCGGACAGGTTCATGAACGACCGCGGCTTCGCGATCAGCACCTGACGCCCGTCCAGCCGCGCCTGCAGCAGGTCGGCGCCGGATTTCTTGTGCACACCGAAACGGCCGCCGACGCGCTCGGCGAGCACGTCGGCGACCAGGAAACCCACATTGTGCCGGGTGCGCTCGTATTCGGGACCGGGGTTGCCCAGTCCGACGACGAGCGCGGGCCCGGCGGACGGTGCGCTGTTACTCAGCGCTCTCGCCCTCGGCCTCGGCCGTTTCCTCGCCCTCGACGGGCTCGGCGGCCGGGGCGGCGATCACGTTGACGATCAGGGTCTCCGCATCGGCGGCCAGCTCGACGCCCTCGGGCAGCTGCAGCTCGCCCGCGGTGATCTGGGTGCCGGCCTCGATGCCCTCGACGGAGACCTCGATGGACTCGGGCAGCTTCAGCGCGTCGGCCAGGACGGAGACGGTGGTGGCTTCCTGGGTGACCAGGGTGCCAGGGGCGGCGTCGCCCGCGACGGTGACGTTCACGTCGGCGGTGACCTTCTCGCCGCGCTTGATGATCAGCAGGTCGGCGTGCTCGATGTAGCGACGGATCGGGTGCACCACAACGGACTTGGTCAGCGCGAGCTGCTTCTGGCCGTCGATGACGAGGTTCAGCACCGCGTTGGTGCCGTGCTCACGCAGGATGGCGGCGAAGGCCTGGGCGTTCACCGACAGATGCTGCGGGTCGGCCTGGTGGCCGTACAGCACGGCCGGGACGTTGCCCGCACGACGGGTACGGCGGGCGGCGCCCTTGCCGAACTCGGTACGTACGGATGCTTCGAGAAGGTTGACGTCGGACATGACTGGATCTACTCCTACGGCTCTTCCGGGCTGTCAGTTACACGTCAGGGGTTCCGCACACCTGACGGGGGTGGTCTACTCGTCGGGGCGAAGACCGAACGAGGACGGCCGGAAGCCGAGCCGCGTCGATCACGGTGTCGCAAAACTGGTCTGCGGTCACCCTCGCCGAGACAACCCGAACACCATACCCCAGCGCAGAGGCGCTCTTTGAATCGGGTGGTCACCGGCGGTTCGGCTCGCGCTCGAGCGAGTCGCGTACGCTGGCGTGGTTGCCGATCGGTTGTCTGCGAAAGGTTGTCTTGCGTTGAGCGCCTCCCCTGAGGGTGTTGTCGCGCCCGCACCCCGCGGGCTGTCCGCCGAGGTGGCCCGCCGGCGCACGTTCGCGGTGATCTCCCACCCCGACGCGGGCAAGTCCACGCTCACCGAGGCACTCGCCCTGCACGCCAGGATGATCTCCGAGGCGGGCGCGATCCACGGCAAGGCCGGGCGCAAGTCCACCGTCTCGGACTGGATGGAGATGGAGAAGGCGCGCGGCATCTCGGTCAGCTCGACCGCGCTGCAGTTCAACTACCGCGCCGCGGGGTCCGAGGTCGACAGCGTCATCAACCTGGTGGACACCCCCGGCCACTCCGATTTCTCCGAGGACACCTACCGGGTGCTCACCGCCGTCGACGCCGCGGTGATGCTGATCGACGCCGCCAAGGGCCTGGAGCCGCAGACGCTGAAGCTGTTCCAGGTCTGCCGCCACCGCGGCATCCCGGTGATCACCGTGATCAACAAGTGGGACCGGCCGGGCCGGGCTCCGCTGGAACTGCTCGACGAGATCGACGAGCGGATCGGCCTCACCCCCACCCCGCTGTTCCTCCCGGTCGGTATCGCGGGAGATTTCCGCGGCCTGCTGCGCCGCGGCCCGGACGGCGCGGCGCTCGAATACATCCACTTCACCCGCACCGCGGGCGGCGCGACCATCGCGCCGGAGGAGTCGCTGACGCCGGAGGCCGCCGAGGCGCGCGAAGGCGAGCCGTGGATCACCGCCGCGGAGGAGAGCGAGCTGCTCTCGGCCACCGGCCAGGACCACGACCAGGAGTTGTTCCTGGCCGGGCAGACCTCACCGGTCATCTACGCCTCCGCGATGCTGAACTTCGGCGTGCGGCAGCTGCTGGAAACCCTGGTGGCGCTCGCGCCCGCGCCGGGCTCGCGCCGCGATGTCGAGGGCAAGCCGCGCGAGACCGGCGATCCGTTCAGCGCGGTGGTGTTCAAGGTGCAGGCGGGCATGGACGCCGCCCACCGGGACCGGCTCGCCTTCATGCGGATCGTGTCGGGCGAGTTCGAACGCGGCATGGTGGTCACCCACGCGCAGACCGGGCGGCCGTTCGCCACCAAGTACGCGCTGACCGTGTTCGGCCGCGAACGCGCCACCGTCGACACCGCCTACCCCGGTGACGTCGTGGGCCTGGTCAACGCGACGGCGCTGGCTCCGGGGCACACGCTGTTCGTGGACAAGAAGGTGGAGTTCCCGCCGATCCCGTCGTTCGCACCGGAGCATTTCGCCGTGCTGCGGGCCCGTAGCGCGGGCAAGTACAAGCAGTTCCGCAAGGCGATGGACCAGCTCGACTCCGAGGGCGTCGTGCAGGTGCTGCGCAACGACATCCGCGGCGACGCCGCTCCGGTCCTGGCGGCCGTCGGCCCGATGCAGTTCGAAGTGGTGACCGCGCGCATGCTCACGGAGTTCAACGTCGAGACCACGATGGAGCACCTCGGCTACACGCTGGCCCGGCGCACCGATGCCGCGTCGGCGGAGGAACTCGGGCGGCAGCGCGGGGTGGAGGTGTTCACCCGCTCAGACGGTGCGCTGCTCGCGCTGTTCAGCGATAAATGGCGGCTGCAATACATCGAGAAGGAGCACCCGGCGCTCACCTTGGAGCCCCTGGTCGCCACCGCCGACTGAGTCAGCCGGCCTCGGACTCCGGCCGCATCGGCGGGGCACCTGGGTCGCGTTCGATCGAAGAGATGCCGTCTTCTTTCGCGATCAGACCCCAGCGGCTCGACGTCAGCCGCAGGCTGGGCAGGTCGCTGAGGGAGAGCACCACTTCGTAGGTGCGTTCGTAGCCGGTGTGCGAGATGCGCCAGTGGCCGTCGTCGCAGCGGACGTAGCGGTCGGTGTAGAAGGCCGCGCCGCGCAGCAGCATGTTGTGGCCCGGAATGAGCACCGTGTCGGCGAGGTACCACGTGCCGGTCGCGGTGTCGCCGTCCACATCGATCTCCGGGTGGTCGCAGCGGTGCTCGGTGATCACGTGCGGCCCGAGTGTGTTGCGCATGAACGCGATGAACGCCTCGCGCGATTCGAACTGCAGATATTCGCTGTAGGTCGCGGTCGCCTCGGGCACCATGGTGTCGGCGAAGTCATCCCAGGATTTGGTGTCGAGGGTGCGCAGGTACCGGTACTTCAACCGGGAGATCGCCGAAACGTCGTCCAACTCCCGCTCGTCGCGGCCGCGGCCCGCCCGCGGATCGTCGCGCACCTGCCCGAAGTCGATGGTTCCCGCGTCGAAGCGCAGCCGGTCATCGGCGTCGGCATCCCCTTCACCGGCGCTTGTCGCCCGCCTGTCGCGGTTCGGACCCGCACCGACCGGGTCGAAGTCTCGTTCCTCCGGCTCCGGTATGCCGGAATCGATGTCCACCCCGCCGCGCTCTTGGCCGCCCGGGGGAAAGCCCAGGTCGTCGCGCTGCGGCCCACCGGAGCCCGTGCCCCGGTCGTTACGCACTTGCCCAGCGATGCCCAAACCTGGGTCGCCGCGCCCCTGCCCGCCGGTTCGCTGATCCATACCCTCAACAATCCCATCCCGAGTGCCGGATTGGGAGGGTTGTATCAGATTGCTATCACGGCGAGCGGAACATTCCGGTCAAGATCAACTTCGGGTCAGCTCCCGATCGTGAAGCAGGTACGGCAGAAGTCCTCACCGAACTCGGTCAGGCGGAGACTCTTGCGCACGATCTTCGGCGCCCGGCCCGCCTTCTTCAGCGCCGCCTCCACCACGGGCTGCACCTCGAGCACCATGTACCGGCTAAGCACCACCGGATCGTCCGAGGTCAGCGTCAGCCCGAGGCGATTGAGATTGATCAGGTAGGACCGTGCGCGGTCGGGGTAGCGCACCCCGGCCTGCTCGGGCACCGAGGTGAGATCGCCCTGCACCAGTTCCGAGCCGATCCCCAGCGGCCGGTTGGTGCGCACGTCGACCGCCGGCTGCGGGCCGTTGAGCGCCATGAAGCGCAGGATGCGCGCCTCGTCGGGAGCGAGTTCGTCGAGGATGCGGTCGTAGGCCGGGTGCACGTCCTCGGTGAAGTAGACGTCGGCCGACCTGGCCAGCAGCGCGTCGCCACGGCGGCGCAACTCCTCGGTGCTCGCCGAGCGCAGGTAGGGGCCGACGGCCAGCGGCGGCTGCGAGGTGGGGCCGTTGGAGGTCGGGACGTAGCTGACGATCTCCCGGACCGAGCCCTCGGTGACGCCGAGCGCGCTGCGGGCGATGGAACGCAACGCGTTTCCGGTCCGCTCGGCGATCTCCGCCGAGGACTCCCCGTCCAGTGCGGCCTGGGTGATCTCCCTGGTGACCTCGTAGGTCGTGCCGACCGCCCATTGGCTTCCGCGCACGACGGTGCCCGCGGCCACTCCTGCCGCGCGGAACACGCCGCGGATCAGCCGTGCCTCATTGCTGATCTGCCGCTGTTCGACATCCGAACTGCGCTCGACGGCGCGGGAACCTGGCCGGGCCACGTCCTGTCCGGTCCTGTCGTCTGCCACGTTTTCTCCGATATCGCCGGGGGGAACGAATCCGCTCCACAGATTACTTCCCCTTGTGTCGCGGGTCATTCGCACCGCCTGACTCGGACAGTGCGACCGGCACGCGGCGCGCAATAGGGTTTCTTCGAGGAGGGGGTGCTAGTTTTGGGTGCCGGTGAGGCGGCGATCACCGGTGTATCGGCAGGAGGGTGTCGTGTTAGAGAGCGTATTCGGAATCCACCCCACGATCCTCCTCGAGCTCGTGACCATACCGCTTTTCACCGGCGTGATCGGCTACATCACCAACTGGACCGGCGTGCTCATGCTGTTCAAGCCGGTCGCCTTCCACGGTGTCCGAGTTCCCGGTCTGCGCGCGCTGTATCCATTCCTGCCCAAGCGAATTCAGGTCCTTCCGCTGCTCAGCTATGACGGCCGGTTCGGGTGGCAGGGCATCGTCCCGTCGCGCGCCGACAAGATGGCGAGCATCGCGGTCGACAAGGGCCTGGCCAAGCTGGGCAGCGTAGCCGACTTCTACCGGGAGCTCGAGCCGGACAAGCTGGCCGAGCATCTCACCAGCATCGCCGACGCGCAGATCAAGGACATCGTCGAGGACATCCTGCGCCGCGAGCATCCTCAGCTCTGGTACAACCTGCCCGCCCAGGTGCGCGACATGGTGCATGCCAGGGTGCGTCAGCAGCTGCCGGAGATCCTGCGTGAGCTGACCGAGGAATTGGGCGCGAATATCGATCAGCTGCTCGATGTGAAGCAGATGGTGATCCGCTACTTCCAGGCCCGGCCGCATCTGCTCAACACGCTGTTCCAAGTGCTCGGCGCGAAGGAACTGCGATTCATGCAGAACTTCGGTTTCTACTTCGGCGCGCCGATGGGCGTGCTGCTGGTGGCCATCCTGCATCTGAGCGGCTGGTCCAGCCTGGTCGTGCTGCCGATCGGCGGCGTGATCATCGGCTGGGTGGTCAACTGGATCGGCATCAATATGATCTTCGCGCCCGCATATCCGAAGTGGTGGGTCCCGTGGCGGCAGGGCCTGCTGATCAAACGCAAGTCCGAAATCACCGACGGATACGCGGAATTGGTTTCCAGCCAGGTGATCACCGTGGCGAATATCGGCGACGAGTTGCTCAACGGCCCGCGTTCGGATCGCACCATGCAGATGCTGGAGGACACGCTGCGCCCGGCCGCCGACCGCGCGCTCGGCCCCGCGCGCCCTGCGGTCAAGTTCATGCTCGGCAGCCGCGAATACGACTCGCTGCAATCGACCTTCACCAACGAAGCCATGTCCATCGCGCCGATCGCGTTCGCGGATCCGGAGTTCAATGTCCGCCAGGGCAGGCAGATCAACGAATACATCGCCAGGCAGATGGCGATGTTGTCGCCGCCGGACTTCGTCGACATGCTTCGCGCGGCCATCAAGCAGGATGAATGGCTCCTTTTCGTCCATGGCGGCGTGCTGGGGCTCTTCGCCGGATACGCTCATATCCTGATCTTCGGAACGGGAGTGGCGACATCATGGCTGTAGCGAGTCCGGACGACGGCGATCTCGAGGCCGTCGAGCACCTCGACGCGACGGCGGCGAATGCCGGGCCATCGCAGGAGATCGCCCGGCGGCCGGCTTCGGACATCGCTCACACCGACGAATCACCAAGACGGGTCACGGTTCCCGTGGCCACCGTGCGCGCCGCGACCGGCGTCGCACGGGTGGCGTGGACCGCCGTCACCGGGGTGACCTCCTGGGGCGTCGGCACCGCGGTCGACGTCACCTCGACCGTCGTGCGGCGCAGCATCGAGGGAGCCCCACCCCGAGAAGTGCTGGCCGAGGCGGAGTCCGAAGTCCGTGACGCGATGCGCAAAGCGCTCGGCCTTTCCGCCGCCGCGCAACCGCCCGCGCAGGACGCCGTGCCGACGCTGCGCGAGCAGGGCGCCGCGCTGCTGCGGTTGTCGGCCAGCCCGCACGGCGAGGACGACAACCATCCGGCCTTCGCGGGCATGCTCGCCGAGCTGACCCCCGACGAGGCGCGCATCCTGCGTTTCCTGCACCTGGACGGGCCGCAGCCCTCGATCGATATCCGCACCGGACGCCCGCGCGCGCTCGGCTCCGAACGCCTCGGCTCGATGCTCACCCTGATCGGCGAGCACGCCGGCCTGCGCTTCCCCAACCGGATCCAGCAGTACCTGACCAACCTGCGCAGACTGGGCCTGGTCGAGCACGCGCGCGAGCCGGTCGGCAATCCGAACCGGTATCAGCTGCTGGAGGCACAGTCACCGGTGCGGGAGATGCTGAAGCGGTCCGGCTTCGGCACCAAGGTGATCTACCGCAGCGTGGTGCTGACCGACTTCGGCGCGGACTTCGTGCGCACCTGCCTGCCCGTGGTGGTGCAGGACGGACGCGCCTCGGGGCACTAGGGTTCCCAGCCGCGCAGCGCCAGCTCGGCCACCCGCTGCAATTCGGCCCGGCTCGCGCCGTCCCGCGCCGCCTGGGACATTCCTTGCATCACCGTGCCGACATAGCGGGCCAGCGTGCGTGCTTCCAGGTTGGGCGACAGGACGCCCGCGTCGATGTCGGCCTGGATGCGCGCTGCGAACGCGTCGATGTTCCGGTTGCGCATGTCGCGCAGGAAATCGGCGATCTCGGCGCTCGTGGTGTTGACGCCCGCGCTGATCACCAGACAGCCGTGCGGGCATTCCGGCCTGCTGTACTCCACGGCCGCCTCGCGCAGGATGCGCCGGAGCGCCGCGTCTGCGGTGCCCTCCTCGGCGAGCGCCCGCGTGACGAATCCGCCGTAGCGCGCGCCGAATTTGGCGACGACCTCGGCGAACAACGTCTTCTTGTCCCCGAACGCCGCGTACAGGCTGGGCGCACCGATTCCCATCGCCGCGGTCAGGTCGCCGATCGACGTGGCTTCGTACCCGCGTTCCCAGAACAGCCGCATGGCCTTCTCCAGCGCGGCGTCCCGGTCGAAGGATCGGGGCCGCCCGCGGGTCGTGGTACTCATGCCGCAATTTTATAGCGGTCACTAGAGAATGTGCTACCTTGCTTTCTGTAGCGACCGCTAGAGAAAGAGGCGCGTGATGGGCGCACTGACGGGCAAGACGGCACTGGTGACCGGAAGCAGCCGGGGTATCGGCCGGGCGATAGCCGAACGACTGGCCCGCGACGGCGCACGGGTGGCGGTGCACTACAACAGCGACGAGCAGGCCGCGAAGGCGACCGTGGCCGCGATCGAGGCATCGGGCGGCGCGGCATTCACGATTCGCGCCGAACTGGGCGTGCCCGGCGACGCCGAGGCGCTGTGGGCCGCCTTCGACGCGCACGCCGACGGCCTGGACATCCTGGTGAACAACGCGGGCACCGACGGCATCCGGGAGCCGATCGCCGGGACCGACGAGGCGGCGTTCGACCGGGTATTCGCGATCAACGCCAAGGCGCCCTTCTTCATCACTCGCCTCGGCCTGGATCGGTTGCGGCCAGGCGGGCGGATCGTCAACATCTCCACCGGCCTGACCCACGGCGCGTACATGCCGCAGCTGATCGCCTACACCATGACCAAGGGCGCGATCGACAGTTTCACCAGCGTGCTCGCCAAGGAGGTCGGCGCACGCGGCATCACCGTGAACGCGGTGGCCCCGGGCATCATCGACACCGACATGAACGCGAACTGGCTGCGCAACGCCGAAACCCAGGCGGCGGTGGCGGCGATGTCCCCGCTGAAACGAGTGGGGCAGCCCGCCGACGTGGCCGACGTGGTCGGATTCCTCGCCTCCGACGAGGCACGCTGGGTGACCGGGCAGTGGATCGACGCCACCGGCGGCGGCCTGCTGTAACGGCCAGGGGATTGCCCCTCCCCCGGTTCCTTTTCGCGACGCCCGCTACGGAACGGCATCGCCCGGCCGCTCCCATTAGGCTTGAGCACCGTGCTGTCAGTTGTGCCGAGTCCCGTCACCGTGCGGGCGCCGTCGAAGGTGAACCTCCATCTCGGAGTGGGCGACCTGCGTGCCGACGGCTACCACGATCTGACCACGGTGTTCCAAGCGCTGTCCCTGAGCGACGATCTGGAGATCTCCCCCTCGGGTTCGCTGGCCGTCCGGGTCACCGGAGAGGGCGCCGCGGACGTGCCGACCGACCGGACGAACCTGGTCTGGAAGGCGGCCGTCCGGCTCGCGCACCTCGGCGGCCGTGCGCCCCTGGTGGAAATCGCCATCGCCAAAGGTATTCCGGTAGCCGGGGGCATGGCGGGCGGGAGCGCCGACGCCGCCGCCGCGCTGGTCGGGCTGAACGAGCTGTGGGACCTGGGACTGTCCAGGGAGGAACTGAGCGCGGTGGCGGCCGAACTCGGCAGCGATGTGCCGTTCGCCCTGCACGGCGGCACCGCGCTCGGCACCGGCCGCGGGGAGCGCCTGCTGCCGGTGCTGTCGCGCAATACCTTTCACTGGGTGCTCGCCTTCGCCAAAGGCGGCCTGTCCACGCCCGCGGTCTTCGCCGAACTCGACCGGTTGCGCGAGCACGGCGACCCGCCTCGGGTCGGCGAACCGCAGCAGTTGATGCAAGCGCTGGCCTCCGGCGACGCGCACCAGCTCGCACCCTTGCTCGGCAACGACCTCCAAGCGGCGGCGGTGTCGCTGAAGCCGGAACTGCGCCGCACGCTGCGGGCGGGTGTCACGGCGGGCGCGCTGGCCGGGCTGGTGTCCGGCTCCGGGCCCACGTGCGCGTTCCTGTGCGAGAGCGAGGAATCGGCGATCTCGGTGGCCGCCGAACTCGCGGGCGCGGGCGTCTGCCGCAGCGTGCGGACGGCCAGTGGGCCCGTGCCGGGCGCGCGCGTCCTCAGCGCCGACCCGTCCGGCAAGCACTGACCGCCACGAGCCCGGATCGCCCAATGGTGGATCTGCCACGGCGAGCAACTGGTTGCCGAGGCACGGCCCCGTGAACGGTCGGTCGGTCGGTAGGTGGGCGATACGCACAGGTCCGCCGCGGCTCGACCATGCCGCCGCGATCGGCCCGCCGCCGGATGGAGCGCTTCTCGGCGCCGACGAAGGCGACCGCTCCAACACGGCAGCGCGGGGCGGCCGCGACGAAGACAGCCGACCACAGCAGCCGCGCAGAAGATCGCGACCGGCGCTGGGATCAAGCCGAGTTCCCGCGCCGATCGGAATCGCGCGACCGGTGCGACGCGTCGCTCAGGGCAGCGCGTCGGCGAGGCGATCGACCTGATCGGCATCGCGGCCGTAGCAGTAGAACATCACCTCGTCCGCGCCCAGATCGCCGAATTCGGCGATGGTGGCGCGGATCTGCGCGGGCGTGGTGAGCATTCCGGCGAGGAAGCCCTCGGTGTAATCGCTGAACGCGTAGTAGGCGCCCATCGACGCGCGGGCGTCCTCGATGACGTGATCCGGGCCGAGAGCCACGTTGACCTGGGCGACAATCCTCGGCTCACCCGAGCGACCGTGGTCGGTCCAGGAACGGCGCACGATGTCGAAGAGGTTGCCCGCCCAAGAGGGCGGCGCGGCGGCGAGGAACCCGCCGCCCCACCGCCCGACGCGGTCGAGCGCGGCGGGCTGGAAACCGCCGAACAGGATCTCGGGCCCTTCCGGGCGCAGCGGCGCGGGGCCGATCGGCCCGCACTCGTCGCTGTAGGCCTCCCCCGCCCACAGGCGGCGCAGGAGCGCGAGTTGCTCGTCGAGGCGGCGGCCGCGGGTGCGCAGGTCGGTGCCCGAGGCGAGGTGGTCGTCGGCGCGACCGCCGACGCCGAGGCCGAGCACCAGCCGTCCGCCGGTCATCCGGTCGAGCGTGGCGGCCTGCTTGGCCAGCAGCACCGGGTCGCGCAGCGGCGCGAGCAGCACTTCGGTCTGGACTTTGACACGGCTGGTCGCGCCGGCGATCGTGGCCAGCGCGATCAGCGGTTCGGGGTTGTCGTAGACCAGCCGGTCGAGCAGGCCGAGGGTGCGGAACGGGCCCGCGTCGGCGCGCCGGGCCCAGTCGAGCAGGGCGGCGGGATCGGAAATGGGCAGGCCGAGGCCGACGTGCATGGAATTCCTCCGAAGAAGCGATGCGGAATGGGACGGTTGCCGCCCGCCGACACCTCGAGGCGAGGTGGGCGTCCCACTCTGCGGCTGTACTTCTGGGGAACGCCGGATCGGTTAATGGAACGAACAGTGTTCGTTCGCCGCTCAATCTAAACGAACATTGTTCGTCCCGCAAGCTCTCCCGCTGCTCGCCGGGCGAACGGACGCCCCGCCCGGGTCGGTACGCTGGCCCGGGGCCCAGGACCGCGACAGGCAGGTCTCATCGGACCGCCCCCGCAAGACACGGAAGGATCCATGTCCAACCTGATCAATCTCGAACAGGTCCACAAGAGCTTCGGGATCAAGCCGCTGCTGGACAATGTCTCGCTCGGCGTGCACGCGGGCGAACGGATCGGAGTCGTCGGCCTCAACGGCGGCGGCAAGACCACCCTGCTCGAGGTGCTCACCGGTATCGAGGAACCGGACAGCGGCCGGGTCAGCCGGCTCGGCGGCCTGCGCATGGCGGTGGTGACCCAGCGCGGCGTGCTGCCCCCGGGAGCGACGGTCGGTTCGGTGGTGCTGGCAGGGCTGGCCGACGACGCCATGACCGACGAGGTCGCCGAACACGAGTGGGCCGCCGACCCGCGCATCCGCTCGGTGATGGAAGGCATCGGCATCGCCGATCTCGGCTTGGACACCTCGGTGGACAATCTCTCCGGCGGCGAGCGCCGGCGGGTCGCGCTCGCCGCCGCGCTGGTGCGCGAACTCGACCTGCTGGTACTCGACGAGCCGACCAACCACTTGGACGTGGAGGGCGTGCAGTGGCTGGCCGCACATCTGCTCGGCCGCCGCAGCGCGCTCGTCGTGGTGACCCACGACCGCTGGTTCCTCGACACCGTCGCCACCAACACCTGGGAAGTGGTCGGCGGCAAGGTCGAGAGCTACGAGGGCGGCTACGGCGATTGGATCTTCGCCCGCGCCGAGCGCGCCCGTCAGGCGGACGCGTCCGAAGCCCGGCGGCGCAATCTGGCCCGCAAGGAATTGGCTTGGCTGCGGCGTGGCCCGCAGGCGCGCACCTCCAAGCCGCGCTATCGGGTCGAGGCCGCCGAGGCGCTGATCGCCGATGTGCCGCCGCCGCGCGACAGCGTCTCGCTGGCGGCTTTCGCGCGCAAACGCCTCGGCCGCGTCGTCGTCGAACTGGAAGACGCCACGCTCACCACCCCGGACGGCAGGGAGCTGGTGCGGGACCTGACCTGGCGGCTGGCGCCCGGCGAGCGCGTCGGCCTGGTCGGCGTCAACGGCTCGGGCAAGACGACGTTGCTGCGCGCTCTGGCCGGAGACACCGGCGCGATCTGGGCCGGTGGCAAGCGCGTCCAGGGCCAGACCGTCCAGATCGGCTGGCTGCGCCAGGAACTCGACGACCTGCCGACCGGCCTGCGGGTGCTGGAGGCGGTGCAGCAGGTCGCACAGCGAATCATGCTGGGCGACAAGGAGGTCTCCGCCGGTCAGCTGGCCGAGCGGCTCGGCTTCACCCCCGCCCGCCAGCGCACCCCGGTCGGCGACCTGTCCGGCGGCGAACGGCGGCGCCTGCAACTGACCCGCATCCTCATGTCCGAGCCGAACGTGCTGCTGCTCGACGAGCCCACCAACGACCTGGACATCGACACCTTGCAACAGCTGGAGGACCTGCTCGACAACTGGGCGGGCACGCTGGTCGTGATCAGCCACGACCGGTATCTCATCGAGCGGATCTGCGACTCGACCTGGGCGCTGTTCGGCGACGGCAAGCTCACGAACCTGCCCGGCGGCATCGAGGAGTACCTCACCAGGCGCGCGACCCTCACGGCGAGCCGGAGCCGCGCCGCCGCGCCGGAGGCCAAGCCCGCCGACGCACCGGCCACCGACTCCGCCACCTACCGCGCGGCCCGCAAGGAACTCACCCGGCTGGAACGCGCCATCGACAAGCTCTCCGAACGCGAGCAGCGCTTGCACTCGGCGCTCGCCGACGCGGCCACCGAGCCGGACAAGCTGGTCACCTTGGGCGCGGAACTCAAGCAGGTGCTCGCGGAGAAGGAGACGGCCGAGGAGCGCTGGCTGGAACTGGCCGACGGCGTGTGATTTCGCGGCACCCTTGCGGACTCATACCCATAGGGGGTATCTTTCGGAGGTGGTCGAGGTACCCCCCGGCCGTATGAGAATTTGGATGTGAAGGAGTCGGACATGCCCACCACCACCTACACCGTCACGGGGATGACCTGCGGGCACTGCGTCAGCTCCGTCAAGACCGAGATCGGCAAGATCGACGGCGTGACCGGCGTGGATGTGGATCTCGACAGCGGCGCCGTCCGCGTCGACAGCACCGCGCCGATCGCCGACGCCGACATCGTCGCCGCGGTGGACGAAGCGGGCTACGAAGTCGCCGTCTGATCCGGACCGTTCGCGTGGCTCCTCGCTCCGGCCGATGCCGGTACGGGGAGCCACTGCCTTGTGCGCAGTGCTAGGCCTGGGCCGCCAGGCGGACGAAGGCGGCGGTGTCCAGGGTTTCGCCGCGGGCGGTGGGGGCGATGCCCGCGGCGAGCAGGCGGCGTTCGGCTTCGGCGGGCGAGCCCGCCCAGCCTGCGAGCGCGGCGCGGAGGGTCTTGCGGCGCTGCGCGAACGCGGCGTCGACGACCGCGAAGACGCGGCGGCGATGCTCGGCGTCCATCGGCCACGGGGGCTGGGCGTAGCGGTCGATCCGAACCAGCCCCGACTCGACTCGCGGAACCGGCCAGAACACCTGGGTGCCCACCGCCCCCGCACGCCGGACCGTCCCGAAGAAGCCCGCTTTCACACTGGGCACGCCGTAGGTGCGACTGCCGGGATCGGCGGCGAGCCGATCGGCCACTTCCGCCTGCACCATCACCAAAGCGACTGCGATGCCGGGCAATTCGGCGAGCAGGTGCAGCAGCACGGGCACCGCCACGTTGTACGGGAGATTGGCCACCAGCGCGGTCGGCGCCGCGGGCAGATCGGCGGCGCCGACGCGCAGCGCGTCCGCCTCGACCACCGACAACCGCGCCGCCAGATCCGGCGCCCGGTCCGCGACCGTCATCGGAAGGTGGCGCGCCAGCACGGGATCGATCTCCACCGCGACCACCGAGTCCACCACGTCCAGCAGCGCGAGGGTCAGCGAACCGAGACCGGGCCCGACCTCCAGCACCACGTCACCGCGCCCTACCCCGGCGGCCGCGACGATCCGCCGCACCGTGTTCGCGTCGTGCACGAAGTTCTGCCCGAGTTGCTTGGTCGGCCGCACCCCCAGCCGCTCGGCGAGCACCCGCACTTCGGCGGGCCCGAGCAGCGCCGCACTTCCACGAGCGGAGATTTCAGGTTCGGACACCTCGAGAATCTATCAACCGCGCCGCGCCGCCCCCGGCGTCCGGTGCGGCGTCAGCTGATGCCGAGCCGGCCGGTGCAGGCGGGCCACGCGCCCCAGCCCTGCCGCTGGCGGGTGATCTCGGCGATCGCGATCTGCTCTTCCCTGGTGGCCATGTCGGCGCGGGGTGCGTACCGCAGCCCGCCCTGCCGCTCCCAGGTGCCCTGGTCGAACTGCACGCCGCCGTAGTAGCCGTTGCCGGTGTTGATCGACCAGTTCCCGGTCGACTCGCAGCGGGCCAGCGCGTCCCAGATCGCGCCGTCGCGCACCGGCGGCACCTCGGTGCCCGGCTTGGCGCCCTTGCGGACGGTCTTCGGCTGCGCCGCCACGGTCACCGTGGAACCGACCGCCTGACGGTCCACTTCCTGGCCGTTGACCATGGTGACCGCGAACGTGACGTCCTGGACGCCGGGAGCGCCGGGGGACTCGACCACCGTGCGGCTCATGTTCATGGCCGGGTCCTCGATGACGTTCTCCGGCGGGTCCAGCGGCAGCGTCTCGGTGTGCTGTTCGACCCGCTTGCGCGTCACGGTGACGCGCAAGCCGTTCGTCACCGGAGTGGAGGCGGCCGGTTCGACGGAATCCTGCTCGATCAGCGGGATGCCCGCCACCTCGAGGAATTTGCCGACGGTGGGGGCGGCGGCGCGCACGTCCACCGGGTTACCGATGCCGTCGACCAGCGAGACCACGCGCGGGGTCGCGATCATGAGCGTGGCGCCCTGCAACGGGAGCCGCTCGTCGCGGGCCGGCGAGACGTACACCTCTTTCGAGATCTTCAGCTGCTCGAGCGCCTCCCCCGCGGTCACGCCGGTGGTCCAGACCCGCTGCGTCATCCCGTCGACGGACAGATCCACCTCGCGGGCGCGGTTGAGCGTGATGGTCGCGCCGTCGCCGATGTGCGCGGCCAGGGCCGGCGCCACCTTGTCCCGATCGGTCACGGCAAAGCCCGCGGCCTTCAGCACACCGCGCACGTCGCGCGACATCGTGGTCTGGAAGAGCTTCTCGCCGTCCACGACGACGGTCACCGTCTTGCGATTCACGATCGCGAGGCCGGCGCCGATGATCAGCGTCAGCAGCAGCGCGCCGACCGCGATGTGCAGCAGGGGCGAACGCGACTGGTTGATCCGCGTGAAGGGGGACATGGTCACAGCACGATAACGAGGGGCGCGGGCGCGGACAACAGCAAGCTCAGGAACAGCGCCTTTTCAATATCACGATCAAATATCGACCCCGCAGGTAAATCACGAAACGGAACATCGAAAGTGACATAGGACACATTTCGCATACACCGATGCATTCCGGGCATCCGTGGGCGCCCACGGGTATGCGGGCGCGGCGCTCAGAGCCGGTAGACGCGCCGCGCGTTGTCCGTGGTGATCTTCGCCAGTTCCAGCGGATCCTGGCCGCGCACTTCGGCCAGCGCCCGCACGGTGTACGGCAGGCAATACGGCTCGTTCGGCGCTCCGCGGAACGGATGCGGGGTCAGATACGGCGCGTCCGTCTCGACCAGGATCTGGTCGTCGGGCACCACCTTGGCCGCTTCCCGCAATTCGTGCGCGTTCTTGAAGCTCACCGTCCCGGAGAAGCTGAGGATGTAGCCCTCGGCCACGCAGGACAGCGCCATGTTCGTGTCCGAGGAGAAGCAGTGGAAGATCACCCGGTCCGGCGGGCCCTCGTCCAGCAGCACGGTCAGCAGGTCGTGATCGGCCTCGCGGTTGTGGATCATGAGCGGCTTGCGGACCCGCTTGGCCAGATCGATATGCCAGCGGAAACCGTCGATCTGCGTCTCGATGTCGGCGCAGCCGTCCAGTTTGCCCGGCCAGTAGTAATCGAGGCCGGTCTCGCCGACGGCGACCACCCGCGGGTCGTCGGCCAGGCGCTCCAGCTCGGCCTTGGCGTCGTCGTCGAGTGCGTTCGCCCTGGTCGGATGCAGCGCGACGGCGGCGTACACGCGATCGTCCCAGTGCGCGGCCCGCACCGCCCACTGCGCGGCGGCCAGGTCGTCGGCGACGGTGACCACTCGGCCGACGCCGACCGAGGCGGCGCGGTCGACGATCGCGGCGGTGGACGCCGCGTCGGTCGCTCCGCAGGCGTCCAGGTGGGTGTGCGCATCCACGATCGGCGCCAGCGGCTCGGGCAGCTCCGGCGCGGGACGTGCTGCGCTCATCGGCGGCCACCGCGCGGCGCGGACGCGGGGACCCGCGCGTCGGCGCAGGGCATATTCACGCGAGCGAAAGAATGCACGCGCATTACAGTAGACACACCATGAGCGAAGCTGACCGCCCCGCCTTCTACATCACCACGGCCATCGCCTACCCGAACGGCGCGCCGCACATCGGGCACGCGTACGAGTACATCTCGGCCGACGCCATCGCCCGCTTCAAGCGCCTCGACGGTTACGACGTGTTCTTCATGACCGGCACCGACGAGCACGGCCAGAAGATGCAGCAGGCAGCGGCCACCGAGGGCCTCCCGGTGGAAGAGCTCGCGGCGCGCAACTCCGACGTCTTCGAGGCGATGGACAAGACGCTCGACATCTCCTTCGACCGGTTCATCCGCACCACCGACGACGATCACCAGGTGGCAAGCGCGGCCATCTGGGAACGGATGCTGGCCAACGGCGACATCTACCTGGGCAACTACTCGGGCTGGTACTCGGTGCGCGACGAGGCGTTCTACACCGACGAGGAGACCACGGTGCTGGAGGACGGCACCCGCATCTCGACCGAGTCCAAGACGCCGGTCACCTGGACCGAGGAGTCGAACTACTTCTTCCGGCTGTCGGCCTACCAGGACAAGCTGCTGGCGCTCTACGAGGAGCACCCGGAATTCATCGCGCCCGCCACCCGGCGCAACGAGATCGTCAGCTACGTCAAGGCGGGTCTGAAGGACCTCTCGATCTCGCGCACCACCTTCGACTGGGGTGTGCCGGTGCCCGGCCACCCCGACCACGTCATGTACGTGTGGGTGGACGCGCTGACGAATTACATCACCGGCGTCGGATTCCCCGACACCTCCTCCGCCGCCTTCGGCAAGTTCTGGCCCGCCGATGTGCACATCATCGGCAAGGACATCACGCGGTTCCACACGGTGTACTGGCCCGCGTTCCTGATGTCGGCCGGTATCGAGCTGCCCAAACGCGTGTTCGTGCACGGGTTCCTGTACAACAAGGGCGAGAAGATGTCCAAGTCGGTCGGCAACGTGGTCGATCCGCTGGAACTGGTCGAGAACTACGGCTTGGACGCGGTGCGCTTCTTCCTGCTGCGCGAGATCTCCTACGGCCAGGACGGCAGCTACAGCCACGAGGCCATCGTGGGCCGGATCAACAGCGACCTCGCCAACGAGTTCGGCAATCTGGTGCAGCGCAGCACCAAGCTGGTCGCACGGGACTGCGGCGGCGTGGTGCCGACCCCCGGCGAGTTCACCGATGACGACCGCGCGCTGCTGGATCTGGCGGGCGGACTGCTGGAGCGCTGCCGGGCCGAGTTCGACGCGCAGCAGATGCATCTCGCGCTGGAGGCGATCTGGCTGACCCTGGGCGAGACCAACCGGTACTTCTCCGCGCAGGCGCCGTGGGCGCTGGCGAAGTCCGGTACGCCGGAGGATCTCGCCCGCGAGGCCACCGTGTTGTACGTGACGCTGGAAGTGCTGCGCATCGTCGCGATCCTGGTGCAGCCGGTACTGCCGGGGTCGGCGAGCCGCATCCTCGACCAACTGGGGCAACAGAGCCGGACGTTCGCCGATATCGCGACCCCGATCGAGCCCGGACTGACGCTGCCCGCGCCGGAACCGGTGTTCCCCAAGTACGTCGAGCCGAAGGACTGATCGCTGCGGCCCAGCGTCGCGGCGGGCCGGAACGATAAGGCGCACAACACTTTCGCCGTGTTGCGCGGCACCATGCCCACGGGTGGATCCACCTGCCTTCCCACCGTGGAATGCGTTGTCGGATAATGAAACACCGGTTCGCGGCCTGGCGACACCCCGGACCGTGTGCGATCGGTACGACGACGTTCCGTTCGGGATCGGTTCCGGCACAGAGAGGGCACACATGGGCCAGCAGCACGCGACGGCATCCGTTCACCGGTCCGGTTTCGCCGAGCGGCATCGGGCGGCACGCGAAGCCGTGCTCACGTCGCAACGCGGCAGGCTGGTCGAGGCGATGGTGGAATCCGTGGACAGCAAGGGCTACCCGGCCACCACGCTCACCGACATCGTTGCCAGAGCCAGGGTTTCGCGCACCACCTTCTACGACCACTTCGCCAACAAAGAGGAGTGTTTCGCCGAGGCGGTGCACACCGGGGTCGACATCATGGCGACCCGGATCGCGGACGAACTCGCCCAGTTGCCGCCGGACGCCGACGCCTACGCGAAGATCGAATCCATCGTGGTCACCTTCTGCCGGACCGTCGCCACCGAGCCGGATTTCGCCCGGCTGGTGCTGGTGGAGTCGTTCAAGGTGAACCAGGACGCCGTGGGCTACCGCGACCTGGCCGTCGACCGGTTCGCCCAGTTGTATCGGGTGTTCTACGACCAAGCGCGCGCGGCGGACCCGGCGCTGCCGGAACTCTCCGACGGGCTGATCGCCCTGATCCCGGACGCGATCGGCGAACGGACACGGCGGGTGATCGTCTCCGACGGACCCGCGCGGGTGCCGGATCTGGCGCCGCTGTTCGTCGAGTTCGTCATGACCGCCCTGGGGCTGGCGGTCCCCTCCTGATCACCGCGACCGCCGTGCGGGCCTTTCACAGTGCGCGGCCGGTACCCCACTCGTCGTCCGGTGGGGTACCGGCCGCGGGTCTCACTTCCAGCGGCCGAGCAAGGTCTCGATCTCCTTGGTCAGCACGGCCTGCAAGAACGGGCCGAAGGTGATCCGTGCGACGCCCTGATCGGCGAGGGCGGCCTTGTCGGCCTGGTCCGGCGCGACGGTGGCGCTGATCGGCAGCGGCAGTTCACCGGTCAGACGGCGCATGTCGGCCTCGGCGTGGCGGCCCACCGGGAACAGCACGTCCGCGCCCGCCTCGGCGGCCAGCTTCAGGCGCTCGATGGCGCGGTCGACGCGATCGGAAGCCTCGCCGTCCTGACGCAGGAACAGATCGGTGCGCGCGTTGATCACCAGGTGCACACCCGCCGCGTCGGCGGCCTCGCGCAGGCCGTGCACGAGGTCGGCGTGTTCCTTCGCCGCGCGCAGCCGCTTGCCCTCGCTGTGCACCGTGTCCTCGATGTTGAGCCCGATCGCACCCGCTTCCAGCAGCCCGTCGATCAGCCGGGCGGGCTCCTGCCCGTATCCCGACTCGATGTCGACCGACACCGGAACGTCCACCGCCGCCGTGATCTGCCGTACCCGGGTCATCGACTCGTCGAACGTCATCTTCTCCCCGTCCTCGCGGCCGATCGAGTCGGCCAGCGGGTGACTGCCGACCGTCAGGGCCGGAAAGCCCGCCGCCACGGCGACTTTCGCGGACCAGGCATCCCACACCGTGGGGAAGACTCCGGGGTCCCCGGGCACGTGCAAGCCGAGGAACGTCGTGGCCTTGCTCTCCAGAGAAGTCATACCGATGATCATGCCCGCCGCACCACCTCGGGTCGACTACCCGCGGCGGAGCGAAACCTCACAGGGACGCGGTCGGCCTACGAGGTGCGGCGCGCGGCGAGAACCGCGTCGTAGAGTTCGCGACGGGAAACGGCATGGACGGCGGCGACCTCCGCGCAGGCATCCTTGAGCCGCGCGCCCGCGGCGGTCAGCGATTCGACGGCGTCGACCAGGTCCGCGGGGTCGGCGGCGGAAGGCTGAGCGCCCGCGAGCACCACCGTGATCTCGCCGCGCGCGCCCTCGACGGCCCACCGGGCGAGTTCGGCCAGGGTGCCGCGCACCACTTCCTCGTAGGTCTTGGTCAGCTCCCGGCAGACGGCGGCGCGGCGGTCCGGACCGAGGACCTCGACCGCGTCGGCAAGGCAGTCGGCGAGCCGGTGCGGCGCCTCGAAGAAGACGCAGGCACGTGATTCGGCGGCCAGCGTGCGCAACCATTCCCGGCGCTGGCCGGATTTACGCGGCGGGAATCCGTCGAAGCAGAATCGTTCCACCGGCAGGGCCGACAGCGCGAGCGCCGTGGTCACCGCCGAGGGGCCGGGCAGGCAGGTCACCGGCAGGTCGCGCTCGACGCACGCCGCCACCATGCGGTAGCCGGGATCGCTCACCGACGGCATGCCCGCGTCGGTGACCAGCAGCACCGTGCGGCCGTCGGCGATCTCGTCGAGCAGCATCGGGATCCGCGCGGTCTCGACGTGGTCGTAGAAACTCACCACCCGGCCGGAGATCTCGACGCCCAGCGCCTTGGCCAGCGACCTGGTGCGCCGGGTGTCCTCGGCGGCCACCACGTCGGCGGTCGCCAGTCCCTCGCGCAGGCGCTGCGAGGCATCCCCGATGTCGCCCATCGGTGTCGCCGCGAGCACCAGCCTGCCCGTCGTCACTGTCGCTGTGCCGCCTCTCCGAGTAGTCGGGCCGTCCGAGTCGGGTGTCGAAGGATTCGCGAGTTACCCGTGTGCTGACGAAATCGGTTCGTAGCGTATTCCGGTCTCGGCGAAACCACCCAACGCGTACGGCCTGAATACTCGCAGCGGCGGCACAGCATACGATCGGGGCGTGACCCAGGTGACCGACCAGCGCGCGACCGCACGGTTCGGAACCGTGCCCTCCTGGTCGAGCCCGGGCCCGCTGCGGCCGCCGCCCGACTTCGGGCCCGACGACCGCCTGCGCGGCTGGCTGGTGACGGCGTTCCTCACCGCGATCGCGGCGGTGACGCGCTTCACGATGCTGAACTACCCGACCGACGCGGGCACCCCGGTGTTCGACGAGAAGCACTACGCCCCGCAGGCCTGGCAGATGCTCACCGGCGGCTGGGTGGAGGACAACCCCGGCTACGGGCTGGTGGTGCATCCTCCGGTCGGCAAGCAGTTCATCGCGCTGGGCGAGGCGATGTTCGGCTACAACGGCTGGGGCTGGCGCTTCACCGCCGCGCTGGCCGGAACCGTGCTGGTGCTGCTGGTGATCAGGATCGTGCGCCGGATGGCGCGCTCCACCCTGATCGGCGCGATCGCGGGCATCCTGCTGATCGCCGACGGGCTCACCTTCGTGTCCTCGCGCATCGGCATGCTCGACATCTTCATGGGGTTGTTCGTCACCGCCGCCTTCGGTTGCCTGATCGTCGACCGCGACGAGGTCCGCGCCCGATTCGCCCGCGCGGACGCCGACGGCCGGATCGGCGTGACGGACTGGGGGCCGCGCCTCGGGGTGCGCTGGTGGCGCTTCGGCGCGGGCGTGCTGCTCGGCCTGGCCTGCGGAACCAAATGGTCCGGCGTCTATTTCATCGCCGCCTTCGGCCTGCTGAGCGTCTACTACGATCTCGCGGCGCGGCGCGACTACGGCGTGCGCCGTCCCTGGCTCGGCGTCGCGCTGCGCGATATCGGGCCCGCGCTCTACGCGCTGGTGCTCGTACCCCTGGGCGTCTATCTGGCCGGCTATTGGGCCTGGTTCGCGAGCGAGACGGGCGTGTACCGGTACATGCCGGGCAATCCGTCCGCGCCGACCGACCCGATCGGCACCGGCGGATTCTGGTCGCATGTGGTGCCGGGCGCGCTTCGTTCGCTCTGGTACTTCAACGCCAGGTCGCTGGAATTCCACACCGAGCTGACCAATTCGGCGGGCAACCATCACCCGTGGGAATCCAAACCATGGACCTGGCCCATGGGGCTGCGCCCGATGCTGTACTACTACGCCGACAGCGGCGTCAGCGGTTGCGGCCAGACCCAGTGCGTGAAGGCCGTGATGCTGATCGGGACGCCCGCCATCTGGTGGGTGGCGGGCCCGGTGCTGGCCTGGATGCTGTGGCGCGCCGTAACCCGTCGCGACTGGCGGTACGGCGCCGTGCTGGTCGGCTACGGCGCCGCGCTGCTGCCCTGGTTCGCCACGCTCGACCGGCAGATGTACTACTTCTACGCCGTCCCGATGGCCCCGTTCCTGGTGATGGGTGTGGCACTGGCACTCGGCGACGTGCTCGGCCCGGCGCACCCGAGCATCATTCCGCGCAGCCCCGCCGGGACCTACCTACCCGCCCCGCCGAACGAACGGCGCAGCCTGGGACTGCTCGCGGTGTGTCTCTACCAGGGCCTGGTGATCGCCAACTTCATCTGGCTCTGGCCGATTCTCACCGCCCTCCCGATCACCCCGGGCAACTGGCACGACCATCTCTGGCTGCCCAGCTGGAGGTGAGGGTTACCCCTCCAAGGCCGCCTGCACGTAGTGCAGGGCGGTGGCGTCGTCCAATCCCAATCTGCGCACCGTCGCGACATAGGCGGTGGCCGCGCGGCCCGCGACGTCGCGGGTGGGGTCGCCGGACGACGCGATGAACGAGCCCTGCCTGCCCCGCGTTTCGACCACGCCGTCGGCCTCCAGCTCACGGTAGGCACGCGCCACCGTGTTGGGGGCGAGGCCGAGTTGGGCGGCCAGGGCGCGGACGGTCGGGATCTTGGTTCCGGCCGTCAGCTCGCCGGAGCGCACCTGGGCGATGACGGCGAGGCGTAGCTGCTCGTAGGGCGGCACAGCGGATTCGTGGGAGACCGTGACGGTGAACATGCCCGCGCTCACAGGTCGTCTCGGGACAGCGGGCACGACAGGCAGCGGGGTCCGCCGCGGCCGGAGCCCAACTCGGAGCCGGGGATGCGCAGCACCTCGATGCCCGCGTCCTCCAGCCTGGCGTTGGTCATCTCGTTGCGCTCGTAGGCGACCACCACGCCGGGAGCGAGGGCGAGGGTGTTGTTGCCGTCGTCCCACTGCTCGCGTTCGGCGGTGACGCCGTCCAGCCCCGTGTCGATCACCCGCAGCTTGCCGATGCCCATGGCCTCGGCGGCCGCGGGCAGGAACGGATCCGGGCCGCTGATCCCGACCCGGCCGCTGCCGGACCGTCCGCCGTAATCGTCCTCCTTGCGAATCGTGAAGGCGCACAGCGACTCCCGCACCGCCGGATACATCACGACGGCGTCCGCGTCGACCATGGTGCACACCGTGTCCAGGTGCATGGTCGCGCGGGTCTGCACGATCGGCACCACGAGCACGGTGTGCGCGAGGTCGTCGTCGAACAAGCTGCGCGCCAACGCTTCCGCACCCGCGGGCGAGGTGCGCTCCCCGACGCCCACCGCGACCACCCCCTCCGACAGCAGCAGCACGTCGCCCCCTTCGATCGGAGCGGTGTGCGATTCGTAGGCGCGGCGCACCCCGAGAAACCGGGGATGGAAGGCGTAGATGAGGTCGGTCAGCGAGGTTTCCCTGCCGCGGGCGGGCAGCGCGAGCGAGGTGATCGCGACACGCGGACCGACCCAGAACGAGGAGTCCCTGGTGAACAGCAGATTGGGCAGCGGATCGATGACGAAGTCGCCGCCGTGGTGCATGCGGCGCACCAGCGAGGTGGCATCGGGCCCGAAGGGCAACTCGTCGAAGGTCATTCCCGCCACCAGGATCTCGGCCAATTCCGTGGCGGGCACACCGCGCAGGAAGGCGGCCAGCTCGTCGGCCAGCGTATGCCCGAGCCTGCGCGCGTCGACCGCGGCGGCGATGCCCTGGATGCGGGCGGCGCCGCTGACCTCGATGGTTTCGGCGAGCAGGTCCGACAGCAGCAGCACCTCGGTGCCGCGTCCGCGCAGGACCTCGGCGAAGGCGTCGTGCTCCTGCTGCGCGCGCTCCACCCAGGGGATGCCGTCGAACAGCAGCTGATCGTTGTTGCGTGGGGTAAGCCTGCGCAACTCGTTGCCCGGCCGGTGCAGCAGCACCGTACGCAGCGTGCCGACCTCGGATGTCACGGCCAGGCGCGCACCCTCCCGCGCGGATACAGCATCTGCTCCCATGATCAGACCGTAGTGCGCCGAGGCCCGGAGAGCACGGAATTCCCGGCTTCGGATGCCGATCACCCGCGATCACCGAATCCGGTCCCGGCACCTCCGTACCTCAAGTATTGTTGAGGTGATTGGGAGGAGCGTGCATGTCGACAGCAGCCGATTGGCGGGCGAAGGAGCTGACCCCCGGGCAGCTCTCCGAGCGTAGTGGAGTCGCGGTCTCCGCGTTGCACTTCTACGAACGCGAGGGGCTCATCACGAGTAGACGTACCAGCGGCAATCAGCGCAGATATGCCCGCGAGACCTTGCGCCGCGTGGCGTTCATCCGCATCTCCCAGCGCGTCGGCATACCACTGAGCGAGATCCGTGCCGCACTCGATCAGCTGCCCGAGGGCCGCACCCCCACCCGGCGCGACTGGGAGGCCCTTTCCACCGTCTGGCGTGCCGATCTCGACGACCGGATCACTCAGTTGATCCGCCTGCGCGACAGCCTCACCGGTTGCATCGGCTGCGGCTGCCTGTCGCTGGGCAGCTGCCGCCTGGTCAACGAGCACGACCGGCTCGGCGCCGAGGGTCCGGGCGCCCGCGTGCTCGACGTGCAGCTCAACTGCCCGTCGAAGCCAGCAGCCTGCTGAAACGCGCACTGGTGCGGCGCATCACGAACTCGTAGGGGAACGCGAATTTGCGTGCCCACCAGTATCCGAAACGGATGTCGAACGAGCTGTAGACGAGGAACCGGTTGCGTTCGATCCCGCGCAGGATCGCCGCGGCCACCCGTTCCGGCGGCACCGCGTGCTCGGCGAAAGCCGCGGTGAGCCGCTTGATCTTCGGGTCCTCCTTGTTCACCCCGGCCAGCTCGACGCTCTGCACCAGCGGCGTGTTCACCGCACCCGGCGCCACCAAGTGCACCGTGATGCCGTGTTGCGCCAGATCGAAACGCAGCACCTCCGACACGCCGCGAATACCGTATTTGCCCGCGCTGTAGGCCGCGTGCCATGGCAGCGCGAGCAGCCCCGCCGCCGAGGACACGTTGACCAGCGCACCGCCCTTGCCCGCGCGCACCATGGGCGGCACGAAGGTCTCGATGACGTGGATCGGGCCCATCAGGTTGACCTCCACCATGCGCCGCCAGTGCTTGTGCTCCAGATTCTCCACGGTCCCCCACACCGAGGTGCCCGCGATGTTCATGACGACGTCCAGACTGCCGAGTTCGGCGTGCACCCGGTCGGCGAAGGCACGCACCGCGTCGTAGTCGGTGATGTCCAGCGCTTCCGCCAGGGCGACGCGACCGCCCGCGGCGCGGATGTCGGTCACCGTGGCGTCCAAGCCCTCGGCATTGATGTCGGTGAGCACCAGCTCGGCGCCGTCCGCGGCGGCGGCCAGCGCGGTGGCCCGGCCGATGCCGCTCGCCGCACCCGTGACCAAAGCCTTCGCATCGCGCACCGTAGTTCGCCCCGCTCGCCCACGCCCTCTACCCAGCACCCGCGCATCCCATCTCGAATCGCCGAATCGGTTCCCCGCAGGGTAGTCCAGTGGGCTGTCGCCGACCGGAACGCCGCTATCGCCCCAGGACCGCGAGCATGCCCGCGACGGCTCGCGGCCAAGTGAACTGCTCGGCGCGGCTGCGGGCGGCGCGGCGGCGACCGGCCTGCGGCATGGCCAGCACGTCGCTGACCGCCGCCGCGAACGCGGAGGGATGGTCGGCGGCCACCGCGCCGCAGTCGGCGGTCACGATGTCGGCCAAGGCGGAGGATCGGCTGGCCACCACGGGTGTGCCAGCCGCGAGCGCTTCCAGCGCCGCGAGGCCGAAGGTCTCGTGCGGGCCTGGCGCCAGCGAGACGTCCGCGGTGGCGAGCAGCTTGGCGACCATCGCGCGCTCGGAGATGAAGCCGGTGAAGTGCACGGCGGGCACCCCGCCCGGCAGCGGGGCCAGCGCGCGGGCCCGCCGTTGCAGCGCGTCCCGGCGCGGACCGTCCCCGGCGACGACCAACCGCGCCTCGACACCCGCCTCCCGCAACGCGCCGATCGCCTCGATGCTGCGATCCACCCGCTTCTCGACGGACAACCGGCCGCAGTGCACCAGCAGCGGATGACCCGGCACGCCGAGGTCGGCGCGCAGCCTGCGATCGCGCCGGTGCGGATTGAACAGCTCGAGGTCCACCCCGAGCGGGACCAGCTCCACATTCGCCGCGCCGATGCGCAGGAACTCCTCGCGGGCGAACTCGGTGGTGCACACGACCATGTCGTAGTCGGTGGCGGTGTGCCGGTTGGCCACGTCGGCGCAGCGCCGCGCCAGCGGACCGGGCAGCACCTGACCGAGCAGCCGGTCGAGCCGCTCGTGCGAGATCATCACGCCGGTCACGTCGCGCCGCCGCGCCCAGCGGCCGAAGCCGCGCAGGGTCAGCCGGTCGGACACCTCGAGCACGTCGGGCCGCAACCCGTCCAGCACATCGGCCACCCGGCGTGGATCGGCCGCACGGTAGCCACCGGTCCACGGAATGGCCAACGCGGGCAGCGTGATCCGCGCGACCCCGGTGGCCAGGATCTCCTCCGACCGGCGCGGACCCGGCACGATCAGTACCACGTCGTGTCCGGCGGCGACGTATCCCTCTCCCAGGTGGTGCAGCGCCGTGCGCAGCCCACCCGAACGCGGGCCGTAGAAGTTCGCAAGCTGAACTATGCGCACGCGGCCGATCGTGCAGCGCATCGGGGCACCCGTGCCCAACGGTGCGTGAACGGGCGTGGAAGACCCGGATAACCGGCGGCTGCGGCCGTGATCTCAGTGCGCGGGCAACCCGCGCCCGGCCCGGGGCAGATCCAGATCGAGCGGGATGCGGCCCGCGGTGAGGTGCGTTTCGACCTGCTCGGCGGGCATCGGCTTGGCGATCAGGAAGCCCTGCGCGCGGTAGCAGCCGAGACCGACCAGGGTGCGCGCGGCGACCGCCGTCTCGACGCCCTCGCCGACGACACCGAGCCCGAACGAGCCGGCCAGGCCGATGATGGATTTCACGATGGCCAGATCGTCGGTGCTGGCGCCGAGCCGCTGCACGAACCCCCGATCGATCTTCACCGCGTCCACCGGCAGCGCCTTCAGATGCGACAGCGAGCTGTAACCGGTGCCGAAGTCGTCGATGGCGATCTGCACACCCATCCGCTTCAGGCCGCGCAGCGTGACCTGGGTCCGGGCCAGGTCCTGCACCACGACGTGCTCGGTGATCTCCAGGCACACCGAGCTGCCATCGATGCCGAACAGGCGAAGGATGTCCTCGATGCGCTCGACGAAGTCGAGGCTGACCAGCTGCACCGGTGACACGTTGATCCGCATCACCACGTTGCCCGCCAGGCCGCGCCTGCGCCATTCGGCGAACTGCGCACACGCCGAACGGATCACCCAGCGCCCCAGCTCGCCGGCCAGGTTGGTGGCCTCGGCGACGGTGACGAACGCGGCGGGCGGCAGCAGCCCCCTGGTCGGGTGCAGCCAGCGGACCAGCGCCTCCAATGCCACGATGCGGCCCGTGCGCAGATCCACCTCGGGCTGATAGTGCAGCAGCAGCGAGCCGTCCGACACCGCGCCGCGCAGGTTGAGCTCCACGTCGTCCTGGAGTTCGAATTGCGCGCGCATGGTGTCGGTGAACACCGCGACGCCGTTGCCGCCGCCCGATTTCGCCGACAACAAGGCGTGATCGGCGCGGCGCAACACGTCGGCGACGGTGGTCTCACCGGGGAAGCCGAGCGCTACGCCGACACTCGCGCCCCGGCTGACCGACTCGCCGCCGACGGTGACGCGCCTGGCGATCAACTGCTGGATGCGGTTCGCCTCGTATTCGGCGGCCACCGCGTCCATGGGCTTTGCGGGCACGATGACGAATTCGTCGCCGCCCAGTCGGGCGATCATGTCGTTCGGGTCCAGGTTCTCCCGCAATCGCGTCGACAACGTGCGGATGAAGTTGTCCCCGGCGGTGTGGCCGAGGAAATCGTTGAGGGCTTTCAAGCGGTCCAGATCGAGGAAGAAGGCGGCCACCGGGCCGGGACTGCCGGAGCGTAATCGCTCCTCCATGTGCTCGAGCAGCGCACGCCGATTCGCCAGGCCGGTCAGGTCGTCGTGCAGCGCGATATATCGGAGACGTTCCTCCGCGACCACCCGCGCCTGTAGCTGCGCGAACAGCGCCGCGATGGCTTTCAGCACGTTGAGTTCACGAGTGCTCCACTCGCGATCGCCGGACTTGACGAAGCCGAGCACGCCGGTCGGCTCGCCCCGCGACAGCAGCGGCACGGCGGCCGAGGTCACCCCCGCGATGCCGGACCCGCGGCGGACGGTCTCCTGGTAATCGGCGAACTCCGGGGTCGGGCGCGCGACCATCGGCTCGGTCGCGTTCTCCAGCGCACGGAACACGGGATCGGCCCCGTCGAAGTAGATCACGCCGAGCGGGTCGGGATCGGGAATGTTCTGCCGGTGCGGCCATTCCGCGACGAGCACGGTTGCCCGGCGTTCGCGGTCGGTGTGTCGCACGTAGCTGAAATCCACGTCGAAGTACTCGACCAGTTGAGCGAGCACGCGTTCGGTGGCGGCGACCATGGTCGTGGCGTCCACACCCATGAGCTCAGAGGCGACCTGGGTCACCAACGAGTCGAGTGTCCGCCGTGGCACATTGTCTCCGATCGCGCTAACTACTGGTGTCCACACCGAGCACCGGACGCCGCCTGCTGCGTACGGTGGCGGCGGAGGCGTAGCTCAGGCGAAGCACCAACGCCATGGTCTCATGCTCAGGCACTTCCAGCAGGTCCAGGAAACGGCCCTGAAGTGACGCTAGTGTATCCGCGAAGTCGGGGGAAATCGCAGCAAGTTCGCCATGGCGTCGGGCGTAGAGGTATACGGGGGAAATCGGTTGCACACCCAATCCGAGGCGCTCGGCCTGCACCCAAACCCGCGCGACCGCCGCTCCGGCCGCCGCGTAGTCGGTCAATCGCGGGTCGATCCCGTCGAATGTCACCGCCAGAATGGCGGAGCTGGAGCGCACCCGGTCACCGGTGTATTTGCCCAGCGCCGAACCGCCCGCCCAGGACCGCAACTGCGCCATGACGTCGGCGCGGGTGGTGATCTCGAATGCCGCCCGCTCGTCCTCGGTCAGCTCCAGGCTGCGCGCGTCGATTCCGGTCTCGGGGTCGTCGTCGGAGGCCCAGCGGACCTCGGCGAGCATTTCCTCGTATAAGCGCGGCGTGAGATAGCGGATTCGATCGGAATCGCCCAGCAAACGTGCAGCTTCTTCGATGTCCTGCCGATCCACGACCGCGCGCACGTGCGCCCCGGCCGATTCGGCGACCGCTGTTAGCGTGTCGAGTACGCCGTCGGCAGGCCCGGCACCGGTGCCGATCCTTCGGTTGGTCTCGCGGCGCAGCACAGCGGGATAGTCGGCGGCCAGCTCGGCACTGCGGCCGTTCCCCAGTCGCAGGCGGGCGAGGAGACGACCGGAACCCGGCGGGCCCTCGACGAACTCGTGCGGCCCGAGAATCCCGTGCGCGGCGGCGGCGACCCGCGCGTTGTACACGGCCGCGCCGAGCGCGACGGCGCTGCCGCGATAGCCGATATCCATCGCCGTGCTGTGCTGCGGCGCCAGTTCGATGGAGATCTCCCCTGCCTCGGCGCGCAGCGACCACGGCTGCATGTTTCCCCCGGACGGCGCCCGTTGGGCGCAGGCCAGGACGCTTTCGACGGGTCCGCCGACGGGCTCCGGCGGCGCCTCGGCCCACACCGGCTCGTCGTTCGGCGGAGGGTCGGCCAGCTCGTCGAGATGCCGCTCCACATCGACCCGGACGCGACCGGAAGCCAGCTTCATCCCCAGTCCGATGCGCCGTACCGCGGCGACCACGCTCGCGGCGCCGAGGGTGACGTCACCGGCCAGCTGCGGCCAGCTGGTCACCGTCTCGCCGACTTCGACCAGGCTCGCACCCAGCCTCGGCGACAGGCCGGCGGCGCCGAGCAGCTTCACCACGAACGGCGCCTTCTCGCGCGAGGTCAGCCCGCGCAGGTCCTGCGCGCGAACCTCACCGAGCAATCCGTGAAACGCCGGACGCTCCGGTTCGAGATCGAAACGCTCGACGTCCAGCAAACCGCGGTCACTGGTTTCCATCAGCACCGGAATACGATGCCGAGCCGCCGCCTCGCGAATCACCAGTTTCATATCGAGAGAATCGCATTCCTCGACCACGATCGCGAGGCCGTCCAAGAATTCGTCCGCCGAATTCTCGTCGACCCCGGCCGCGAAGATCTCCACCGGAAGATAGGGATCCAACTCGGCGATACGGCGGGCGGTCACCACCGCTTTGTTGACGCCGACGTCGAACAGCGTTCCCGCCACCCGGTTGAGATTCGACAATTCGATTTCGTCCAGATCGGCCAAGCGCAGCCCGCCGCAAACGCCCTCGAGTGCGAGCAGTTGCGCGATCGCGTTTCCCGCGCTTTGTCCGATTATCCCGATGGTGCCTTCGGCCAGACGTTCCTGTTCGGCTCCGGTGAGTTTGTTCCGATTGCGATCCAGCCGAATGGAGCGGAAAGTCCGCGGCCCCGGCAATCCGACCACCGCGGCGCGCCACGGATAGTAGATCCAGCGATCCGCTTCGGGCCCCTCCGGGAAATCCGGCGCGGCGACCATCTTGCGACGCTCGGCGCGCAACGACACACGCAGGTCGCGGAACTCGACGTGCGGGTCGTCGCGCAGGCCCGCCAGGGTCCGCCCGTCCGCCGGATCGGCCGGGTCGAGGATCAGCGGCCGGTATTCCGCCTCTCGGTGCCGGTCATCGCCCATGGCCGCGCCGGCCCTCCGTCGCCCGGCCCGCCCCGCACCGCGTGTCCAGCGGACGCACGGGGGGCAAGCCGAGCGCGTCCTGCTCGGCTCGCGTCGCGGACCGCTGGGATTCCTCGGCGAACGCGCCATAGCTTCGCGTGTCCCACCACAGCGGAACGGTTCGGTAGCGCTCGTCCGGATACGGCACCGCCGGGATGCGCTCGGCCGCGACCGCACCGCACGCCTCGTGCCGGGACACAGTGAAGGAGGCCACCGTCGCGAAGCCGTACCGTGCCCCGAGCAGGCGCGCGCCGTGCAGCACGGTGCGCGAGATCGCGGCACCGAGTTCGGCCCGGTGGGCCGCGTCACGGGCGACCCATGCCCCCTTGGCCTCGACCACGCCGTGCGGTATCCGGGCGGCGATCATCCGCCGCAAGTCCTCCGCGCCCGGATGACCGGCCCATTCCACCAGCGCGTGTGCCTGCCCCGTGTCCGTATACGGCCCTTGCATCCGTGTTCCGGCGACCATGTCGCCGTCGGCGTCGAGCGCGGCGAAGAACAGCGACGTCGACGCACCGTCGGCGACGGCGTCGTATTCGAGCGCCTGTTCGACTCCGAATCGCCGGTAAACGTCGCGCGCCCCGTTCAGATACCGGCGCCAGAGTTCCGGCTGATCACTCGGTTCGGAGACAAAGAACGCACACTCGGATTGCGCGTCGTAATACCGTTGCACTCCCCGTCCACGGGAGTTCCTCGGCACGACTGCAATCAGATCCACAGTCATGTTGTTCCACTCCATCGCCGCGCTGCCCTGCGCGATAGTCCAGCCCGATGCAGCCCCCCACGGCCCCGAGCCGAGACGAAGTTGCCCAGGGCAGTATCCGTCATCGGACAGGAATTGACCAGCCGTCCGGCTAATCTTCCGAAAACTCTCCGGTACATGCAATATTTTTGCAGGTCAAACCCGGCGCAATCGCAATCGGAAATAGCGGGGAGACCAGTCGGTTCGGGAATAGTTACTATTCGGCAAGCTAAACGAGGATGGAAATGAACAACTCGACCGATTCCGGCCCGTGCCAGATCTCGATCTCCTCGCGGTAAGCCCGGGTGATCTCGGCGGACGCCGTCGCGTCATCTACCTGCGCCCAAACGTCCTCGACGGGATCGTGATAGTCGCCATTCGGCGCAAAACGGGCATAAACGCCTTTGGGTACCCGCACCAAGACGTCCCCCACCGGAACAGCGTCCGGGGACGGGTACTCGAAGCAGACCACCGCGTTGTAGTTCCCGGCCGGATCCGGCACGTAGACCGTGTACATCGGATGGTCGTCGCCGGCCCGGTCGCGCAGCCGGTCCTTGAGGAAATCGATCAGGTCGCTGTTGCTGACCTTGAAGCTCGGGCGCACCCGCGGCACCACCAGCCCGCCGTAGATCGCCTCGGCGCGCACCACGATCGCATAGCTCATCGCGCGTCGACCGCCAGGTACAGATCGATCTTGTAGGCGTGCGGGTAGCACTCGAAATCGCCGGTGTAGGTCCGTTTGATCTGGTTGTGCTCCT
This sequence comes from Nocardia sp. NPDC047648, assembly GCF_040642815.1. Taxonomy (NCBI): domain Bacteria; kingdom Bacillati; phylum Actinomycetota; class Actinomycetes; order Mycobacteriales; family Nocardiaceae; genus Nocardia; species Nocardia sp. NPDC047648. The sequence continues at coordinate 156,668 of NZ_JBEYSX010000004.1, read as the reverse complement.
CGGCATAGGCGATCTGCGTCCACAGGTCGGTCATCACCTGCGGGAAGTTGCCGACCGAGGAGAACCGGGCGTAGGCACCGCCCGGCAGCCGAGCAACCAGGTGCCCGCGGGTGACCTGGTCGAACGACGCGCACTGATAGCCGACGATCTGCGTGTTGTAAGTGCCCAGCTCGCCGGTGTAATCGGTGTAGGCGCTGGCCAGCGGGCCGCCGAGTTCCTGGTGCAACACCGCGGCCCAGGCGGCCTCCAGATCACGGTCACGCAGTTCCCCGAGCGCACGTTTGGGGCTGCGCACCGGCAGCCCGGCAACCCACGTCTCGTCCCGCTCGACGATTTCAAACTGCATGGAAAGACTCTTTCGGAGAAAGCCGGAGGTGAACCACCGCGTCCGGTCGGTCGGAATCGCCATGCTACCAACCCGGACCGGGTGGTACCGATCACACATCGCCCCCGGCGACCGCGCGATCACCCCGCTGAACTGGACAGATGTCCGAAGCGGTACGGTCCGGACGGAGGCGATCGGCGGCCGACGGCACCGGCGGGTCGCGCTGATGCATAGTGGGCATGATCGTCCGGTTCGCCCCTCGGGCACCCCCGAACGGAGTTCTGATGAACGAGACGCCGATCTCCGACCGGCACCGCCGCGCCGCGCCCGGGCACGCCCGCGAGCCGCGCGAGCCCGCCGCCGACCCGAACAACCGGTACTGACATGTGCCGGACCATCGCCGAACTCGACGCGACGATCGCCGACTGCTTCGCCTGCCCACGTCTGGTGGCCTGGCGAGAACTCGTCGCGAAACAGAAGCGCGCCGCCTTCCGCGACCAGACCTATTGGGGCCGCCCGGTCCCCGGCTTCGGTCCGGCGGACGCGCGGATGCTGATCGTCGGACTCGCGCCCGCCGCGCACGGCGGCAACCGGACCGGACGGATGTTCACCGGCGACCGTAGCGGCGATGTGCTCTACGCGGCGCTGCACGCGGTCGGCCTCGCCAACCAGCCGACCGCGATCAGCCTTGACGACGGCCTGCGACTGGACGGCGTGCGGATCACCGCCCCGGTGCATTGCGCGCCACCGGACAACAAGCCGACGCCCGAGGAACGGGATCGCTGCGGCCACTGGCTGGATACCGAGTTGCGGTTGCTGACGCCCACCGTCCGGTCGGTGGTGGTACTGGGCGCGTTCGGCTGGCAAGCCTTGCTCCCGGTACTGGTACGGGCGGGCTGGGTGGTGCCCCGCCCGCGCCCGCGCTTCGGCCACGGCGCGCACGTGGAACTGGCCGCGACCGACGCCGAGCGGAACCCGCTGCACCTGTTCGGCTGCTATCACGTCAGTCAGCAGAACACCTTCACCGGACGACTCACTCCGGCCATGCTCGAGGCGGTACTCGCCGACGCGGCCGAAACCGCCGGGCTCGAGGTACGGCGAAGCCACGCACCGCGCGGGTGATCGCTCCCGCATCGCCGCTGTCGCGCGATTCAGACGTGATCGACCAGGGCCGGGTGTCCCGCTTCATGGGCGCAGTGCGCGCAGCAGAAGTACTCTCCCCGCGCCTCCACCCCATGGCCGAGGATGCGGCAGGAACAGTGCGTGCACGTGGGCGCCATGGCGTTGATCGCGCATTCGAAGCTGTCGAAGGTGGCGGACTCGCCGTCGCGGGTGATGGTGAACGTCTTGTCGTACTCGTTTCCGCAGGTATCGCAGGTGGCCATCTGGTCTCACCGGTCCTCTCGCGTCGAATGGACTAGCGCGTCGCAGTTCGCGGTACCCAGCGCCGTCGTCGCAAAACGAATCGGGAAACCTCAGGTCAGGCGCAGCGCTTGGACCGGGCAACTGTCCACGACGAGTTCGAGCAGCTCCCGTTCGGTCGGCGCGACCGTGTCCGCGGGCACGACGATTCCGTCCGCGCCGACCCGGAACAGGTCCGGCGCCAGCGCTTCGCACATGCCATGGCCCGCGCACACGAGGCGGTCGGCGACGATCCTCATCGGCCGATCCGCTCTAACCGGAGGGGCAGGCCGTCGGCGGGCACCGGACCGGTCCCCGCGACCAGCGGTAGCTCGTAGCCGTCCGGCACGCTCCAGCGATACCGCAACAACATCTGGTGCACCACGGCCTTGACCGTCATGCCGCCGAAGTAGAGGCCGATGCACTTGTGCGCCCCACCGCCGAAGGGCGCCCACGCGAAGCGGTGCGATCTGTCCTCACGGCGGTGGTCGGCGAAACGTTCCGGATCGAATGTGTCGGCGTCGTGCCAGTACTCCTCGTTGCGCATGAGCCCGTACGTCCCGCACAGGATGAACGTCCCCTTCGGCAGGTAGTAGCCGAGGATGTCGGTGTCGGCGATGGTTTCGCGGACCTGCTGGGCCACCGGCGAATAGACCCGCAGCGCCTCCTTGAACGCGAGGTCGAGCGAGGGCAGGCGGTCGAGATCGTCGTAGTCCAGCGCGGGCTTGCCCAGCGCGACGGATTCCGCGCGCAGCCGCTCCTGCCATTCCGGATGCCTGCCCAGCTCGTAGACGAGCATGGACGCCGCGATGGTGCTGGTGTCGTGAGCGGCCATCATCACGAAGATCATGTGCTCGACCACCTCGTCGTCGGTGAAGGTCTCACCCTCCGCGGTGCTCGCCCGGCACAGCACGCTGAACAGATCGTTGCCGTCGCCCGCGCGCTTGGCGGGCAGCTCGCGGCGGAAGTGCTCCTCCAGCACCCGCCGCCCGCGCACGCCGCGGGCCCACACCCCACCCGGCACGTTCGCCCGGATCAGCGCTGCCCCACCGCGCACCGCGTCCTCGAAGGCGCGCTCCAGCCGTGCGGCGTCCGCGCTGGGTTCCGCGCCCGCGAAGACCTCGGTGGCCTGCTGGAGCAGCAGCTTCTTGATCGCGAGGTAGACGCGGAAGTCGTCGGCCGGCTCCCACTGCGCGATGCCGCGGGTGATCCGCGGCGTGGTCATGTCGAGGTAGCCGGTCAACCGCGGCCGTGTGAAAGCCTGCTGCATGACGCGCCGGTGGAAGAGGTGGTCGTCGAAATCGCGCAGCAGCAAGCCGCCGCGGAAGAACGGGCCGATCAGCCACTCCCAGCCGCGTTGCGCCGACAGCACCTTGTTCCGGTCCAGCATCACCGCCTCGTACCCCTCCGGGCTGCCGAAGGTGACCATTCGCCTGCCGAGCATGCCGAACCACTGCACCGGACCGAAGCGATCGAAGCGGGTGCGCGCGAATCCGATCGGATCGGCCAAGGCGTGCACGGTGTACCCGATACCGGGAAGCCCGAAGTCGCCGAGCACCGGTTTCAGTCCGCTACCCTGCGGCGGATCGGCCAGCGGCCGCACCGGTGCCGGGTAATGCGCGACCGCCCGCGCGGCCGCCCGCTGCGCGTGCCACGCCCAGGTGGTCCGCGCTCGGCGGATCGTGCCGGAGACCTCATCGAACGACTGGGGCACAAGCAGACTCATGGCCGTCTTCCCTTCGCGACACTGCGGTAGTCCGACGATAAAGGAAACATACGTTTCCGTAAACGTTTGTTTCCCAATTTTGACTGTGCCAAGCTTGCGGGGTGACCCGAACCGTCAGCGGCACCTACCGCGGAGCCTCGACGGCCGAGCGCCGTGAGGACCGGCGCAGGCGGTTGCTCGACGCAGCCCTCGACATCATCGGCACCCAGGGACTGTCGGCGTTGACCGTGCGCGGGGTCTGCGAACAGGCCAAAGTCGGCCCGCGCTTCTTCTACGAAGCGTTTCCCGACCGCGACGCGCTCGCCTCCGGCGTGCTGGTGGAGATCCAGCAGGCGGCGCTCGACCGGGCGAAGGCCGCCATCGCCGACACCACGGGCACGCCCGCCGACCGGATCCGCGCCGGGGTCGCGGCCCTCATCGTCGAACTCACCGACGATCCGCGGCGGGCGAAGGTGGCCTTCGCCCAGACCTACGGCGACGAGGCGCTCATGCGCAGCAGGTTCGCGGGCATGCGCCAGGTCGCCGACGTCATCATCGAGCAGACGCGCCTGGTGCTCGAATTGCCCGAAGGGCAGGACACCGCCATCGCCGCGACCTCCCAGCTGATCACCGGCGGCGCGGCCGAACTGGTCATGGTCTGGCTGGACGGCGGACTCGACATCGACCGGGACGGATTGATCGCGCTGCTCGGCGATTTCACCGTGGCGATGCTCGATCGGCTGCCCGCAGTCGCCGCACGACTGTCCGGCCTCACACCAGATTCCTGATCAACGACGACATCAGCGGCTCGCGCAAACCGGGCAGCGCGGCGAAGTCGCCCGCGACGACGCGGTTGGTCGCCAAGGAGACGACCGCGCCGATCACCGCCTCGCCCACCAGCCGCTGATGCGGCCGGGCCGCGCCGAGCGCCGCGGCGAATCCGTCCACCAGAGCGGCCTGGGCCGCCAGCCGCCGCTCCAGCACGGACCTGCCCGCCGCGTACACCTCGACCAGAAAGACCTTCGCGACCTGCGGTTCCTGTGCGAGGGTGGAGAAGTACGCGTCGAGTGCGCGGTCTATCCGCTCCAGCGGCGTTCCATCGGCCGCGAGCGCGCCCGCGATCCGGGTCATCACGATCTCCACGGCCATGTCGTAGGCGGCGAGGAAGCACGCCTCCTTGTTCGCGAAATGCTGATAGAAGGTCATCCGCGACACCTCGGCCCGTTTCAGCACGTCGGCCACCGTCGCTGCCGCGTAGCCCTTGTCCGCGGCCGCCTCGATCATCGCCACCAGCATGCGGGCGCGCTGCGCGGCTACCACGTCTTCCGGCGCGATGCCGTGATTACCGCCGTGCAGTTTCCCGCCCGCCCGCGCTTTCAGCAACGATCCTCGCTCCACGTACCGATGCTAGGCCGGTCACGGTCCCGCGCATACCGCGGCGACGATGCGCGGGAATCGGACCGCGAACGGTCCCGGACGGGGCACAATGGCCGTCCGAGAGTGCTCGATTCGACGAAGAAGGAGCGTGATCGACGGTGCTAGGCAGACAGCCGGCGAGACGAAGCGCCCTTGTCGCGGCGCTGTGCATCGGCGGGTTCGCCGCCTCGGCGGCCCCGGCGACGGCGGACGAACCCGCGTTCGTGAACATCGGAGTGGTCTACACCTTCGGCGATATCTGCTACGGCGAAGGCCGGGCAGGCGTCTCCTCGCCCACCGGAACACCCGGTGCGGCCCGTTTCGGCATCAGCTTCGTCAATCAGACGCCGGTGGACACGCCGTGCGCCTTCACCGCGTTCGCCAACTGGCGCAACCTCGACACCGGCGCCGCGGGCACCGTGGCCGTCCCCATCCGCGACGACACGGCTGGGAACCAGCCACCGGGAACCGTCTTCGCCGCCCTGCCCACCGGCCCCGGCCGCGTACGGGTCGACGTGACAACCGACTACCCGCACCTGGCGGCCCCGCCGGTCGAGATCAAGATCAGCTGAGGTTCGATTCCGCCCACCGCGCCGCATCCCTGGCGCTGCGTCGGTTTCCGCCAGTAGGCTGCGTTCCTAGCGCCTCGAGTCGGCGCGACACAAAGGGGGGATACACGGATGTCCGTGTCGGAAAAGCGCGTTGATCTCGATACTCGCCGCAGGGATCTCCGGTGGATGCTGATCACCGGTCTCATCGCAGGCACGTTGGTGGCCTCCGCGTGCGGTGGCGGGTCAGGTCCGAAGAATCCCGCGCACCCGGTTCCGTCACCCCTCCCGACGCCGACTTCCAGCAGTCAGGCGATCAGCAGTGAGAATCTGGGCTACCTGTGGCCGCTCACCGTCGACCACGGCACCCTGGAATGCCGGCCCGGAGACCTCGCCGTGTTCATCGCCCCCGACGGCACCGCCTACGCGCTCAACGACAACGCCTCCACCGCCGGAATCGCGAGCATCGAACCCCTTCGCGCCACCGGTGCCGGAGGCGACAAGATCAGCCTCGGAGCCATGCGTAGCAAAACTCTCGCGCTCTGCCATCTTTCCGGCTGAGGGCCGCAGCTTTCCTCGACTCTTACCAGGAGCAGAGCGACGCGCGGGCTCGGTGCAGCGCATCATCCGCGGAACGTCGCGGCTCAGGCGTTCACGGTTGCCCGAGTCGATACGGAGAGTGGCGACACCGTGATGACGACCATCGCGCAGCAGGGATATCCAGTCGTGAACGAGCGGCCGAATCCGAGGCCATGGATCCGCCGACGAAAGCGGGCGATGGCGGTGCGCGCACTGTGCCCGGCTCCTAGACTGGGGAATTGCGGCACGGTCGACCGTCGAAGCGCCGCGGCAGCTTCGCGATCGGCGCAACTCGAAGTCCCGATCCAGCGAGGGCCGGTGCACCCGGTCCGCCCCATGCAGGAGGGCCGCATGCCCGACTCGTTCCATCTGCGCGTCTGCCTGGTCGGCCCAGGTTGCCTTTGCCCAACGGTGACGCTGTTCCTCGCACCGGAGCCGCTGATCCCCGGTGGCAATATGCTGCACCTACTCGAGCAGACCCCGCTCTCCGCCGACACCGGCGCACCGACCCCCGACGCCGAGGTGATCGACCTGGTCGAGAACGAACCGGCAGCCGGGGACCCAGGGTTACGTCCCGAACTGCACGAGTTCCGTACCGGCCGCCCCGACCCCCATCAGGTCCACGACATCCTGCACGACCACCACATCACCGACGCCGCGCCGATCGGCTTGGACATCACCGATCCCACCGAACTGACCCGCTTGGCGCTGCTCCCCGAACACCCCATCGGCTACCGCCGCATCGACGACTTCCAGCAGGAAGCGACGGCCCGCGCCATGCTCGCCGTCTACCGCCTCTTCGAGGTGGACCAGCGAGTCCGCCTGATGTACCACGGCTTCGCCGACCCAGGCACCGGCTGGTTCGCCCTGCGCAGCGCCACTGCTTGAGCCTGCGGGCAGGCATTCAGCGTTTGTTTTTTCGCTGATTGGCGTTGAAGCGCGCCTTCTTCTGACGATTCCCGCATGTGTTCATGTCGCACCATTTTCGGGTGCGACTCTGGCTGGTGTCGAAGAAGGCGGCTCGGCAGGTCGGCGATGCGCACAGCGCCAGTTTTCCGTCGCGTTCGCCTGCGATGATGCTGATCGCGTCGGCGGCGATCACGCCTAGGGCATCTTCCACACAGGAAGCCGAGCCGAGTCGCCATTGACGACTGCCCTCCGGCGTCAGGATGGCCGCCGCACGACCCGCCATGCTGCGGTCATTGATGACTCGGACAGCAGACGCAGGCAGAGGGTCATGCATCGCGGCCGCTGTCGCGGCGGCGTGAATCGATTCCCTCAGTTCCCGGGCGAGTTCGAGCTGGGCGGTGGTGCAGGAGTCCACGGCCAGGCCGTACACGACCAGCCAATCGACGAGTCGCTGCGGCGTGGGAATGCGTTCCACCGGATCGCCATGACGCTCCGACAGAGTTCCCGTGAAGCTGGTCGCCAGCACGTTACCGAGGCGAAAGTCAGGAGGCCCAGCAGGCATGGAACCACCTTAGCTGGTTGCAAGCCGATGCGAAGCCATGTTAGAACCGTCTTAGCCGGTTCTCGATATGCCGTAGCCGGTTCCGCGACGACCAGGAGGTCTCATGCCCGCACTCGGCCACCTCGATCCGGTTTTCCCGCCCGACCCTGTCGGCGTCCAAGCATTCGAAGCCCACGCGAGTGACGCCGACCTCGACGATCTGCGCGCGCGACTAGCCGCGGCGCGGCTACCGGAGACCGAGACGGTCTATCGCGCCTCCCCCGACCCTCGCCGCTGGGACCAGGGCGTTCCTCTCGCCGACCTCGTCGAGGTCGTGGACTACTGGCGCACCGGGTACAACTGGCGGTCGTTCGAAGAGCGTCTCAACCGGATCGGCCAATTCCGCACGACCATCGACGATTTGGGAATCCACTTCCTGCACCGCCGATCCGCGCGCGCAGACGCCACTCCCCTGATCTTGACGCACGGCTGGCCGGACAGCATTGCCCGGTTCATCGATGTAGTGGACGAGCTGGCAGATCCGAAAGACGCGGACGCGCCGGCGTTCCACGTCGTGGTTCCGTCGCTACCAGGCTTCGGATACAGCGACAAACCGGCGACCACCGGGTGGGGAACCGAAAAGATCGCGGCCGCATGGGTGGAACTGATGGGAAGGCTCGGCTACAGCAAGTTCGTGGCCCACGGCGGCGACTGGGGAGGCAATATCACCACGGTTCTCGGCGGCAGATTCCCGGCGCACGTTCTCGGCATCCACACGACATTCGCGCAGGCGCCGCCCGGGATGACAACGGACGGGCTGACGGCGGTCGAGCGCGAATGGATCGAGGAAACCCGCGATTTCTGGAGCGGATCGCCGACGCGCCACCGCGCGGCGTACGCGAAGCAGCAGGCGACCCGGCCGCAGACCATCGGCTACTCGCTCGTCGACTCACCGGTCGGGCTACTCGCCTGGATCCTCGACAAGTTCGCCGAGTGGAGCGATACCGAAGACAGCCCGTTCGAGACGATTTCCCGAGACCGCATTCTCGACAACGTCACCCTGTATTGGCTGACGCGGACCGGCGCGTCGTCGGCCCGTATCTACTACGAGAGCCACAACTCGCTCGACCCCGAACTCCGCGTCGACGTCCCCTCGGCCCTCACTATATATCCCCGCGACATCGAGAAGTGCCCGCGCCCTTGGGCACAGCAGCGGTACCGACAGATCGTCCGATGGAAGTCCCCCGAAACCGGAGGCCATTTCCCGTCGCTGGAGGTCCCCGAGTATTTCGTCAAGGACCTGCAAGAAGGCCTCGCAGCGGTGCTGGACGCTAATCGGTGAACGCGGCCGTGCCCGGAATCGGTCCGAGGATCCGAGCTGCGCCAAATGCTCGGCCCCGCGACCGTTTACGTCCCACCGCCCGAAGCGCGCAGCCATGAACCCCGCATGGCTCGGCAACGTACAACACACCCAACCCCCCGTGATGTTGCTCGGCAATGCCACACAACAAAGAAGCCGCAGGTCGATGACCTGCGGCTTCGTCGGTGAGTGGAGCTAAGGGAAATCGAACCCCTGACCTTCTCGATGCGAACGAGACGGGGAGCCGCTGGCCAGTGTCCAAAGTAGCTGTCTACCTGCTAAATCGCATCACTGTGATTCACGCTGAATCGTGCTGATTTGTGGGCAATTGTGGGCAGCGCATGGGCAGACGAATGCCCCACCAAGGGGCACCGAGGCGGGGCATTCGATGACGTATCCGAGCCGACTACCGTTCGGCGTTCGACTCCCCGGCGCTCTCACCCCCTCTCCGGCGTTCTGGATGCGCTGCCCGATATCTGGCGACCACTCCGTCGATCTCGGTTTGGAGACGAGGCTGCTCCGTCTGCTCGTGTAGTTCGGCGGCCACGCGCGACAGAGTCTCCAGATCTGCGCGGCTGGCTTCTCGCAAGATCGCTTCGGCCTCCGCGAGCTGCTGGGCGTTGAGCTTGCCGCACCGAGGAAGCCAACTCGCGTCACTCATGAGGTGGTTACCGATCGAGTTGCGCGATGCAGACGGCCCGCCGCCTCCAAGGTGCTCAGCGCCGCATGTTTCTGCTTGCACTGAACCGAGTCGTTGTGCAGGTGGATCTGCAACAACCGGTGCGCCTGTTCTGGCGTGAGTGGACCCGGATCGAAAGCGCAGTGGTCGTAATAGGGATAGTCGTTCGGATCATTCGAGCCATTCTCGAAGTGGATCGACACCCGCACGGTGTCGTAGTCAACGTTCATGGCTTCACCCCGACTGCGTCCGAGGCCTCGAAACCCGATGGAATGGCGAACTCTTCGTGCGGATTCAGGCTGAGCCGGTACATGACTCGGTCGCCGCTGAATCGAGTACGACCATGCAGCCAGCGATGGTTGTGCAATATGTAACCCTCCCCAGGCTCCAAGCCGAACTGGATCATGTGGCGCTCCACAGCGTCATTCAACGTGGGCAGCCATCGGACGATCCCCGGGGCGAACTTCGCCAGTTCGTCTCGCCGGTAACGAATCCGCACTCGCCCGTCCGTCGTGCGCTCGAATATCGAACTCAGGTAGCCCGCTGCCCCACCGAACAAGACCGTGTTGGGATGTGAAAGTGCTTGTACTGCTTGCGTGTTGCTTGCGGCAAGGTCGAGGAACACGCTCCGACCATCGATTGCGATGGTGTCACCGCCTCGGCCCTTCCGACCGCAAACCACCATCAACAGCGCAGGCGGTTCCGGTATGCCCGATCGGTCCGTGTGCGGAGCGAGTGCGCCGTTACCGAACCCCTCGAAACCGGCACGGCCGCCGAGCTTTCCACGATGCATCAACGTCGTCACGCCATCCGGTCCGCTATCCCGATGCGGGACAATGCGACCCAGAGACGCCCCCAGGGTGACCAATTGCGCCCGAGTCCGAATGCCTTCGAATCGAGCCAAGCCATCCGCAGCCAGCTTTGCGGCTACCCCTGCTGCCCACTCATGCTGTAAGTCCACGAACATGGATCAACCGTGCGCCCGGTTCTACAGGCCCGTCCACTGACAAACTGTCACCGCGCAACCAGCGGTCCCGCGCCTGCGCCGGTGCTAGCGTCGCGGCTATGACTGCCTCCGGATACGTACCGCACATGTACTCGATCTCGATCAAAGGCGTTGTCGTTCGTGACGGTCGGGTGCTGCTGCTGAAGAACGAGCGCGAGGAGTGGGAACTGCCGGGCGGCCGGATCGAACCGGACGAGACACCCGAGGAATGCGTGGCCCGCGAGATCACCGAGGAGACGCAGTGGCCGGTCACCACCGGGCCGATTCTCGACTCCTGGATCTACTACATCAACGAGGCCGAGAAGCACGTCTTCATCGTCACGTATGGCTGCTATCCGGACACCGACGCCGAGCCGGTCCTGTCGCATGAACACAAGGAAGTCGGGTTGTTCGGCGAGGACGAAATCACCGGATTGAACATGCCTGACGGTTATAAGCGGTCCATCATGACCTGGTTTGCTCAGCTTCGAGCCGCGGAGAACGTCTAAGGGGGAACGCTGTGGACGGCAGCAGGTGTCAGGCTTGCGGCTTCGCGATAAGCCGCTACGCAACCGAAGCCGTATGCCCCACCTGCGCCGCGAACCAAAGCCCCACCCCGAGTCTGGTTCGCGCTACGCCGATCGTCTCCGCTATCTGGCTATGGGCTGCTCCGGAAGCAGCGACGGCGATAGCAACCCGCGACCTACCCACGATCCTGCGGACCTACCGCCGGATCAACGGCCTGAACCAAATAGCGCTGGGCGAGCTACTCGGCTACGACAAGTCCTACGTGTCGATGCTCGAGACCGGCCGTAGGGCAATTGCCGATGTCGCATCGCGCCGGCATATCGCCAGTCGACTGGGCCTACCCGCACACGTCCTCGGCGTCACCGGAGTCGATGACGCCGAATACCGCGCGATGCTCCAATTCGGCGACAGCACAGTTCGTCTCGCCGAAATCGCGCGCCAGTCCGGACATACTGTCGAGGCCGTCAATGAACTCTGGCCACTTGTGGCGCGACTAGAGGCCAGGGCAGCCGAGGGCTACATGGAACGAGACAGCCTCATTCTGCTCGCCCAAGCTCGAGTAGCGCTCGGCGTCTCGCTGGGCACGGTGCTACCCGAGGAACGTTTGGCCTCGGCCGCGCGCTGGACCGGACAAGCTGTCAAGATAGCCTCCGAGCTCAACGACCCGGCATTCCACGCTCATACACTCCGAATGCACGGCAACGAGTTGCGCAAGGCCGGACATGTCGGCGCGGGCGTAGCGAGACTGGAACAGTCACTTGCCCTTTCGATCTACCCAGCTGACCGCGGTGCGGCCCTGGCGTTTCTGTGCCGCGCGACAGGCGAACTCGGTGATGGCGAACACTTCGACCATGCCCTACGGCAGTACCGGCACCTACTGGAGCGAAATACGCACAGCGGCCTGCTATTTCAGCCGTTCACCCTGCACGAAATCGAGATACGAGGCTTGCTCGGTACCGGCCGGACAGCGGAAGCGGGCCAACTCGTAGGTGCTCCTGTCGGCACACCCTCCGCTCCGCAGTGGCGCATCATCGAACGCGTCACGACCGGAGAAGTGCTCGCGGCGATCAACGATCCCGACGCCGCCACAGAGGCATTCATCGACGCCATGCGATCGGCCGAACACCATCGGCTGCCACACCAGATTCAGCGAGTCATCCGCGCGACCATCAAGACCGGCATGAGAGAGCTGACCAGCGAAGCGCAAGCGGCCCTGCGTCGCATTCGGTCGTCGCTGGTGTCGCACTCGAAATGAAAGCTGCCGCCGACGAGTCAGGGCCGAGGGGGCCGGATTTTCCTGGGCCGCCGTCGTGGCTACCGAAACTCCCAAACCCGTACGAACTGGCAGGCCCAATGCCCACCGCCAAGGCTTCGACAGGGGGGCTACCGCCCTGTCAGACGTTCGAGGCGGCGATCGGTGTAGCACCCCGATCTTGCCGCACGACTTGCGGCATACGGCCGCGTCGCTCTCGATCAGCGCCGGAGCGAATGTGAAGGCAGTTCAGACCATGCTCGGCCACAAGTCGGCAGCGATGACGCTCGACACCTACGCCGATCTGTTCCCCGATGATCTGGAAGCCGTTTCGGCCGCTCTGGACAAGGCAGCGCGCGCAAGTGTGGGCAAAAAGTGGGCAGCGAGCTAGCCGCACTGTCGCTCGAACGAAAACCGCCCGACCTTTTCTCAGGTCGGGCGGTGTTTTTCTTGCTGTGGAGCTAAGGGGAATCGAACCCCTGACCTTCTCGATGCGAACGAGACGCGCTACCAACTGCGCTATAGCCCCGTGCGGTTCCGGGGAACCGCGCTGTGACACTGTATCAGGCCATCCGCCCAGACTCCGAATCGGTGCCCTGACCTGCGGGAACAGGTGGGACTATGCGCCGGCGGCGCGGCGCATGTCGCCGTTGGCGCGGGTGCGCAGGGCGCGGGCGGTGGCGGGGTCGAAGGGGTCGAGGTGGGCGAACATGGGGTCTTCGTCGTCGGGCTCGACCAGGGTGGAGCGGCGGCGCAGGGCGCGGGCGGTGTCGCGGTCCATGGTGCCGTGTGGGGCGCGGGCTCGACGGGCGTGCGGATCGGCCTCGTCCTGGTGGCCACGGTTGAGGCGGGCGGCGCGCCTGCGGCGGATCTCCTCCTCCATCCGCACCTGCTTGCGCAGGTAGGCCAGGTAGGTCACCAGCACGGTCGCGGCGAGCCCGCAGGCCCACCACAGCAAGGGGGTGAGAACCAAGGCGAGCGCGCCGGAGAGGATGGCGGTGAGTAGCAGGCCGAGCACGGCGCGCTGCCGGAAGGTGTAGCGGGCCGCGCGCGCGATGGCGTCGGCCTCGGGGTCGTAACCGCCCCGGCCACGACGGCTGGGGACGAAATCCTGTTCCGCCGAGCCTCCGCCGTCGTAGTCGTCGTAGTCGTCGTACTTGTCGTAGTCCACGCGCGCGGGCGCCGTGGAGCGAGCAGGCGGGATTCTGGCCGCGACCGTCTCGGGGTGGTATGCGCCCACGCCGACATCATCGGTCTCCGCGTCGATCTTCGCAGCGACTTCGGCGGCTTCGTCGTCGGCCGACCGCTCGGCGGCCGACTCGGCCTTGTCCAGCTCCGCCTCGTCCAGCTCGGCCTCGTCCGGCTCGACCTCGTCCGTCTCGGCCTCGTCCGGTGCGTCGGTCCCGAAGTCGTCGGTCCCGAAGTCGTCGGCCTCGGTGTCGTCCGTTTCGGCGTCAGCGATGTCGGATGCCGCGACGTCGTCGGCCGCGGGCATGTTCTCCTCGTCGGTCTCGGTGACGGGCTCGTCGGCCGGTGTCGTCATCCGGTCCTCCGCATCATCGCTGTGGGGATACTTTCTCGGTACGCGGCGTCCATCGTGTCGCCCACGGGGCCGCCAGTTGGGATCGGTTTCGTGCCCGGCGGCCGGGCCTTTCCGGAGACGTCGTTTGCCTCCGCCGCGATGCAGGACCCTGGTCGCCAGCGCGGCGTCGGTGGTCCGGCGGATTCTCGGGTGGCGATCGGCGAGGATCGGGAACAGGACGAAGACCCAGAGCACGACCAGCCCGATCCACAGGATCGAATTCGGCATCGCGTCAGCACCTCCGTCCCGCCTGGGGTTTTGTCCGGCTCGGCCCGCGAGCGGTTCGTCACACGCTCCGCCCTCGGCCGGCCCCCGTCCGACGCAGCGGCGCGGACGCCGGTCCCCTCGCAGGCTCTGTGCCGATGACGCAAGACGCACCATCGACGTCCGTAGGCTAATTCCGGGTAGCACCAAGTTCCGGCAGGCGCGCCGTGCACATCCGCCACACCTGTCACATTTCCACCAATGTCACCGCGGCCGGGTGGCCGGATCTACTGCAGGGTGACGCGCCCCTCTCGCACCAGCCGGTCCAGGACCGTTCCGGCCAGCTCCTCGACGGTTATGCCGACCAGCAGGTGATCCCGCCAGGCGCCGTCCACGTCGAGATAGCGCCGTAGCAGTCCCTCTTCCCGGAAACCGACATTGCGCAGCACCGCCTGGCTGGCCAGATTCTCCGGCCGGACGGTCGCCTCGACCCGATGCAGACCGACCGGCCCGAAGCAGTGGTCGAGGCCCAGCGCCAACGCCGCCGTCGCGACGCCCTGCCCGCTGAGATCCTTGGCCACCCAGTAGCCGATCCAGGCCGAGCGCAGGGCGCCGCGCACGATATTGCCGACGGTCAACTGCCCGCTGAACACGCCGTCGACTTCGATCACCAACGGGATCATCGCGCCGCGCCTGGCCTCCGCCTTGAGACTCGACCACAGCGACGGCCAATTGGAGGCGTGGTTGCGCGCCTCCCACGACCCGCGGCCGGTCGGCTCCCACGGCTCCAGATGCGCTCTGTCGCGCAAACGGATCCGGCTCCAGGCCGCCGCATCGCGCAGCCGCACCGGACGCAGGGTCACCTGTCCCGCGGCCACCCGGACCGGGCCCAGTCGCGCGGGCCACCCCGGATGCTGCGTGGCCCGGAAGACATTCATCGCGTCCACGTCTCAGCCACGCTGTGCGAGAAAGGCGACCTGGACTTCGTCACCGGTACGGATCTCGGTGTCGTCCGGGTCGATCACGATCAAGCTGTTCGCCTCGGCGAGCGTGGCGAGCAAGTGTGAGGAGGAGTTCCCGTTGCCGAGCGGCTGCACGAGGTATTCACCGGTCGCTTCGTCCCGCATGAGCTGCGCGCGCAGGTATCCCTTGCGCCCGGCCATGGAACTGATCGGGGTGATGGTCCGCGCGCTGATGATCCGGCGCATCGGTTGCCTGCGCCCCAACGCGATTCGGATCAAGGGCCGCACCATCACCTCGAATACCACCAGCGCACCCACCGGGTTGGACGGCAGCAGAAAAGTCGGCACCTCGTCGCGGCCGAGCCGGCCGAAGCCCTGCACGGAACCGGGATGCATGGCCACGCGGGTGATTTCGAGCTCGCCGAGCCCTTCCAGCGCCTCCCTGACCTGTTCGGAGGCCCAGCCACCGACCGCGCCCGCGATGACGACCACCTCGGAGCGCACCAGCTGCCCCTCGACCACGTCGCGCAACCGGCGCGGATCGGAACTGACGATGCCGACGCGATTCACGTCCGCGCCTGCATCGCGCGCGGCCGCGGCCAACGCGTAGGAGTTCACGTCGTACACCTGGCCGGGGCCGGGCGTCCGATCGATGTCGATCAGTTCGCCGCCCACCGAGAGCACCGATAGTCGCGGGCGCGGATGCACCAGCACTTTGTCTTGACCGACCGCTGCGAGCAGACCGACTTGCGCGGCGCCGATGATGGTCCCGGCCCGCACCGCCACGTCACCCGGCTGGACGTCGTCGCCGATGCGCCGCACGTAATCGCCGGAGCGCACCGGTTCGTACACCTTGATCCTGGCCCGGCCGCCGTCGGTGAAATCCAGCGGAAGCACCGCGTCGGCGAGAGTCGGCATCGGCGCGCCGGTGTCCACCCGGACGGTCTGGCGCGGCTGCAAGCGGATCGGCTGACGCGAACCGGCGACCACCTCGCCGACCACCGGGAGGGTCAGGTCGACGAGGTCGCCCGCTTCGTCGCGGATGTCGGCCCCGGCGGAAGCCACGTCGACGCTGCGCACGGCGTAACCGTCGATGGCGGCCTGATCGAAGCCGGGCAACGGCCGCTCGGTGACGACGTCCTCGGCGCACAGCAGACCCTGGGCCTCGGAAATCGCGACCCGGACCGGCCGGGGCGCGACCGCCGCGGCGGTCACTTTGATCTGCTGATCCTCAACCGAGCGCATCCAGCCCTTCCTGATCCTCTCCGCACTCCAACCGGTCTCGCCTGCGCGGGCACGCGCGATCCCGCCGCGGCGCAAGCGCATTCGCGCGCACCGCGGTGACCATCATTCGTACCCGACGGTCCACGCTCGGCGAAACCCCCGGCCGGGTCCCTCAGTCGTCGGTCGTCAGCTGCGGATCCCAGTCCGGACCGAGGCGGTGCTGCAACCACTCGCGCAGGGCGGGGCCGTATTCCTCTCGTTCCAATGCGAAATCGACCGCAGCACGAAGATAACCGCCCGGGTTGCCCAAATCGTGGCGCGACCCACGGTGCACCACCACATGAACCGGATGTCCCTCGGCGATCAGCAGTGCGATCGCGTCGGTGAGTTGCAGTTCGCCGCCCGCACCGGGCTCGATGCGGCGCAGCGCGTCGAAGATCGCGCGGTCCAGCAGATACCGGCCCGCGGCCGCGAACGTCGACGGCGCGTCGGCGAGCGCGGGCTTCTCCACCATTCCCTTGACGCGCAGCACGTTCGGGTTCACCGCGTCCGGCACCGGCGCGACGTCGAACACGCCGTAGGCGCTGACCTCGTCCTTGGGTACGTCGATGGCGCACAGCACCGTTCCGCCGCGCTTGCGGCGCACTCGGCACATCACGTCGAGCACACCGCGGGGCAGCACCAGGTCGTCGGGGAGCAGGACGGCGATGACGTCCTCGTCGTCGTCGAGGGCCTGCTCGGCCTGAGCCACGGCGTGCCCGAGCCCGAGCGGCTCCTCCTGCACCACCGAGGTCACATCGAGCAGTCCCGGCGCCTTGCGCACCTTCTCCAGCAGCTTGAACTTGCCGCGCTCTTCCAGCGTGCTCTCCAGCACCAAGTCCTCGACGAAGTGCGCGACCACGCCGTCTTTACCCGGGGAGGTGACGATCACCAGGCGCTCGGCGCCCGATCCGGCCGCCTCGGCGGCGACCAGCTCGATGCCGGGGGTGTCCACCACCGGGAGAAGTTCTTTGGGCACCGTCTTGGTCGCGGGCAGGAACCGAGTTCCGAGCCCGGCCGCGGGCACCACGGCCGTGCGGAAGCACGACTCCGCCGGGGTGCCACCGGGCTGTCCGGACTTTGCTGTCATACGCATACCCTATCCATCCATCACGCCGCCGGATCGGCGTCGAGCCGACTCGGTCCCGGGGTGAGCCTATGGTGATCACTGTGAAGATGCCCGGCGAGCGCGATAAACATGCATGGCGCATCGAACTACTCGCCCGGCGAGCTGTGATGAGCGCCACGGAGCGCGAAAAAGAAGCGTTCGCCCTGGCCACGGCGATGGACACCCTGGAAGCCCTGGGGTGGGTCTGCGCCTACGTACCGGTGGCGGGTGAACCGGGGTCGACAGCGATGCTGGACGCGCTGGTGGCCGGTGGCGCGCGGATACTGCTGCCGGTCACCGGGCCGCCGGGACCGTTGAGCTGGGCCGAGTACACCGGCGCGGACGCGCTGCGGCGGGCCCGCTACGGCTTGCTGGAACCCACCGGCGCAGTGCTGCCGCCGGACGCCGTGACCCGGGCCGAGCTGATCCTGATTCCCGCCCTCGCGGTGGACTTGCGCGGCGTGCGGCTGGGTCGCGGCGCGGGCTACTACGACCGCACGCTGCCGGCCGCGCGTCCGGACGCGCGGCTGGTCGCGGTGGTCCGGGACGACGAGTTGGTCGACCGGCTGCCCGAGGAGCCGCACGATCGGCGCATGGGCTGGGCGCTCACGCCACGGGGCGGCTTGCGCCGCTTGGGCGACCATTACGCTGGGGAATGAAACACCGATTGGCGGTGTTGGCACTGTCGGCTGTAGAGTGCCAGATCGACGAACACCGCGGAGGATCCTGTGCCTACTTACTCGTATGCGTGCACCCAGTGTGACAACCGCTTCGACATCGTTCAGTCCTTCACGGACGAGGCGCTGACCGTGTGCTCGGAGTGCTCCGGCAAGCTGCGCAAGCTGTTCAACTCGGTCGGCATCGTCTTCAAGGGCAGCGGCTTCTACCGCACCGACAGCCGGGGCGGCTCCACGACCGCCAGCGAGCCGGCCAAGTCCGACGGCGGTTCCAGTTCCTCTTCCGACTCCGGGTCATCGAGTTCCGGGTCGTCGAGCGGGTCCACCGCGTCCACCAGCACGGCCGTGGCCAGCTGATTCGACGGTTTTCCCACAGCCAGTCACCTATCCACAGCCCACCGTGATCCCGGCGGGGTGAGTGCGCGTCCGGCCATAGGATCCGGCCATGACTCGTGTACTCGCCGACCTCGGCCGCGGCGGCTGGAATCCGGCCGGGTGGCAGCGACCGCCCTGGGCCGACGCCGCACTCGCCCGACGGCTGCTCGCGGCCGCGCTCGCCGCCCTCGCGGTCTTGCTCTTCCTTCGCGGTGACCCGGATACCGAACGCACGACGGTCCTCGTCGCGGGCCGGGATCTGGCGCCGGGACGACTCCTCGAAGCGGGTGACCTGCGCACCGCAGCGCGCGAAGCGGGCACGCTGCCCGCGGGTGCGGTCGCCGATCCCGCCGCGCTCGTCGGCGCGACGCTGAGCGGCGCCATGCGGCAGGGAGAGGTCTTCACCGATCTACGCGTCGTCGGCCCGCGTTTGGCCGCGGCGGCGACCGGCGCGCGCGAGGCGCGCATCGTGCCCATCCGTCTCGCCGACACGGCGGTCGCCGACATCTTGCGCGCGGGTGATCGCGTGGACGTGATCGGCGCCGAAGACGCGAACGGCCCCGCCACCCGTCCCGCGCGCACCCTCGCCACCGACTCCGCCGTCGTTCTCGTCGCCGGCGCGGGTGACGGTCGCGCAGCCGCGGAACGCGTGGTGTTGGTGGCGATGGACGCCGAGCACGCGACCGCCGTCGCCGCGGCGTCCCTGCGCACCGCACTCACCGTCGTCTTCCATTGACCGGCCGACAGGCTTCGCCCGAAGCACCAGACTGAGAGGTGCCGATTTAGATTCGCGATTTGTGCGCCGAGAGCCGGACCAACGCGGGTGGGCGTAACTCACTTCAGCTGCGCCGCAAGCGAAACGAGCCCGGCATCGACGGGCCCGTTCGCCTTGCGCGCGTTACTCTCCGGCTCAGCCGAGGCTGAAAGGCGCTCCCCACAACGTCACCCAGGTGATCACGTTGTCGGTCTCGACCTCGACGCTGACGAAGGCCCGCGCTTGGGCGTAGCCTCCGCACCCGTTGAGACCGATGGTCTCGTCGGCCCACGTCACCGAACCGGACGTGCCCTTGAACGCATTACGGGTCTTGTGCGTCTCGTTACCGAAATCATCGGCCTGCTCCAGATCCAGCACATAGAACGACTTCGACTGCCCCGGACCCAAGGACAGATTGCCGCCCGAGTTGGCGCCGACGCCGCCGGTGACGTTCTGGCCGTCGCTCCAGTCCACGTTGCCGTCCACACCACCCGTGGCACCGCCACCGGCGATGTTCACCTGGCAACCGACGGTGTAGCCCGGGAAGATCTTGCCGCCCGCTGAGCCCGACAGGTCCACTTGTGCGCTACCGGAGACCCATGCGTTGCGGTGCAAGGGTGTAGCGCCCATGGACGGACTGATGGTCGCGGACTCGCCGACCAGGCGAATGGTCACGACGGTGCCGTCCGAGAGCGTCTTGGTCAGCTCCCCGCCCGGCAGTGGGACGAAGGTGTCGGCGTTCGCCGCACCCGTGGAGAGCAGACCTACCGCGATGGCCGCGGACGCGCACAGCCCGGCCGCGCGCGCCAGTTTTTTACGATCGAACATGATGGTAATTCCCCTAAAGAATCGAGTTCGCTTCAGCGAAAAGAGATTTGATGGATCCGAACCGCGTTCAGCCGATGCTGAACGGCATCCCGTAGAGGGTGGTCTTCGAGTAGTGATCGCCGATGATCTCGACGACCGTGTACGAACGAGCCTGCGCGTAACCCGCGCAGCCCTGGATCTCGATCTCGGCATCCTGATACTCCACCGAATACACACCCGGCTTCAGAATGTCCTTGTAATCGATCTGAACGAACTTGACCTCACCGGGACCGAGGTTGATGCCGATCGAACCACCGGCGCTCGCGCCGCTGAGGTTCACACTGCCCGACACTCCCGCCGAAATCGCGTCGTCGGCGATGCTGACCTGGCAGCCGACGATGTAACCGGTGCTCAACTGCGACGCACCGTGCGTGGACGAATTATTCGTTCCCGGATTCCCGGTCGGCCCGTTGTTCGGGCCGATTTCGCCTTCCGGCGTCACGGCGACATCCGCGACGGCATTCCCTGACACCCACACGACACGGCCGGCACCGTTCGCAGCGAGGGATGGGGAGATCAGTGCGCGCTCACCCGTACGGGCGATGTTCACGCCAGGGCCTGCCTTGTGGCCGTCCGGCAACGGCACGAAGGTATCGGCGTCGGCGGCGCCGGTCGAGAACAGACCGGTGGCCACGGTCGCCACGGCGGCGGCGCCCGCGACGCGGACGCCTCGAGACAGACCGTTGATGCGGTACTTGCTCATGTTTTTCCTCATCAGGTTGCATCCGCCCGCCCCAGGGTGTCGAGGCGGACGTGTCCCTCCAAAGCCGACGGCGCGCTCGGTGGAATGTGCTGTCCACCAGACGATCCGCCGACCATCGCGTCATCGAGCGATCTCGGACGAAACAATGTTATTCGGTATCAACCAGACTTTTCCGGAAATTCGGGCAATTCGTCACGCAACGCAAACGATCCGGCTAGGATCGCACCGGCTTGCGGCGCAATGGAATTCATGACGAAATGGACCCGCCGCGATACGAGGGGTCCATTTCATCAATGGCTACGGGCTTTTCACCCGTAGTTCACTCAGCCGAGGCTGAAAGGCTGTCCCCACAACGTCACCCAGGTGATGACATTGTCGGTCTCGACCTCGACGCTCACAAAAGCCCGCGCCTGGGCGTAGCCTCCGCACCCGTTCAGACCGATGGTCTCGTCGGCCCACGTCACCGAACCGGACGTGCCCTTGAACGCATTACGGGTCTTGTGCGTCTCGTTACCGAAATCGTCGGCCTGCTCCAGATCCAGCACATAGAACGACTTCGCCTGGCCGGGGCCGAGCGAGAGGTTGCCGCCGGAGTTGGCGCCGACGCCGCCGGTGACGTTCTGCCCGTCGCTCCAGTCGACGTTGCCGTCGACACCACCGGTGGCACCGCCACCGGCGATGTTCACCTGGCAACCGACGGTGTAGCCCGGGAAGATCTTGCCGCCCGCCGAGCCGGAGAGCTCGACCTGCGCGCTACCGGAGACCCACGCGTTGCGGTGCAGCGGCGTCGCGCCCATGGACGGGCTGATGTTCGCCGACTCGCCGACCAGGCGAATGGTCACGACGGTGCCGTCCGACAGCGTCTTGGTCAGCTCCCCGCCCGGCAGCGGGACGAAGGTGTCGGCGTTCGCCGCACCCGTGGAGAACAGGCCCATGGCGATGGTGGCAGCGGCGCCGACGCCGGCCATCCGCGCCAGGTTCTTACGGTTGATCATGGTTGGTATCCCTCGAGGGTTGAGTCCGCTTCAGCGGGAGGATGGTTCGTTGGAGTCGACAGACGTCAGCCGATGCTGAACGGCATCCCGTAGAGGGTGGTCTTCGAGTAGTGATCGCCGATGATCTCGACGACCGTGTACGAACGCGCCTGCGCGTAACCCGCGCAGCCCTGGATCTGAATCTCGGCATCCTGGTACTCGACGGAGTACACCCCGGGCTTGAGGATGTCCT
This sequence comes from Nocardia sp. NPDC047648, assembly GCF_040642815.1. NCBI lineage: Bacteria > Bacillati > Actinomycetota > Actinomycetes > Mycobacteriales > Nocardiaceae > Nocardia > Nocardia sp. NPDC047648. The sequence continues at coordinate 134,718 of NZ_JBEYSX010000004.1, read as the reverse complement.
TGTAATCGATCTGAACGAACTTGACCTCACCGGGACCGAGGTTGACACCGATCGAACCGCCCGCGCTCGCGCCGCTGAGGTTCACACTGCCCGACACACCCGCGGAGATGGCGTCGTCGGCGATGCTGACCTGGCAGCCGACGATGTAGCCGGTGCTCAGCTGCGACGCACCGTGCGTCGAGGAGTTGTTGGTTCCGGGGTTTCCGGTCGGACCGTTGTTCGGGCCGATCTCACCCTCCGGCGTCACGGTGACGTCGGCGACCGCGTTGCCCGATACCCAGACCACGCGACCGGCGCCGTTGGCAGCCAGCGACGGCGAAATCAGGGCCCGCTCTCCGTTCCGGGTGATCGTCACGCCCGGCCCCACCTTCTGGCCGTCCGGCAACGGCACGAAGGTATCGGCATCGGCGGCACCGGTCGAAAGCAGGCCCAGGGCAACAGCCGCGGCAGCGCCCACGCCCGCGACGCGGGCACCGCGGCGCAGACCTTTGGTGCGGTTCTCGCTCATACTTCCCCTCATCAGGTTCAAACAGTCAACCTCGACCATCGAGGCTGGACAGTGGTCCTCTCAGGCCCAGCTCAGTGTGTCGCTCCTTTGTTGCCGGTGTGTAACCGGTTGTTATTTCGGCGCAACGGACTTGCTGGTAACGGAACCGAGCCAGGGCTCCGTCGAACGGCTCCATGCGTGCCGGTACCCGCGCCTGCGGGGCCCGATTGCGAGTGGCTCGATGGGGAGATTAAACGTTTTATAACGGCGCTGGCAACGTAACGTTTCGTAAAGTTCAAGGTGACCTGTATCACACTTGCGCACATTTGAATATGGCTTGACGTGCATAAATACCGGATCGCTACAGCCGGGGCGGGCTGAGTGGAGCAGATCGCGGCACAGGAGCGCCAGCGTCCGGATACGGGACAGGGCCGTAATGATCGCGCCGGAATTACTTCCGCGCAGAAATGATCACTGGCCGGTTACAAACCCAGGGGGATTGATTACGTAGCTACTACGTAGATAACGGTCAGCCGTGATGCGGGGGGATCTGGGCGCGCAGCCAGTCGTCGGAGGACCGGACGTCGTCGCGCTCGTCGCGCTCGTCCGCGGTGGTCTCGGGCAGAGTGTCGCCGAAGATCTTCGCCAAGCGCGCGGCATCCCTCGCCCGGCGCGCCGCCGGGCGAGGGTCCTCAGGGGGTGTGGGGGCGGTGATTACTCGACCAATCCGGACAGCTCACCGATCACCCGGCTCGCGAGCGGGCCGAGCGTCGCCATACCGTCCCGGATGGCGGAACGGGTGCCCGGCAGGTTGACCACCAGGGTGCTGCCGGACACGCCTGCCACACCACGGGAAAGCCCGGCGTCCAGCGAACCGGCCACCCGGCCGGAGGACCGCAGGGCTTCGCTGATTCCCGGCAACTCGCGGTCGAGCACCTGCGAGGTGGCCTCCGGCGTCACGTCGCGCGGGGACATGCCCGTGCCGCCGACGGAGATCACCAGATCGACGCCGCCGATCACCGCGGTATTGAGTGCGTTGCGGATTTCCACCTCGTCGGCCTGCACCGACACCGACGCGTCCACGAGGAAACCCGCCTCGGTGAGCAGCTCGGTGACCAGCGGACCGAGCGAGTCAATACCTCCATGCGCCGTTCGATCGTCGACGACCACCACCAGAGCACGCCCCGCCACAGGAGCATCGATTTCCATGGTGCTCACCGTAGCGCCTGCGTCCAGCAACTCGGCGGCCGCGCCGAGAACGTCGGCGTCCACTTCGAACTCCGGGCCCCGCCCGCCGGGCACCAAGCGCATCACCGGCCGCCGTCCGCGGGCGCGCCGGAGAGGGTCACCTCGACGGTCTTGGGGTTGTTGCCTTGTGCGTCGGTGTAGGTGACTTTCACCTTGTCTCCGGGCTGATGCGAGCGGACCGCGGCGACGAGCGCGTTCCCGGAATCGATCGGGCGGTCGTCGAGCTTCGTCACCACAGCCCCCGGCGGAATGCCCGCGCGTGCCGCGGGACCATCCGGTGTGACGTCGCGAACCTGCGCGCCGGAAACCTGTTGGGCCGGGTCCTGCTGACGCGACACCGTGATGCCGACCTGGGCGTAGGTGGCCTTGCCGGTCTTGATCAGTTCGTCGGCGACGCGGCGCGCCTGGTCGACGGGGATCGCGAAGCCGAGTCCGATCGACCCGGTCTGGCCGCCCGCCGTCTCGGTGGGCCCGAGCGTCGCGATGGCCGTGTTGATGCCGATGAGCTTGCCGTTGCCGTCCACCAGCGCGCCGCCCGAGTTGCCCGGGTTGATCGCGGCATCCGTCTGGATCGCGTCGATCACGGGGCTGACCGCCGCGGCGGGGTCGCTACCGTCGCCGCTGGTCACCACGGGCCGGTTCAGCGACGACACGATGCCGGTGGTGACCGTGCCCGCCAGCCCGAGCGGTGAGCCGATCGCGACGACGGGCTGGCCGACCTGGAGATTCGCCGAGGTGCCCAGCTCGATGGGAGTCAGGCCGCTCTTTCCGGACGCCTTGATGACGGCCAGGTCGGAGACCGGATCGGCGCCGACCAGCGTCGCGGGCGCGCTGCTGCCGTCGGAGAACACGACCTCCATCTTGGCGCTCGGCCCACCGCCCGCGGCCACGTGATTGTTGGTCAGGATCAGGCCGTCGGAGGACAGGACCACCCCCGAACCCTCACCCTCGGCCTTGCTGCTGGCCACCTTGATCATCACCACACTGGGCAGCACCTTCTGAGCGACCGCTTGGGTGGAGCCGGCCGGAGCGTTGACGGCATTGCTCACGTTCGGCCTGGGAGCGTCCAGGGCGTTGGTGGCCGGGGCGCGACCCTCGTCGCCGTGCGTGACCAGCGCGCCGACCGCGCCACCCACGCCACCGCTGACCAGCGCGAGCGCGACGGCGCCCACGGCCAGGCCCGCGCGGAACGGACGTCGCGGCGGGGCGGGCGGGGCGCCATAGGCCGGGCCGTGCGGTCGAGTGGGGTCATTCGGCGGACCGAAGGACGCCGGATAACCCGGGAACGGCGCGGCCGGATGTTGCTGCGGCGGGTACTGCGCGGTGGGATGCGGCGTTTCCTGCGGACCGTAACCGGCGGCATGCGCCTCCCCCGGCCCGAACGGGCCCGCGGCCTGCGGGCCCGGCTCCCGGCGATCCTTCGAATCCTCGGTCATGGACTCCTCGTTTCTCCTCGCGTCCCGACCAGGTTGGCCACGGCGACTGAGAGCGGACTGAGACCGCGCTTTCAGTTTTCCGAGAGCTGTGCAGCCGGTACTGCGATAGAACCACTGACTACTTCATGTCTCAAATCTTGCGGCAAACCAATCGGAGCAATCGAAATACCCGACCGACGATGAATATTTCGCACAGCACTCGACATTCTGTCGGAAATGGACTTCCGTCGCCCGGTATTGCGTCAATCGGACACCGGCGCGCCCGGCTCGCCGGGCAACACGATGCGGACAACGGCGCCGCCGCGTTGCGAGGTATCGATCGCGATGGTGCCGCCGTGTTTTGTCACCACCTGCTTGACGATCGCCAGACCGAGGCCGGAGCCGGGCATCGATCGCGACGACATGACGCGATAGAAACGCTCGAACACCAGCTCGCGTTCCGCCGCCGGAATACCGGGACCCGCGTCATCGATGGACAGCTCGAGCAGGCCCGGGCCGCTCTCCCGCATGAGGATGCGGACCTGCGCGCCGGCCGGGCTCCATTTGGCCGCGTTGTCCAGCACGTTCAGCACCGCGCGCTCCAAGCCCGCCTCGTGCCCGTAGACGAACCAGGGGCGCAGATCGGCGACGAACTCGATGCCGGTGCGGCGACGGCGGGCGCGTTCGAGTGCGCGTTCCACCACCTCGCCCAGATCCACGCGCTCGTAGACGGTTTCCGGCGCGTCCTCGCGCGCGAGATCCACCAGATCGCCCACCAGGGTCGACAACTCCTCGATCTGGGCCATCACGTCGGCGCGCAGTCCGGCCATGTCCTCGTCCGGGATGCGGGGAGCGCCGGGACGGCTCGAAGCGATGAGCAACTCCATGTTGGTCCGCAGCGACGTCAGTGGCGTACGCAGCTCGTGTCCGGCGTCGGCGACCAGCCTGCGCTGCCGATCGCGCGACTCGGTCAGCGCGCGCAGCATGGTGTTGAAACTTTCTGTGAGCCTTGCCAGTTCGTCGTCACCGGTGACCGGGATCGGAGTCAGGTCGTCGGTGCGGGCGACTCGCTCGGTGGCCGCCGTCAGCCGCGCGATGGGCCGCAGACCCGTCCGCCCGACCGCCGTGCCCGCAGCGGCGGCCAGCACGACGCCGCAGCCGCCGACCACGAACAGCAGCCAGGCGAGCCGGTCGAGCACCTCCCTGGTGCGGTCCAGCCGCTGGGAGATGACCAGCGTCGCACCCGAGTTGGTGTAGACCGCCAGCACGCGCTGGTTACCGTCGGTGCGCAACGACGAACTCCGCTCGCCGCGCGCCACGGCCAGCTCCTGGTTCCCGACCGGCGGATCGGTGGATTGCGGGGGAAGCCAGCGCCGGAGGTCGGGATAGATCAGCGCGATGCCGGTGTCGTCGTAGAACGCCGCGGCGACCATCAGATTCAGGTTGTTGAACCCGTACGGATTGCTGGCGATCACGGCCGTGGAACGGCTGCGCAGCTGGGCGTCCACGTCGGCGTACAACGCGCGCGCCACCAGCGCGTAGGCCGCGATCGAGGTGACCGCCACCGCGATCGCCACGACCGAGGCGGCCAGCAGCGTCACCCGCCAGCGCAGCGAGACCGACCGCGTCAGCGGCATGGGCGGCCGCATGTCCGCGGGCTCGGGCGGCCGCTGGCCGAGTGCGGCGACGGCGGGGCGTCTGGGTGTGGTGCGTACCATATCCCTGGACCTACGGTGGCGTTTCACGCAGCACATAGCCCACGCCGCGCACCGTGTGAATCAGCCGCGGCTCGCCTTCGGCCTCGGTTTTGCGGCGCAGATAACCGATGTAGACCTCGAGCGCGTTTCCCGAGGTTGGGAAATCGTAGCCCCAGACTTCCTCGAGAATGCGGCTACGGGTCAGCACCCGGCGCGGGTTCGCCATCAGCATTTCCAGCAGTGAGAACTCGGTGCGGGTGAGACTGATCGGCCGGGCGCCTCGGGACACCTCGCGGGTCACCGGATCCAGCGACAGATCAGCGAACTTCATTTCCTCCGATGCCTCACCCGGGCCAGCGGTCGTCCGCCGCAGCAGCGCGCGCAGCCTGGCCAGCAGCTCTTCCAGTGCGAAAGGCTTCGGCAAATAGTCGTCCGCCCCGGCATCCAGCCCTGCGACCCGCTCCGATACCGAATCTCGCGCGGTGAGAACCAGAATCGGCAAATCATCGCCGGTGCTGCGAAGACGGCGGCAGACCTCGAGCCCGTCGAGCCGGGGCATCATGACGTCCAGAACGAGCGCGTCGGGTCGCTGGACGGTTGCCTTCTCCAGCGCGTCCACACCGTCCACCGCGAGATCGACGGAGTAGCCGTTGAACGTCAGCGACCGGCGCAGCGATTCCCGGACCGCCCGATCGTCGTCGACCACTAGAATGCGCATGCCCCCAGTTTGACCGCACCGACTGAGAGGTAACTGAGAGGGCGCTCTCGACACGCCGTGGCGCACACCCGCCAGAACCCCCGGCGCGTCGCCCGCGTCAACCCCGGGTGACCAGGCTCTTCCAGGGGCCCACCGAGAAGTTGACGCGTCCCTTACACATTCCACCGCGAAACACGTTCTCTATAGCCATATTCGGTAAATTGAAGACCGACTCCCCCGGATTGCCGATGACCCCTCTGCACGGTATGTTCCGTGCGGTAAAAAAGAAGACCTCTAGTTGGTTCTTTGCGGGTTGAATCAATACCGAACAGCCACGCGCGCCCGAGGTCACTGGTGAAGCGGAGGCGACGGAAGCGGATGGAAGCTGCACCGCGGTCCTGGCAATTCAGCCTGTCGAACTGGTCGGTCACCCGCAAGGTTGGCGTGGTGCTGGTGCTTCCGGTGCTGCTGGCCACCGTCTTCGCCGTGCTCCGAATCAACAACGAACTGCGTACCATGGCGCAGTTGGACGCGGCGACCGAACAGGCGATCATCATCCGTCCGATCGTCAAGTTCGGTTCGGCCACCGAGCAACTCGGCGTCACCGCGACCGCAACCTGGGGCAATACCGCGGACCCGCAGACCGACGCGGCGCTGACGAAGTTCGACCAGGCCCTGGCCGAACTGGAAGGCGCCTTGCAGACCACCAAGGTCAGCGGCCGGGTCACCTCCGAACTCGCCTCGGCCATCGCCACCGGCACCACGATGCGCAACAGCCTGCGCAACGGCTCGCCCGCCATGGTCGGCGAGCAGTCCGACGAGATCATGGTCCGCATCGGCAACGCGCTCGCGCTGTCACCGTCGGTGGACGACCTGGTCATCCAGCGGTACTTCCTCCAGCTGGCGTCGGTGCAGACCGCCCGGCGGGTGCTCACCCAGCAGCGCATGCTGATCGGCTCGCCGGACGCGGGCCGCAACCCGAGCGTGCGGCCGCGCGTGCTGGTCGCGGCGGGCGCCGAGATCACGATGATCTACCAGTACGCGCAGATCCTGCCGGACTACGCGGGCAATATGCGCCCGCTGCTGGACGCGGTGCAGACCCGTCTGGGCACCTTCAGCCAGAACGTCGCCGATCCGGCGTCCAACCCGGCCGTCATCGACTCGCTGCTGGTCAGTTCGGACACCTACGAGAAGACCACCGCGCAGCTGATCGACACCATCGATGCCGCGCTGGCCGCCCGCACCACCGAAGCGCAGGCCGGTGCGCTGCGCGAGACGACGATCGTCATCGGCATGCTGCTCGCGGGCCTGGCGCTGGCCCTCTCGGTGGCGCGCACCCTGGTCGTCCCGGTCCGCCGCCTGCGGCGGGACGCGCTCGAGGTGGCGCACATCAAGCTGCCCGACGAGCTGGCCGTGGTGCGCGCCGGCGGCACCACGCCCGAGATCACCCCGGTCGCGGTGCACACCACCGACGAGATCGGCCAGCTGGCTCGCGCCGTGGACGAGATCCACGAACAGGCGCTCAACCTCGCCGCCGACCAGGCCCGCTTGCGCCTGCAGATCGGGAACATGTTCGAAACCCTGTCCCGCCGCAGCCAATCGCTGGTCGAGCAGCAGCTCGCGCTGATCGAGGACCTCGAGCACGACGAGGACGACACCGACCGGCTGCAGAGCCTCTTCCGCCTCGACCACCTGGCCACCCGCATGCGCCGCAACGGCGACAACCTGCTGGTGCTCGCCGGTACCGCGCTGCGCCGCGGCCAGCTGCACCCGGTGCCGCTGTCGGACATGCTGTGGAGCGCGGTCTCCCAGGTCGAGGACTACCAGCGCGTCGAGATCGGCGCGGTGCCCGACGGCATCGTGGCGGGCGAGCCCGCCGTCGACATCGAGCACCTGCTCGCCGAGCTGATCGACAACGCGCTGCGCTACTCGCCGCCGACCACGCCGGTCACGGTGATGGTTTCGCGCGCGGTGGACGGCGGCTACCTGATCGAGATCACCGACCGCGGCCTCGGCATGTCGCTGGAGGACCTGCAGACGACCAACGACCGGCTCGCCTCCGGTGGTGAGGTGACGGTCGAGACCGCGCGCCGCATGGGCCTGTTCGTCGTCGGCCGGCTGGCCAAGCGCCACACCATCACGGTCAGCCTGCGGCGCACATCCACGATGGCGCAGCAGCCGGGCATCACCGCCAGCGTGCACCTGCCGGGCGCGCTGGTCGCGCCGCCGATGGACGTCACCGACCCGGCGGGAAAGCCGCTCGACCTGACCGCCGAGCACCACCTGCCCCCGCACGTCACGCAGCCCACCGGTGCGCACCCGCGCAACCTGGTTCCGGTGCCGAGCCTGCCGCAGCGCGACACCGCGCGTTTCGGCGTGACGAGTTCCGGCTTGCCGCAGCGTCGTCCGGCCATCCGCGTGGCCGACACCCCCGACCAGCCCACGGTCTCCACGCCGGTGGGCCGGGCGGTCAACCCGGCGGATCAGCCGCCCACCCAGCCGTGGCCGGTGCTCACGCCGCGCACCGACGACCGCACCCCGACCGGTCCGTTCGCCTCGGTGGCGACCACCACCGGTGAACACGCCGTCGAACGGGAGCAGAAGCCGGCGCCCACCGATCTGTGGGCCGAGGTGAAGGACGACGAGCCGGCGACCGGCCCCACGCCGACCGTGCCGAGCCAAGCGCCCGCGCCGCAGACCACCGCGCGATCCGGTCTTCCGATCCGGAAGCCCGCCGCACCCGTCGACCCGCCGCAGGAGGTGGCACCGGAACCCGCGACGGTGACCTCCTCCCGGCTCCAGCCGGTCGCCGGAGCGTCCCCGACCCCGATCTATCAGCGCATGGTCTCGGAATGGCTGGTCGAGCCCTCGACTTCGCAATCGCCGGAAAGCTCGTGGTCCTCGCCTGGTGACGCGGGCTGGCTGGCCGCCGAGGATGCGAGTCATCCGACCACCACCGCGCGCACCGTCGGCGGGCTGCCGATCCGCAGGCCGGGCGCCCAGCTGGTGCCGGGCGGCCTGGCGCCGGTGGAGGACGCGGGCCCGCGTGATCCGGAAGAAATTCGCAACAACCTGACCAGGCATCTCAGTGGGGTCCGCAGCGGGCGGGCCAATGCGCAGTACAACGACGGAGGGCTTGCATGACCAACGCGAACAACAGCACCACAGACGAGAATCTGAACTGGCTGGTCGCCCGCTTCACCCGCGATGTGCCCGGCGTGTCCCATGCGGTGCTGGTATCGGCGGACGGCTTGTTGCAGGCCACCAGTCCGCATCTGCCCAGCGATCGCGCCGAACAGCTCTCCGCCGTCACCGCCGGGCTCGCCAGCCTCTCCATGGGCGCGGCCTCGCTGTTCGACGGCGGCAAGGTGATGCAGTCGATCGTGGAGATGCAGCGCGGCTACCTGCTGGTGATGAGCGTCGGCAACGGCTCGCATCTGGCCGTGCTGGCGAACAAGTCGCATGACATCGGCCGCATCGGCTACGAGATGGCACTGCTCGTCGATCGGGTGGGTTCGGTGGTCACCGCGACCGCGCGCACCGCTGTCTGAGCGTGAGATGTCCAACCCATACGGCCCCGGACCACGCCCGACAACGCGCGTCCGGCCCTACGCCCTGACCTCGGGGCGTACCGAACCCGCGATCGACCTGCCATTGGAGGCGGTCATCGAAACCTTGTCGTACACTGCACATCTCGACTGGCCGACCGGCGATATCCGCACCGAGATCCTCCGGCTCGGCACGCACCGCCTGTCGGTCGCGGAGATCGCGGCACATCTGGACCGGCCGCTCGGCATGGTCCGGGTGGTGATCGGCGACCTCGTCGTCGATGGCACCATGCGCGTGCATTCGACCCTGACCGAAGAGGCGAGCTATGACGAGCGCCGTTCCCTGATGGAGAGGACATTGCGTGGACTCCGCGCCCTATAGGAATCTGGGGCCCAGTGGACATCCCGGGCCAAGTGCGAATCTCGGACCGGGAAACGCCCCCGGACCGGACGGCTTCGAGAATCGGGTCGCTTCGACCAAGATCGTCGTCGCGGGCGGCTTCGGCGCGGGCAAGACCACCTTCGTCGGCGCGGTGTCGGAGATCGTTCCGCTGCGCACCGAGGCGATGGTGACCCGATACTCCGACGGCATCGACGATCTCGCCGAGACGCCGGAGAAGGAGACGACCACCGTCGCCATGGACTTCGGCCGGATCATCCTGCCGGGCAACCTGGTGCTCTACCTGTTCGGGACGCCTGGTCAGCGGCGGTTCTGGTTCATGTGGGACGACCTGATCCGTGGCGCGATCGGCGCGGTGGTGCTGATCGACACCCGGCGGCTGGAGGACAGCTTCGCCGCTGTCGACTTCTTCGAGGCACGCAAGCTGCCGTTCCTGATCGCGGTCAACCGCTTCCCGGACGCGCCGCGCTTCCCCATCGCGGAGCTGCGCGAGGCGCTCTCGGTGCGCGAGGGGGTGCCGATCGTGGACATCGACGCGCGCAACGCGATGGAGGTGCGTCAGGCGCTCGCCGCGGTCACCGAGTACGCGATCGCTCAGCTGAAAGCCAGCGAGCTGGAAGGGACCGCCCGCCATGCGTGAGGTCGCGGTGCTGGCCGCAGGCGGGGCGTCCGTCGACCAGTTCGCCCTCGGCTACTGGATGATCGCGCTCTCGCTGGGCATCTCGGTGCTCGGCGCGGTGGTGGGTCTCGCCTGCATCGTGCACGGCGCGCGCTCGGTCCAGTTCCGCCTGGTGTGGCTGATCTCGGCGGCGATCTCGCTCGGCGGCGTCGGGGCGTGGCTGGCCACCTCGGTGGCCATGCTCGGCCTCAAAGTGCCCGGCAGCGCGATGCGGTACGACCCGGGCAGGCTGATCTCCGCCTTGGTGGTGTCCATCGCGGCCGTCTTCGCGGCGCTGCTGATCATCGGGCGCACGCCTCGGCTGACGCTGCTGCTGCCCGGCGGTTTGGTGCTCGGCCTCGGCATCGGCGTCACGCACTATCTCGGCATCGGCTCACTCGAGATCCAGGGATCGGTCGGCGTGACGACCTGGCTGGCCGCCGTCTCCGCCGTGATCGGGGTGATCACCGCGACCGCGACGCTGTGGTTGTTCCAGACCATGCGCTTCCCGCTGGCCCGCGCCGCGACCGTGCTGCTGTTCGGCGTCGGCGTGTCCGCCACGTACTACACGGCGCTGGCCGCGTTGCATTTCGATGTGGACCGGACGGCGAAGGTGCCCGGCGGCGTCGAGCTGTTCGACTTCGTGTTCCCCATGTTCGTCATCGGCTTGCTGGCGTTGACCGTGCCGATCTCCGCGGTGCTGATCGCGCCGGATCGCCGTGAGCTGGCCGGTCCGCCGAAGGTGCGGCGGCCGAAGCTGCAACCCGTCCGCTGACCCGCGGTCGCCGATAACGGCGAATCACACGGCCCGCGGTTCGGATTCACGGCGCGGAACGGGGCTGTTCCACCGTTTCGCGCTGACCGATCCCCGCGGGTGGTGCGGATTCGGCGATGCCCCGGATTCACCCGCCCGGCCCACTTACAGTGGAGGCCATGCGTTTCGGTCTCGACTACGCCGCGGGACGTCCGGGGGGCGCGGCGATTCGGGCGGCGGGGTACGACTTCGTGGTGCGGTATCTGTCCGCGGGTGGCCCGAGCTTGCCGGGAAAGCTGCTCACCCCGGCCGAGGCGAACGATCTGCGGACGCACGGAATCTCGATCGTCTCGAATTGGGAGACCACGGCCGCGCGGATGCTGGACGGCTACGGTGCGGGCATCGTGGACGCGCGCGCGGCCCTCGCCCAGGTGCTGCGCTGCGGCGGCCGGGTGGACCGGCCGATCTATTTCTCGGCTGATTTCGACGCTTCGCAGCAGGATCAATTACGCGTCCACGCCTATCTGGACGGTGCGGCGACCGTGCTCGGCCGCCCGAACGTCGGTATCTACGGCGGGTACTGGGCGGTCAGCCGCGCACTGGACGCGGGGTACGCGACGTGGGCATGGCAGACCGACGCGTGGTCGGGCACGAACGTGGAGACCAGACGCGCGATCCATCAGACGCTGCGCCAGGTGACGGTCGGCGGCGTGCTCTGTGACGTGAACGAGGCCGAGACGACCGATTTCGGCCAGTGGGATTTCGTGGGACGGGAGGATCCGGACGTGACGCCGGAACAAGAGGAAGTGCTGCGCGACATCCAGATTCAGCTGCGCGGACCCGGCTTGTCGGGCTGGCCGCAACTGGGCGCCGACGCGGACGGCCGGAATCGGACGCTGGTGGACGGATTGGCCGCGGCACTGGCGCGAATCGCCGCATTGGAGCGCGAATCCGCCGAATTGCGAACGCAAGTCGGCGAATTGCGCACCGAGATCAGCGAACTGGAGGCGACGACCGCCGAACTGACCGACCAGGTGGAACGTTGGAACGGGCGGCACTGGCCGTGGCCGCTGTCGCTGATCGAGGGTCCCGCGGCGCTGGTCGGCGAGCAGCTCGCGCGCTTGGAGGCCCTGTTGCCGGATCTGCCCGGGCTGCCCGGACACGACGGTGGCGTTCGGCGCGCGCCGGGCGGTGACGACGGCCCGGCGGCGTTGACCTCGAAAAACTGAGTCTCACACCGGCGCGACGATCGGAGCCGCGCGGTCCGGTGGACGAGAGCGACTCGGGAGAGCGGAAACCGGCGAACAGCCCCGGAATTGGCGATGGACGGGTTCTCTTGGAAACCAAGAGAACCCGCCCTCGACGACGAGGGTACCGGTATCGGGCTGTGAGCGCACCATTTTCGGTGAACTTTTCCGCCACCGAAAACCAACCATTGGTCCGGGATTCATCGCCTGGCTATCCGATCGCAATCGCTTCCCGCGCAATAGTGCGACGTGATGCGGGACACATAGTTTGCTAGATATTAGCCATTGCGCCTTGGTGATCGGGGCGAAATTCTCCTCAGAAGGCATCGACGTGGCCGTTTCCGGACGGTTGACCAGCATCCTGCTCATCCGGAGCCCCGTCCGCATCGGCCGAGCAATCGCCCGTCGAGACAGGCGCTCGCGCGGCGAAGGGCGGCACGACACTTTCGGCGCGTACCGCTCAGAGCTTCTCGACGTCGATCAATCCGCGCCGCACGGCCGCGACCAACCGGCGCGGCACCTTGTGCACGACGCCCGCGACGGTCACCGGCACCAGATCCACGGGCGCGGCCTTCCAATTCGACCGGCGGCTGCGGGTGTTCGACCGCGACATCCTCCGCTTCGGTACCGCCATCTCAGGATTCCTTCCGTGCGCGCTTGCCGTACTTGCGTTCGAACTTCTCCACCCGGCCCTGGGTATCCAGCACGCGGTGCGCACCGGTCCAGAACGGGTGCGAGTCGGCGGTGACGTCCACCGTCAGCAGCGGATAGGTGTTGCCGTCCGCCCACTCCACGGTGCGCGTGCCGGTGGCCGTGGACCGGGTGAGAAATCGCTTGCCGGTGTTCACGTCCTCGAAGACCACCAAGTGGTAGTCCGGGTGGATTCCCTTCTTCATTTCGCCTCTCCTCTCGGGCTTTTCGCGTCCTCTACGGGTTGTCCCGGTTGGTCGCCGTTCGCGCACGGGTCGGCGTGCCATTCCCCGAAGGGGTCCTCCCACTGGGCGACTCGCTCCGGCGCACGCTCGACCAGCCGCAGTTCGTCGTCCTCCACCAGCGCCCAGTGCAGCGCTTCGCGGATCTCCGCCGGATCGGCGTCGTGCACGAGGATCGACAGCGAGACGTCCCGGTCCCCGAACCGCTCGTCCCAGCGCAGGGCGGCCATCGCGCGGCGCTCCGGATCGGCTTCGGCCAGTTCCTCTTCCGGCAGCGCGGCCAGCCAGCGCCCGGCACCGCCCACCCGCAGGCCGCCACCGGCTGATTCGAGCCACACCACCTCGTCGGGCTGCGTGGCCAGCCAGACACGCCCGCGGGCGGTGACCACGCCCTCGAGCAACACGTCGAGAGCCTGGTGCAGGCGGGCGGGATGGAAGGGCCGCGCCGCGGCGAACTCCACGAGTTCGACGCCGTAGTCACCGGTCAAGGGCGGTCGGCCACGCAGCAGCGGCGCGTGCGCGTCGAAGATCCTGCCGCGGCGCGAATCGGCGGGGACGCGCGTGAGCAGCGTTTCGGCCAGCGCGGGGGTGATGGAGTCCGGCTCGTCCACCCAGGCGATCGGCGCGCCGGGGACCAACCGGGCCAGGACGGCGGCGAGTTTGCCGCGGTCGACGGCCATGTCCGCGAGCAGCGCTTCGGGCGTGACGGCGGCCAAGGCGATCACGGCATCGGCGAAATCGACCTGCCCGACCGCGACCTGCGCCACCGTGCGGTCGTCGTCGGCGGCGGCGAGGCCGCGTTCGGCGAGTGTGTCGTCCCCGGTCGCGTCGGCGAGCCAGGCGCCCGCGTCCAAGCAGGTGACAACCGCGTCCACCCGCACGTCGCGCCCGGCCGGGCCGTCTATGCGGCCGTGCACGCCGGCGACCACGACATGCTCGATCGCCTGGCACACCGCTTCGGCCTCGAACGCCGGGTCCAGCGCCAGCACGATGCGATCCACCGATTCACGCTGGGAGAGAGTGCGCAACAGCGGAAGCAGATCCATCCGCAGCGTGCACGAGACGCAGCCGTGCGCGAGTTCGAGCACCGCCGAAGTCTCCCGCGTCGCGGTGCGCACCGTGCGGTGCACGATGCCTTCCCGCAGCTGCGTCAGATCGTGGCGAACCACGATGGTGCCCGGAGCCATGCCCAGCACCGCGGCCGCGCGATCGACGCCCGTCGCGGCGAGTCCCGCGAAACCGGCGAGCACCACCACGGGCGTTCTGCGGTCGGACTCGGGTGGGGAATCTGCCGCCGCCACCGGTACTCCTTTCAGTAACGATTTTCATTTGCTGTAAGGCAACGGTACATTGCTGGACAGCCATTGTCGAAAATGATTGTCATCTACTGGAGGGAGTCCGGATGTCGGCCCACTGCCAGGTCACCGGGCGCAAGCCCGGCTTCGGTAAGTCCGTGTCGCACTCGCACAAGCGGACCAGCCGCCGCTGGAACCCGAACGTCCAGCGCAAGACCTACTACCTGCCCAGCGAAGGCCGGCGCGTCACACTGACCGTCTCCGCCAAGGGCATCAAGACCATCGACCGGGACGGGATCGAGGCCGTAGTGGCCCGGATCCGGGCCCGCGGCGACAAGATCTGAGGAGCGACCCATGGCGTCGAAATCGACCGACATCCGCCCGATCGTCAAGCTGAAGTCCACAGCGGGCACCGGGTACACCTACGTGACCCGCAAGAATCGCCGCAACGACCCGGACCGCCTGGTACTGCGCAAATACGACCCGGTGGTGCGCAAACACGTCGACTTCCGCGAGGAGCGCTGAGATGGCCAAGAAGTCGAAGATCGCGCGCGATCAGCAGCGCAGGACGATCGTGGCGCGCTACGCGGCACGACGCGCCGAGCTGAAGGATCTCATCCGGAAGCCGGATACGCCGGAGTCCGAACGCGCGGCGGCCCAGGCAGAACTGCGGAAGCAGCCGCGCGATGCCAGTCCGGTACGATTGCGCAATCGGGACGCCGCCGACGGACGACCGCGCGGTCATCTCCGGAAGTTCGGACTCTCCCGTGTGCGTGTGCGCGAGATGGCCCACCGGGGCGAATTGCCCGGTGTGCACAAATCGAGCTGGTAGACAACCACTGATCTCGAGAAGGAACTCGTCATATGGCAGTCAAGCGAGCACCGTCGAAGAAGGTCCGCGCCGAGCAGGCCCGCCGTCCGAAGAAGAACCCGCTCATCGCCGCCGGCATCGAGACGGTCGACTACAAAGACGTGAACCTGCTGCGTACGTTCATCTCCGATCGCGGCAAGATCCGCAGCCGCCGGGTCACCGGGCTCACCCCGCAGCAGCAGCGCCAGGTCGCTGTCGCGGTGAAGAACGCCCGTGAGATGGCCCTGCTGCCGTTCACCAGCCGGTAGGCGAACCGCGCGACGAGCGAAGCGGAAAGACCCCCGATGCGCACGCATCGGGGGTCTTTGTCGTCGCGGCTATCGGACCGGCCGGATCACGGGATGGTCAGCACCTGGCCGGGGTTGATCGCGTCCGGGTTCGGGATGCCGCTGGCGTCCGCGATCTCCTGGTAGCGGTTTCCGTCGCCGTAGAAACGCTCGGCGATCGCCCACAGGGTGTCGCCCGGCTCGACGGTGTAGGTGCGCGGCTCGGGAGCCGGAGGCGGGGGCGGCACCTCCTCGGCGGCCGGAGCCGCGACCTGTTCGGGCTCCGGCGCCTGCTCCGGTTCCGGGGCGGGCAGCGGAGTGTCGGTGTGGGTATCGGACGCCCACAGCGCGCCGCCGTCGGCGCCGTACAGCACGACGTTGCGATCGGGCTGCACGACGAGCCGATCGGCCGCCCGGCCGTTGGTCTCGGTCGCCCACGCGGCGCCGTCGCTCTTGTAGAGCACGAAGTTGCCGTCCTCCTGGAGCACGGCCCGCTCGACGCCCTGATCATGAGTTTGGGTGGCCCACACCACATTTCCGCCCGGCTCGGACAGCACTAGATTGCCGTCGTCCTGCAAAGTGAGGGTGTAGGCCCCGCCCTGGAGCGATTGCCCCCGCCCGAGTTCTTCGCCTACGCGCAGCGTGTCGACCACGATACTTCCTTTCCAGAAAAAGCTGGTAGAGCATCCGACATGGACGCGCGCCACCACTTCCCGGCGCGCATCCCCGCAGAACTTACTGCCCCCGAACGATTTTCGGAGCTGTTACGCGCAGGGTTCGCGGAACGTTCACTGTGGGGTTCGTCCCAGTGCACGACGCACCCGCCGTGGCGATAGGCGAACCAGCTCCGGGACTAGGGTGTCGGTATGGATCGGATCCAGGCCGGACGCGCCGCCACAGCTGTCGCCGTAGTACTCGCCTGCCTCGCCGTCGGAGGCTGCGGCGACTCCGGCGAGGAGGGGGCACCGCAGAGCACGAGCGCCGCGTCGAGCGCCGCGCCGCAGAGGCCGATCGAGGACCCGCGCGGGAACCAGGGCAATGAGTTCACCGCCGATCCGGCCATCGTCGGCGCGCATCCGATTCCGTTCCAATCGTGGACTCGCTTGGCGGACAACAAGATAGCGGTCAACTTCGAAACCGGATCGCCGGAGTGCTATGGCGTGGACGCCACGGTCACCGAGACCGCGTCGACGGTCACCGTCGAACTGCGCTCGGGCAGCCGCGCCGAGGCGGTGGGCCGGATGTGCACCATGATCGCGGTATTCGGCACCCTGGAGGTGCCATTGAAAGAACCGCTCGGCAACCGCACCGTGCTCAGCGCGGCCTAGGACGACGCGCGGCACGGCCGGGGACTCCGGGCCGCACGGATTCGCCTCCGCCTTCCCACCTGGGAGGCCGGGTAGCTACCGGCTTGCGCCGGCCACGCCGAAGCGCCTTGCCGTGTGCGCGATCCACGGCCGCGTCATCTCTGCTGGAACGAAAACGCCGCGCCGGACCTTCGATCCGACGCGGCGTTCCAGGACTACCGATCTCAGTGGGCGAAGTGGCGGGCCCCGGTGAGATAGAGGGTGACGCCTGCCTCGCGAGCGAGGTCGATGGTCTCCTGGTCGCGCACCGAACCACCGGGCTGCACGATGGCGCGGACACCGGCCTGGATGAGGGTCTGCGGACCGTCCGGGAACGGGAAGTAGGCGTCGGAGGCCGCCACCGAGCCCTTGGCGCGGTCCCCGGCCCGCTGGACCGCGAGGCCGACCGCGTCCACACGGTTGACCTGGCCCATCCCGACACCGACCGAAGCGCCCTCGTGCGCGAGCAGGATCGCGTTGGACTTCACGGCCCGGCAGGCGCGCCAGGCGAACGCCAGATCGGCAAGCGTTTCGGCGTCGGCGGGCTCGCCCGCGGCCAGGGTCCAGTTGGCCGGGTCGTCGCCCGGCGCGTCCAGCACGTCGCGCTGTTGCAGCAGGACGCCGCCGCTGATCGGGCGCAGCTCGGCGCCCGCGCGCCGCGGCGGCTCGGCGACGAGGATGCGCACGTTCTTCTTGCGCTGCAACACTTCCACCGCGCCGTCCGCATAGGACGGCGCGACGATGACCTCGGTGAAGATCTCGGCGACCTGCTCGGCCATCTCCACGGTGACCTCGCGGTTGGTGGCGATCACGCCGCCGAACGCGCTGACCGGGTCGCAGGCGTGCGCCTTGCGGTGCGCCTCGGCGATGTCGGCGCCGAGGGCGATGCCGCACGGGTTGGCGTGCTTGATGATCGCGACGGCCGGGGCCTCGTGGTCATGGGCGGCGCGCCAGGCCGCGTCGGCGTCGACGTAGTTGTTGTACGACATCTCCTTGCCGTGCAGCTGCCGCGCCTGCGCCAGCCCGAGGCTGCCGTCGCCGTTGGTGTACAGGGCGGCGGACTGATGCGGGTTCTCGCCGTAGCGCAGCACCGCCGACCGCGCCCAGGTGCCGCCGAGCCATTCGGGGAACCGGATCGCGGTGTCTTCGGCCGCGTCGCCCGTGGCCAGCACGTTGGTCATCCAGCTCGCGACCGCCACGTCATAACTCGCGGTGTGCTGGAACGCCTTGGCCGCCAGGGCCGTGCGCTCGGCCAGCGTGAAACCGCCGGACTTCACCGCGGCCAGCACGTCGTCGTAGTCGCCGCTGTCGACGACCACCGTCACCGAGGGATGGTTCTTCGCCGCGGCGCGCACCATGGACGGCCCGCCGATATCGATCTGCTCCACGCACTCGTCGGGGCTCGCCCCGCTCGCCACGGTCTGGGTGAACGGGTAGAGGTTGACCACCACCAGCTGGAACGCCTCGACGCCGAGCTCGACGAGCTGGTCGACGTGCTCCTGCTTGCGCGAGTCCGCCAGGATGCCCGCGTGCACCCGCGGGTGCAGGGTCTTGACCCGGCCGTCCAGGGTCTCCGGGAACCCGGTCAGGTCCTCGACCTTGGTCACCGGGATGCCCGCGTCCGCGATCTTGCCCGCGGTGGAACCGGTCGAGACCAGCTCGATGCCCGCGGCGTGCAGACCGGTCGCGAGCTCCACGAGACCCGTCTTGTCGTAGACGCTCACCAGCGCCCTGCTGATCGGCTTGCGTTCACTCACCGGAGAACTCGCTCATCTGGGATAACTGCCTTTCGTCCGTCGGAGACAATGCCTCGTGTCGCGACGGCGGCGACGACCTCCGCCAGCAACCGTCGCTCGACAACCTTGATGCGCTCGTGCAGGGCGGCCTCGTCGTCACCCGGCAGCACCGGCACCGCCTCCTGCGCGAGAATCGGCCCGGTGTCCACGCCCTCGTCGACCAGATGCACGGTGCAGCCGGTGACCCGCGCGCCGTAGGCGAGCGCGTCACGCACGCCGTGCGCGCCGGGGAAGGCGGGCAGTAGGGCGGGATGGGTATTGATGATCCGGCCGCCGAACCGGTCCAGGAAGGCGGGACCGAGCAGCTTCATGAAACCCGCCGATACCACCAGATCCGGCTGGTGCGCGGCGACGGTCTCGGTGAGCTCCACATCCCACGCGGCACGGTCCGGAAAGTCCTTCAGCGCCACCCGGAAATGCGGTATGCCCACGGCGTCGGCGTGGGTGGTGGCGGCGCACAGCCGGTCGACGCCGACCGCGACGACCTTCGCCGGATAGCCGGGTGCGGCCGTGGCGTCCAGCAGGGCACGCAGCAGTGAGCCGGTGCCCGACGCCAGCACGACGACGGTGGCCGGCGTCGCTGCCGGCTTCCACGAGGCATGCGGGGACGTCAGCGCTCTACTCCCTGATCGATCGGATGGCGGATGGATGCGGCACCGCCGGGTTAGAGCCTAACGACCGTCCACCCGGTCACTGTCCGGCAGGTCCGCCTCGACCACTTCGGCGTCGACGATGTCCGATGTGGCGTCGTGGTGGTATCGGCCGCCGGACTCGATCGCGGGCGGATCGTCGACGAGTTCGGCGTCCAGTGGGGCTTCCAGCTCCGGCCGCTCGTAGTCGTCGTAGTAGTCGTCCTCGTAGTAGTCGCCGTCGTCCGCTTCGTAATAGGCGTCGTAGTCGGCGTCGTCCTCGTCGAGGTAATCGTCGTACGGATCGGTGTAGTCGCCCGGCGGGACGCCCACCGGTACGAGGAACCATCGCGCGAACGCCAGGCCCGCGCAGCCGGGAACGGCCAGCCAGGCGAACGTGATCAAGGGGAACACCGGCAGGTCCAGCCCGACCCGGCCGACCGCGCCGAGTTCGCCGCCCGCCACCGCGCCGGCCAGCGTGAGCGCGAGCGCGGCGAGCCCGGCGGAGGTGAGCGTGGCCCACGGCGCAGTGATCCGGTCGGTGGAGGTGCGCGCGAGATCGAGCCCGCCGAGCACGCCGACCGCGGCGGGAACCACCAGCAGCACCGGCCACCATCCCGCCGCCGGGCCGGTCGGCACAGCGGCCAGCAGTGGGAAGGCCGGGATGGGGCCGCCGACGACGGAGAACACCCCGAAGGACGCGGCGCCGATCTGCGCGCTGGAACCGACCAGCACACCGACGGTCTGGATGGCCAGGTTCGGCACGTACGCCAGCGAGAGCAGCGTCAGGCCGAGGACGCCTCCGAAGTTGCCCGCCGACTGATACATCTCGCCCAGGCGGGAAATGTGCGCGAGGAACGAGATCACCACGACCGCCGTCGCGCAGCCCAGCAGGCGCAGGACCGAACGCCCCGCGCCGTAGAGACCGGATACCGCCCAATCGGGCAGGCGCAGCACCGCGAACAGCTGTCGCCGGAGACGGACGGCGATACCGATGGCGGCGGCGAGCAGATACAGCGCCGCGACCCAGGCGAAGGCGGCGAGGGTGTTCGGCGGTTGCAGTGCGATGACACCGGAAGCGTCTTCGGTGACCGCGAGGCAGACGGAGGTGACCAGTAATGGACCGCCCACCGCGGCGCCCACGATCCATCCGAGATCCGCCCTGGTGGACTGCGGTTCCACGGCGCGCGCGCATTCCCGTGCGGCCAGCCAGACCAGCAGCGCGGTCGGCAACAGCGGAAGTAGTCCGAGCGAGGTCTTGCCGATCACCAGCGGAACCTGGTGCACGCCCAGCCAGGAGGCGGCGATCGCGCCGGAGGTGCCGTCCAGATCGCTGCCGGAGGCCAGCAGCGTGACGAAGACGAGGACGACGAGGGTGGTCAGCCCGAAGGCCGAGGGGCGGCCCGCGACCGCGATGAGCACCCTGGATCGCTCGGGGGTGAGGGACAGAAACCCGTCTTCGTCCGCGTCCGGGGGCGGCTGCGACGCACGCGACCCGCCGATCCGGCGGGTCGAGGAGTTTCTGGAGGAGCTCATGGCGATTCAGCGTGGCATCCTCCCCGGCGCGAGCGGGTCAGGCGCGCCGCAGGCACGCGACCGCCGCGCCGGGGGACGCCGCTGAGTTCCTACTTGTTGTTGTTGTCGTCCGAGGAGGGACGGAACGCCTGGGTGGCATCCGAGGACGGATCGCCGCTCTGCTCGCCGCCGAACGGCTGGTTCTGCTGGCCAGGCTGCGCCTGCTGCTGGCCGTAGCCGGGCGTACCGTAGGGCGCCTGCTGACCGGTCTGCTGCTGGCCGCCGAAGTGCTGGGTGACGCTCTCGTCCGGGCGCGGCTGCGCGCCGTACGGCGAGCCCGGCTGCTGGGACGCGCCATAGGCCGTGGTCTGCTGGCTCTGCCCGTAGGGCGACTGCGGCTGGCCGTACGACTGGCCCTGCTGCGCCTGACCGTAACCCGGCTGACTCTGCTGCTGCCCATAGGGCGAGGGCTGCCCCGCCTGGGACGGGAACTGCGGCGGCGCGGCCTGAGCGCCATAGCCCGCCTGACCGTACGGGCTTGCTCCGTAACCGGGCTGGCCCTGGCCGTAGGACTGCTGACCCTGTCCGTACGACGGCTGCTGCTGGCCGTAGCCGCCCTGGCCGAATCCGCTCGGCGCGGTGGCCGGGCGCGGTGCGGGGGCCTTGAGGATGCCCGCGTCGAACAGCGCCGCGGCGATCGACACCGCCGCCTGCGCGAAGGCCAGCACGAGCAGGACGTACGCGCCCGCCTTCAGCTCGCTGCCCTCACCGAAGTTGAACGACTGGAACAGCAGCGCGATGAAGCCCGCGGTCGAAGCCGCCGCGGCCGCGCCGATCCAGTTCTGCTTCGGCAGCAGCGACAGCGCGGCGAGCAGGCCGCCCAGCAACAGCAGACCCAGCAGCGGCGTGCCGGACGCCACCTCGAAGAAGTTGGCCGTTTCCGGTGCGCTGACCCTGCGACCGCCGATATCGATGGGCTTGCTGCCGAGGAACGGCAGGAAGCCGAGCAGGAAGTTGATCACGCCGAGCGCGGCTACGCCGACCACCAGGAAGAACGGCAGACCTTTGGCATCGGAACCGGTAGCGCTCGAACCTGAAGTGGCACCACCCGTCGCCGGGCTCTGACTGGATGGCGCTGAGGGCTGGGGTGTGTTGTACCCGGAGCCCCCGGTCGGGTAGGACATGTCGTCGTCTCCTCAATCGAGTCGTACATGGTCTTCACGGCTGGATTACTTCTGACGCTACTGCACTGTCTCGCCCCGGTCACCCTGCCGCGACGGCCGGAATGGGCGAGTCCGCCCGTATCCCGGCAGGTCGCGGCACATGTCCGGTGCGAAGCACCTAGCGAGACCACCTACCGCTCTTTGAAACTGTTGCCCGCGATGGCGCTTTTCACACCACGGGGGTTCTCAATAGCGGGGAATTTCCGGTGACAGGTCGATGAACCATCCATTCGGCTGCCTCGTTGTGAACAGAGAAGGGGAAGACGGAACCCCCGGCACATCGAACAGTTCCGCGCGTGGCGGGTCCGGATGCTCGGCTACTGCCCAAGCCAGAGCCCGCCGCCACACATGACGAAGGCCGCCCCCCGAATTCGGAGGCGGCCTTCGTGCGCGGGGGGAGATCAGGCGGTGATGCTGGCCTTCTCCAGGATCTCGCGAGCCAGCGCGGCGGTCTCGGACGGCGTCTTGCCGACCTTCACGCCCGCGGCCTCCAGCGCGTCCTTCTTCGCCTGGGCGGTGCCCGACGAACCGGACACGATGGCGCCCGCGTGGCCCATCGTCTTGCCCTCGGGGGCGGTGAAGCCCGCCACGTAGCCGACGACCGGCTTGGTGACGTTGGCCTTGATGTAGGCCGCGGCCCGCTCCTCGGCGTCGCCGCCGATCTCGCCGATCATCACGATCAGCTTGGTCTCCGGGTCCTTCTCGAACGCCTCGATGGCGTCGATGTGGGTGGTGCCGATGACCGGGTCGCCGCCGATGCCGATGGAGGTCGAGAAGCCGAAGTCGCGCAACTCGTACATCATCTGGTAGGTCAGGGTGCCGGACTTGGAGACCAGGCCGATCGGGCCCTTGCCGGTGATGTTGGCCGGGGTGATGCCGACCAGCGACTCGCCGGGGGTGATGATGCCGGGGCAGTTCGGGCCGATGATCCGGGTCTTGGCGCCCTTCTCCACGTTGTAGGCCCACGCGTAGGCGGTGTCCTGCACCGGGATGCCCTCGGTGATGACCACGAGCAGCGGGATCTCCGCGTCGATGGCCTCGATGATGGCGTCCTTGGCGAACTTCGGCGGCACGAACGCGATGGACACGTCGGCGCCGGTCTCCTTGATGGCCTCGGCGACGGTGCCGAACACCGGCAGCTCGACCGCGTTGCCGTCCTTGTCGGTGTGCGCGACGGTGGTGCCCGCCTTGCGCGCGTTCACACCGCCGACGATCTGGGTGCCCGCCTTCAGCATCAGCGCGGTGTGCTTGGTGCCCTCGCCGCCGGTGATGCCCTGGACGATGACCTTGGAATCCTTGTTCAGGAAGATAGACATTCTTTTCGTCCTTACTCGGCCGTCGTTATCGGGCGGCTGCCAGTTCGGCGGCCTTGTCGGCGCCTTCGTCCATTGTCTGCGCCAGCGTCACCAGCGGGTGCGCGGCCTCGACGAGGATCTGGCGACCCTCGTCCACCCGGTTGCCGTCGAGGCGGACCACCAGCGGCTTGTTCGCGTTGTCGCCCAGGATCTCCAGCGCCTTCACGATGCCGTTGGCGACCGCGTCACACGCGGTGATGCCGCCGAACACGTTGACGAACACGCTCTTGACCTGCTCGTCGTTCAGGATGACGTCGAGACCGGCGGCCATCACCTCCGCCGAGGCGCCACCGCCGATGTCCAGGAAGTTGGCCGGCTTGACACCGCCGTGGCCCTCGCCCGCGTAGGCGACGACGTCGAGGGTCGACATGACCAGACCCGCGCCGTTGCCGATGATGCCGACCTCACCGTCGAGCTTGACGTAGTTGAGGTCGTTCTCCTTGGCCTTGAGCTCGAGCGGGTCGGTCGCGTCCCGGTCGGCGAACGCCTCGTGCTCCGGGTGGCGGAATCCGGCGTTCTCGTCGAGGGTGACCTTGCCGTCCAGCGCGAGGATCTCGTCCTGCGGGGTGCGCACCAGCGGGTTGACCTCCACCAGGGTGGCGTCCTCGGCGACGAACACCTCCCACAGCTTCTGGATGGTCACGGCCGCGGCGTCCAGCACGTCGGCGGGCAGGTGGCCCTGCTCGGCGATCGAACGCGCGAACGCCAGGTCGACGCCCTTGACCGCGTCGACGGGAACCTTCGCCAGCCGCTCCGGCTTGGTGGCGGCGACCTCTTCGATCTCCATGCCGCCCTCGACCGAGCACATGGCCAGGTAGGTCCGGTTGGCGCGGTCCAGCAGGAAGGAGATGTAGTACTCCTCCGCGATGTCCTTGGCCTCGGCCACCAGGATCTTCTTGGTGATGTGGCCCTTGATGTCCAGGCCGATGATGTTCTGCGCGTGCGTCAGCGCGTCATCCGGGGTGGCGGCGTACTTCACGCCACCGGCCTTGCCGCGGCCACCGGCCTTCACCTGGGCCTTGATCATCACCGGCTTGCCGATTTCCGCCGCGATGGCGCGGGCGTCCTCGGCCGTGTCCGTGACGCGGCCCTCGGACGAAGGCACTCCGTGCTTAACGAAGAGCTCCTTCGCCTGATATTCGAAGAGATCCATGTACTCACCGTCTCGTCTGCGTTGTGATGACAACGTCTTTGTTGGCGGCCCGACGTCGGAAGCGGGTCGGGTCGGACTCTAATCAGTCACATGGAGGGCCAATCGGCCACGTTCATCCTAAGTGGCGCAGGTCACGGAGTGGCGCCCAGGGCGGCAAAACCGCTGGCCAACGCTACTCGCGAGTAGGTTGCTGGCGCCGCGCCAGGTAGAGCGGGCGAACCCGGGAGCGAACCGCGATCTACTACGAATCGTCGTTGAACGACCTCTCCGGAGTGCCCATACAGCAGTGAGATATTCCGTGGGGTTAGGGTGATGAATCTCACATGTTTGTCACGGACCGTGCACACCGCTTGTGGGCACGACATCGTTTCGTTACCGTCATTGCGGTCGATGTCACAACACGGTCACGACTAGGAGGACGGCAAGCTTGACGCAGCACAGCACTCCGCAGACGGAGAGCCGCTCCGCATTCGACCGATCGACGCCGCTGGTCAAGCGGCATCCGAGTTCCATCCGCTTCACGATGTGGCACCGCCGATGAACCACAGCTCCACCTTCGCTTCCGATGATCGCTTGCGGTCGGGACATCGTTATCGCCCCGACGACGAGCCCTTCGCTCCGGCGGCCCGCCACGCAGGCGCCTCGTTCGACCAGCATCACGCCGGGTACGAGGCAGCGCCGCAGGCGGAATACGACTTCCGCCCCGCCGGTGGCGATTACGGCTTCGCGGCCGAGCCCGCTCACGATTCGGGCTACGACCAGCCGGCCTATGAGAACGCGGCCTACGACAACGCATGGGACACCAACAGCGCGTGGTCGCAACAGAATTGGGCACAGCAGGACTCCTGGTCCGACGGCGGCGCCTGGAACTCCGGCGACGCGTGGGCCGAGCAGGAGCCCTGGACGCCCGACGAGAAACCCTGGGTGTCCGACACCGGCTGCTGGGCTCCCGAGGAATCCTGGGCGACCGAGACCCCCGAGGCCGAGGCCGACGAGGAGCCGAGCGCACCCGTCCTGCCGACCGTCATCCGCGGGGGCCGCTCCACGAACAAGCGCGGTGGCGCGCACCGGGTAGCGGCGCCGCCCGCCGCTCTCAAGGGTCGGGCCGCGGTCGCCGCCGTCGCCGCGGGCGCGGTGGTCGCGGCCGGGCAGGCCGCGTTCGCCTCGCCCGAACAGCCGTCACAGGCGGTCGACTACGAAGCCGCCGGGCAGATCCACGAGATCGCCGCGCAGTCGATGAACATGGCCGATCCGACGGCGGCGCCGGACTCCCCCCAGGTGCTGAACGTCTCCTCGCCCGCCCACCTCGACCAGTTCAACGACATCCTGCAAAAGGGCCAGAAGTACGCCGAGGACCTCGCCGCCCAGGAGTCCGCGAAGCTTCGCCCGCTCTTCACCAAGTTCGCCGCGGGCACCTTCACCTCCGGCTTCGGCGCCCGCTGGGGTGTGCAGCATCTGGGCATCGACATCGCGGGCCCGATCGGCACCCCGATCTACGCCGTCGCCGACGGCACCGTGCTCGAGGCCGGTCCCGCGTCGGGCTTCGGCATGTGGGTCCGCCTGCTGCACGACGACGGCACCGTCACCATCTACGGCCACATCGACACCGCCACGGTGTCGCAGGGCCAGCGCGTGCTCGCCGGAGACCAGATCGCCACCATCGGCAACCGCGGCTTCTCCACCGGCCCGCACTGCCACTTCGAGGTCTGGCTGAACGGCGTCGACAAGGTCGACCCGCTGCCCTGGCTGGCGACCCGCGGCATCAGCCTCGGCCCGCAGCGCGACTGAACGGCGCGGATACCGGACGCGTTCGACGCGCCGCTTGGTCGACCGACATCGAACGGCGGTTCAGGACTGCATCGCTACGAACCGGGGCGGAGCGGATACCGGACGCGTTCGACGCGCCGCTTGGTCGACCGACATCGAACGGCGGTTCAGGACTGCATCGCTACGAACCGGGGCGGAGCGGATACCG
>NZ_JBEYSX010000004.1:0-108113 GCF_040642815.1 Nocardia sp. NPDC047648 | reverse complement strand
CGGACGCGTTCGACGCGCCGCTTGGTCGACCGACGTCGGACGGCGGTTCAGGTCTGCATCGCCCGCACCGGGCGCTGCGGGCGTGTGAATCCCGCTGTGGCGGAGGAACTTTGATCTAGCGGGCCTGGTCGACGCGTTCCCACTCGGTCGCAGCGGACGGCTACGGCGCGGAACTCCGATTGGGCAGTCTGCGTGGCATCCTCGATCATTGAACCGGGACCTGCGTCGTGCAGCGAGGCGCTGTCATGTTGCCGTGCTGGCGAACAGTTCCGGCGCGGCCTTTCGCACCTTATGCAGAACTTTCGACGCCCGATCCGAGGACACCGCGGACAGAACAGGTAGCGCGGAGCGCCAGAGCTTCGCTGCGTCCTCGTGTCGTCCGAGCCGCCAACGAATCAGCCCTGTTTCGGCGGCGGAAAGAGCGTGAATCCTGGTGTGCGTCTCGGGGCTCCACATCGAATGCGACAAGTACAGGTACCGCTCGGCTTCAACGTGATCACCCAGGGCGGCGAACGCTTTCGACGTCTGCCTGGCCACACTCGCTTTGTTCGGGCACCAGAGCGCCGCCCACCGGGGTAACTCGGTGGTGATTTCCGTAGTGGTTATCCATGGTTCGGCCTCCCGCAAGGTATTGCGCGCTGCTAGATGGTGCCCCGTTTCGGCGTAGCAGCGCGCGAGACCGACCAGGAACAAGGACATGGTGTCCGGACTTACTTTGTCCCGCGCCGCCGCCGTTCCACGCTCGGCAAGCTCGGCGGCATGCTGCGGCTGTCGTACATCGGTGGCGTGTAACCCGAGAATGCGGAAACAGAAGCCGTCCTGTCCCGGGACACCGGACTCCTGCGCGAGCCGTAGCGCCGAGAGGTAATACCGCTGCGCGATGCCGTCCTCCCCCGCGTCGTGCGCTTTGAAACCCGCCAGGTATGCCAGCTCGGCGGCGGAGCTGAACGCGGCGGAGCGGACCGTCGAATCGGCGAACCGGGAACGCAGCAGTGACGCGACATCGGTGCTCAGGAATTCGGCGACAGCGGTCCGGCCGATACCGCCGCCCTTGACTTCGTCCAGGCGCAAGAAAGCGTCCGTGATCCCTTGGACGGCGCGCACTTCCGGCATGCCGACGTGCGCCGAGTCGCCGACTCGCACCAAGCGGGCCACGTCCGACTGCGACACCAGCGCGGTCGCCGAAAGCGCCGCGCTGTAGGCGGACGTGCGCAGGAACGACCGCCGGTCCACATCCGCTCGGCCCAACATACTGACCAGTGTGACAGGGTCGCATGTCACTTCGCCGCACGCGCGTGTGTATGCCGCGACCACATCGGCCGAGGCGACGCGCGTCCCCGTCTCGACATGCCCCAAGTAGCTGCGCGAGAACGGTATTCGCGCAGCCAGTTCGGCCAGCGAGAGCCCCGCCGCCTGCCTGGCGGCTCGCAAACGTTCCCCGATGTCAGGAGGCAACCCCCCGTCCGTCCCCATGGGTGAATGGTAGGCGGATCGGTAGACGTGCTGTAGCCGTTTTACCAGTCCACAGCGATGTTTTCCGCGCGACGCTTGCAGCCGCACCCACCCGGCGGGCGCGTCTGCTCCCGTCTGGAACAGACGCACCGCGAGCCGTGAGCGGCCCCCGGTGATCACACCCCGCCGGGTGGCGTGCGCCCAGAGGACGAGCGAGAGCAGGGGTGAAACGCGATGGGGTTCAACTGGTGGCGAGACGCCGAACCGGACGACATGTCGGCGCAAGCGATCATCGACCGGGTAGCCGCCGAGTGGCGTGCCGAGCGCGAACGCGAACGGATTCGCGCCGAGCGGCCCGACCCGGGGCTGTGGCCTACCGGCTGGCCGCATGAAGCTCCCGAGCACCCGCTGAGCGTTTCCGAAGCACACCAGACGATGCAGCGGCACAGGGAATGCCGGGCGGACCAGTGCCCGCGTAAGGCGGCGGCCCGGCAGACGCTCATCGACGCCGGACGGATGAAGCCGGACACCGCACGGGAGGAGCGCTGAACGCGTTGCCACTGCCGTCCGGTCCGGCGGCTCAGCACCGCCGTCGCCTCGGACACCCGGACGGCATCTCGCACTACCTCGTCACAGGCGACGACAAGGCGGCCTTCCTGGCCCAGCTCCGTCATGCGGCGGGGATCGGCGCGTCCGACCGGCAGGCACGGGCCGGTCGATGAGGTCGCCCGCACCTCGCGGCGCTGTCGCGGAGGCGGTAGTGGGCCGTTGGGAAGGCCAGGTGCCTGCCGTCGATTCGGGTTCACCTGCCCGCGGCCCCCTCAGGGCTTGCGCTTCCAGACGAGGAGCATGGAGTCGCCGGCGGGTTTCCATGGCAGGAAGATGGCAATGGCACCCGCGACGATCAGCGATGCCGAAACCGTCACGTAGGACGCGAGTTGGAACCCCTCCATAGACGCGGCTTTCATCGCGTAGATCAGGTCGGCCTTCTGCTGGGCGAAGGCGGGATTGATGGGACGCTTGGCCATTTCGAGTACAGCGATGACGCTTTCGCGGGCGAAGCTCTTCTCGTTCGGGGTCATCAAGAAGTCGGGGATGGCATCGATGCGCGGTCCGACCTCGGTGGTGTACACCGACGCCACGATCGATCCCAGCACCGCGACGCCGAGCGTTCCCCCCGCCTCGCGGGTGGTGTCGTTGACCGCCGAGCCCGCTCCCGCTTCGTCGAGGGCCACCGAGGACATGATCGATTCGGTCGCCGGGCCCTGCACGATCGCCAGCCCTAGACCCATCAGCACCATCGAGACGAGCACAGGACCCAGATACGGTGTCTCCACTTTCACCTGCCCGGCGATGAACATCCCGGCACTCATCACCACCAGACCGAGGACGATGACTGCCGTGGTGCCGACCTTCTGGGCGATCAGCGTGGCCAACGGGGCGCCGACGGCGATGGCCACGGCGAACGGTAGCGAGTGCAACCCGAATTGCAGCGGCGACAGCTCCATCACTCCCTGGAAGTATTGGGTGATCATGAACAAGAATCCGAACATGGAGAAGTAGCCGACCGCGATCGCCACCGCGGGCAGGGAGAATCGCCGGATCCGGAACAGGTTCATGTTCAGTACGGGCGAGGCAGTGCGCATCTCCCATCGGACGAACACCGCGAAGCAGACCACGGCGAAGGCGAAACACGTCAGGCTGGTCGGGGAGAGCCAGCCCTGATGCGGCGCGGCGATGATGGTCCACACCAAGGTGGTGACGCTCAGGAGCGAGAGGGCGATGCCGATCACATCGAGCCCGCCGGTGTGTGCCGCCTTCGATTCCGGAAGCAGTATGCGGGCGAGAAGCAGGACGATCGTGGCGACGGGAACGTTGACCCAGAAGACCGAGTGCCAGGAGAAGTGCTCGAGTAGCCAGCCGCCCGCGGTGGGCCCGATCGCGATGGCGAAGCCTGCCATCGCCGTCCACGCCGCGATGGCGACGGTCCGTTCCCTGACGTCGGTGAAGATATTGATGATCAGCGCCAACGTCGCGGGGAATACAGCGGCGGCGAACACTCCCATAGCGGCGCGGGCGGCAATCACCTGCGCCAGGTCGGTCGCCAACGCGCCACCCAGAGACATGACGGCGACGCCGGCCAGTCCGACCATCATCACCAGGCGGCGGCCGTAGCGATCTCCGAGGTGGCCGAACGCGAGCAGCAAGCCCGCGAAGACGAGCGTGTACGCGTCGACAACCCACTGCAATCCGCTGAAACCGGCGTGCAACTGCACACCCAGGGATGGCAACGCGACGTTGACGACGGTGTTGTCGAGCACCACGAGCAATTCCGCGACGCAGATGACGACAAGGGCTTGCCACCGCCCCCGCATGCTCGGAGTTGCGGGGTGCGCAGCCCGTGCGGCCGGCTCGGCGACAGATGAATGGGGCATGAGTGATCGACTCCTCGTCATTGCAATGCGGGCCAACTCGGAAAGCGGCCGCCGACCCCGGGCACGGGCGATAGCTCGGACCGGCAGCCATGGGGTGCGGGGCAGCTCGATTCCGCGAGAGCTAGGGACGCCGATATCAGGCCCCGCGGTGGGGTTGAAACCGGTTCCCTCCGACAAATTGATGTTACTTCGCGTAACGCTAACGGCAGCGTAATAGAACGCTTGGTCTATCGCAAGCGAGGGATCGCGTCATTCTTCGAAGAGATCCGGAGCCGAGACTCCATCCAGAAGACTGGATGGTCTACTGTTCAGTGCGTCGCTAGGCTGGATGGCCGGTACAAAGGGGAAAGAGGCTCATGGCTGCGGATGCGCGACGGCGCTTGATCGAGAGCGCGATCGAGCTGATCAGACGTCGAGGGGTGGCCGGCACCGGGGTGGCCGATCTGCTCGAGCACAGCGGCACCGCACGACAATCGATCTACAAGCATTTCTCCGGCGGGAAGACGGAGTTGATCGAGGAGTCCGTCCGGACCGCGGGCGCCTGGATCGAGCAGATGATCGAGCAGATGGCCGAGACGCTTTCGTCGCAGGAAATGCTGCGGGCCTTCGTCGAGTATTGGAAATGGGTGCTGGTTACCAGCGACTACCAGTCCGGATGCCCGATCGCCGCCGCGGCATACGGCGGAAGCGAAGCACCGGCCGCCCGAGAAATATCCAGCCAGGCATTCCGGCGCTGGGAACACCACCTGGCCGAGAAAGCCATCGCGCAGGGCGTACCGGCCCGGACAGCCCAGAGCCTGGCGACCACGACAATCGCGGCGATCGAGGGCGCAGTCATGATGTCGATCGCAGATCGCAGCATCGCACCCCTCAACCGCACCTACGACCAGCTCCGCGAACTGCTCGGAATCCATCTCGAGGCACCCTGACCACGCCGCCCCTCGCGACAACGGACGCGGACGGTTACGAGCGGTCAGCTATGACAGCAACGTAGGTGGACGCCTAGGGTGCGGCCGCGATCGCGAGACCGAGCAACGTGATGACCTTGGCGACCTCCAGGCCGATGTACCAGTAGTGCGCGTGCGAGCGCGGCAGATCCTCGCCCGCCAGCACGCGATCGGCGCGGCGGGACAGCGGCGGGCGCACGACGAGGATCTGGACGGCCAGCAGCACCACGGCCACGCCCAGCCACAACCAGGTCGGCTTGCCGGGGCCGGTGATCAGTGCGGCGACCACCAGAAGCACGGCGAGCACGGCCTCCGCGGCGTTCAGCGCGCGGAACACCAAGCGGCCGATGCCGAGTCCCAGCGGCAGCGTGACCCCGGGGGCACGGAATTTCAGCGGTGCTTCCAGGAACGAGATGGCCAGCACCATGCCGAGCCACAACATGGGCAGAAACCACAGAATGTGCTGCGCGACCGTGTCCATAGCGCGGACCCTACCGGCGGAACGCGTCCGCGCGGCAGGGTCCGAAGGCCCGACGCCGGTAGCTCAGAGCTTGACCAGCGTCCGGCTGTACTGCGGGATCAACCGGATCTTGCCCGCGGTGCCGAAGTCGATGGTCACCGTGGCCAACGGCCCGAAGCCCTCCGCGGCGATCACCCGGCCGAGACCGTACTTGTCGTCGCTGACCCGATCGCCCACGGCGAGCACCAAGTTCGTGTTGTTGCGGGTCGCGCCGCCGGGAGCGGGCCTGCGCGGGCCGCGATCGCGCAAGCCGGGCCGTGGCTCCGACCACCCGTCGCCGCGCGTCCAATCCCGTTCCAGCCCGTCGTCGTCACCGCCGCGACGCCGCAAGCCCCTCGTTGCGGGCGATCCGGCGGGCTCGAGCCTGCGCCAGTCGATGAGGTGGCCGGGGATCTCCTGCAGGAAACGCGATTCCGGGTTCGACACCGGCTGCCCCCAGCCGGACCGCACCACCGCCCGCGTCAGGTACAGGCGCTGCCGGGCCCTGGTGATGCCCACGTAGGCGAGGCGTCGTTCCTCGGCCAGCTCGGTGGGATCGCCGAGCGCCCGCATGTGCGGGAACTGCCCGTCCTCCCAACCGGTCACGAACACCACCGGGAATTCCAGGCCCTTGGCGGTGTGCAACGTCATCATCGTGACCACGCCGGAGCCCTCGTCCGGGATCTGGTCGGTGTCGGCCACCAGCGAGACCCGCTCGAGGAACGCGGCGAGCGAACCGGGATCCGGCTCCCCTTCGCCCACCTCGGGCAGCAGCCCCTCCTGCCGGGCCGCCTCCGCGTTGTTCTGCGCCTCCGAGCTGAATTCCCTCGCGACGCTGACCAGCTCGTTGAGGTTGTCCAGCCGGGCGCCGTCCTGGGGGTCGTCGGAGGCCTCCAGTTCGGCGCGATAACCGGTGCGCTCGAGCACCGCTTCGACGACGTTGCCGACATCGGGGAAGTCGGACTCCGCGCGTTCGCCCGCGGCCCGGATGTCGTCGAGCAGTTCCAGGAAGCCCGCGATGGCTCGCTGCGCGCGCGTATTCAGCAGCGCCACCTTGCCTTCGGCGGCGTCGCGCAGGGCGGCGGCGAAACCGACGCCGCGTTGTTCGGCATGGACCGCCACGCAGGCTTCGGCGCGGTCGCCGATGCCGCGGCGCGGCGTGTTCAGGATGCGGCGCATGCTCACCGCGTCCTCCGGGTTCTCCAGCACCCGCAGGTAGGCGACGATGTCGCGGACCTCTTTGCGCTCGTAGAAGCGGACGCCGCCGACCACCTTGTAGGGCAGGCCCATCCGGATGAAGATCTCTTCCAGCGCGCGGGAGTTGTTGTTGGTGCGGTAGAACACGGCGACGTCGCCGTAGTTGGCCTCGCCCTGGTCGACCAGCCGGTCGATCTCGCGCGCGACGAACGACGCCTCGTCGTGTTCGTTGTCGGCGACGTAGCCGGTGATCAGATCGCCTTCGCCGGAATCGGTCCACAGCTTCTTCTCGCGCCGGTTCTCGTTTCGCGAGATCACCGCGTTGGCGGCGGAGAGGATGTGCTGGGTGGAGCGGTAGTTCTGCTCCAGCAGAATGGTTTCGGCGTCGGGGAAGTCGCGCTCGAACTCCTCGATATTGCGGATCGTCGCGCCGCGGAAGGCGTAGATGGACTGGTCGGCGTCGCCGACGACGCACAGTTCGCTCGGCGGGACCCGGTCCTCGGCGCCGTCTTCCACGTGGTGGCCGACCAGCTCGCGGACCAGGACGTACTGCGCGTGGTTGGTGTCCTGGTACTCGTCCACCAGCACGTGCCGGAACCGGCGGCGGTAGTACTCGGCGACCTGCGGGTGATTCTGGAGCAACGCCACCGTCTCACCGATGAGGTCGTCGAAGTCCAGCGCGTTCGCCGAGCGCAGCCTGCGCTGGTATTCGGTGTAGACCCGCGCGACCAGACCGGGCAGCTCGGTGTCGTCGGATTCCGCGTCGGCGGTGGCGCGGGCCGGATCGATGAGTTCGTTCTTCAGATTGGAGATCGCCGTCGCCAGCAGGCGCGCGGAGTACTTCTTGGTGTCGATGTCGAGGTCGCGGCTGATCATGGTGAGCAGGCGCCGCGAATCGTCCGCGTCGTAGATCGAGAAGTTGGAGTTCAGCCCGGACAGCAGCGCCGCCTGGGTGCGCAGGATGCGGACGCAACTGGAGTGGAACGTCGACACCCACATGGCGTTCGCCCGCGGGCCGACCAGTCCGGTCACCCGCTCCCGCATCTCGGCGGCGGCTTTGTTGGTGAACGTGATGGCCAGCACCTGACCCGGCGTGACGCCACGGGCGGCCAGCAGGTAGGCGATGCGGCGGGTGAGCACCGCCGTCTTGCCCGAGCCCGCGCCCGCCACGATGAGCAGCGGGGATCCGGTGTGCACGACCGCCGCGCGCTGCGGCGGATTCAAGCCGTCGAGCAGCCGCTCGGCCTCCTCGGCGCGCCGCTGTTCCCGCTCGGCGCGCTGGCGCTCGCGCTCCGCGTCGGTCGGCGGCGCCGCGCCGACGGCGGGCTGCGACCCCTCCGCCGCGTTACCGCCGGCGAACTGCGGTTTCGATGCCGGATCCGGGTGCACGATCCGACCGGCCTGCGTCTTGGGAGCCACCGTGATGTCCATCGTCCATCCACGCTACCGGCGGCCACCGACACAGATGAAGCCCCGGGTGAGATCGGTATCGGTTCGGCGCCGGATGGCTGAACGGCGAGTGAACTCCCGCTGGTGGGAAGGGTGGGTGAAACAACCTGCGAATCTCGCGCGATTCCCAAACGTATATGTTTTGCATACCCCCCAGCCCGTGGCACACTGGCGACATGCTCAGCGCTTTCGCCAGACATCCGATTCGGCTGCCAGCCGAACGCCGGGATCGCGGAGCCTGTACCTGAGCACACCTTTCTGGGGGGACAATACGAGGCCCCACCAGGTCTGTTTCACGGTGAAAGAACCGGTCGGTAACGAGCCGCGAGCACGCGCCGATCCATGTTCTGACACGAGGAGATGAATGATGAGCACCCCTGCCACGACGACCGGGTCCGAATCCGCGCTGCCGCAGACCGAGGCCGAGATCGACAAGCTCCGCAAGGAGATCGATCGTCTCGACGCCGAGATCCTGGCCGCGATCAAGCGCCGGACGGAGATCTCCCGGATCATCGGCCGGACGCGCATGGCGTCGGGCGGGCCGCGCCTTGTGCACAGTCGCGAGATGAAGGTGCTGGAGCGTTTCAGCGAGCTCGGCCAGGAAGGCCACACCCTCGCCATGCTGCTGCTTCGCCTCGGCCGCGGTCGTCTCGGCCACTGAACTGAGAGCACGCGGCGCGCTCGCCGGACCGTCGCTTCCCCCGGCCGCCCCGGGTGTACACGCACCCCGGGGCGGTCGCCTCATGTCCGCCCCGTGCCCGCACACGTCCACCGGCGCTATCCAGGTGCTGCGGCCGGTCCCTCACCCGTGGTGGAATCGCTCAGGACCCGCAGGTCGTCCCTCAGCTCGGCTTCCAGCGGTTCGGCATGCGAGCGGATAGTGGGATGCACATGGCGAAGATGCTCCAAGTCCTGACTCGTCCGTTCGATCGCGGCCGCTCGCTCCGCGGGAGTGCCCTCCGCCGCGATCGTGCGATTGGTCAGAACACGCCAATCCACCCCGGATTGGTCCAGCGCCTGTCGCAATGCCGCACCGGGTGGCTGGTGCAATCCGATGAAATCTATGTCCGCGGTGGTGAGGTCGAACATCTGGGCTTCGATGAAATGGTTGCCGCGAAAGTCTGCTCCGAGATAGTCGCGCCCGATCGGAGCGATGCCGTTCACTCCGGCGCCATAGGAGTATTCCGACGGGTTGTCCACGGGGGAGGGTATCGCCAGGTCCCTCTCCACCAGCGAGTCACCGAACGTGATGGTCGTTCGTGACCGGACCTCCGGCTTCAGATAGATCTGATTGTCGCCGTAGTTCAGCTCCGACAACGCATCGATGAGGCCCGGTTGTGATGGGCGCACTCCGTCCACGGCAACGTAGCCGTAGACGGGTGGGTTGTCGTGGACGTGCGGGCCGAACCACTCTTCTTCGGCATGGGCACGATCGCCCACGGGGTTGCGAGCGCCCCTGATTCGCCCTTCCCCGAGGATGGCCGCGAGTTCCTCGTCGCGGACCCGGATAGCGAGGGGTTTCCCGTCGAGCGCTTCCTTCAGCTCTCGCCGCATCTGCTCACGTATCTCGGCGCTGTCCCGGCCGAGAGAAGCCGCTGATTTCTCGATTCTCCGGTCGATGAGGGCGTATTGCTCCAGCCGGGACAGCCGACGGTGGGCTATGAAGTCGGACCATTCATCGTCGCTCGGTCCCTTCTCGCCGAAACGTCGACTCAATTCGGCGTCGAGTCGCTGTCCGGCCCGGTCCAACGACGCTCGGTCCGGCGGCGGGGGGCACAAATCCCGCCTGGTATCGGCATCGCCGCCTGCCGAGGACCATCGACGTCGGATGGTGAGAGCACCGTCGGCGTCGCCGTGCGTGTGCACGTCGGCGACTTGCCGGGAGGCGCGGGCCGCGCCTGTTTTCATCTCGGCGGCGCCCTCGGCTCCCCTCCTGGTCAGCCGTTTCAAATCGTCCACGGCCTGCAAGAAGACTCTGATAATGCCGTTGCTCAATCGGGCATCACCGGCACCCGCACCTTCTCATGACCAGCCCTTCGACCCTCATCGAAACCCGAGTCGAGGCTAATGCGGATGATCGACGCAGTCGCCCCCCGAAAGCATGGGGGTGGGGGCAGTCGCGCTCACTCTCTCACGTGAGCGCGATGTACTTGGTGGACAGGTACTCCTCGATTCCCTCCGTGCCGCCCTCCCTGCCGAAGCCGGACTCCTTGACGCCGCCGAAAGGAGCAGCGGGGTCGGAGATGACGCCGCGGTTGACGCCGACCATGCCGGATTCCAGACCCTCGGCAATCCGCAGGGCACGGTCGAGGTCGCGGGTGTAGACGTAGCTGACCAGTCCGAATTCCGTGTCGTTGGCGGCGGTGAGCCCCTGCTCCTCGGTGTCGAAACCGACGATCGGGGCGACCGGGCCGAACACCTCCTCGCGCAGGATCCTGGCCTGCGGCGGGACGTCGCGCAGGATCGTCGCCGGATAGAACCAGCCGGGGCCGTCGGGCGCCTTGCCGCCGATCAGCACCCGCGCGCCCTTCGCGACGGCGTCGTCCACCAACTCGCCGACCGTACGCAGTTGCTCCTCGTTGATCAGCGGGCCCAGCGTGGTGTCCGGATCGGCGCCCGGCCCGAGCCGAACGCTGCTCTCCATCGCCTCGACCAACTTGGTGGTGAACTCCTCGAGCACGCTGTTGTGCACGTGGAAACGGTTGGCGGCGGTGCACGCCTCGCCGCCGTTGCGCAGTTTCGCCAGCATCGCGCCCTGTACGGCGGCATCGATGTCGGCGTCGTCGAACACCACGAACGGCGCGTTCCCGCCGAGTTCCATCGAGGTGCGCAGCAGCCGGTTCGCGGATTTCTCCACCAGCTTCTTGCCCACCTCGGTGGAGCCGGTGAAAGTGAGTTTGCGCAGCCGGGGATCGTCGAGCAGCGGCTGGGTCACCGCGCCGGAGTGGCTGGAGGTGAGCACGGACAGGACGCCGTCGGGCAACCCCGCCTCGCTGCACAGCTTCGCCAGCAGCAGCATGGTCAGCGGCGTCGCCGAGGCGGGCTTGACGATCATCGTGCAGCCCGCGGCCAGCGCGGGGCCGATCTTGCGCGTGCCCATGGCGAGCGGGAAATTCCACGGGGTGATCGCCAAGCAAGGGCCCACCGGTTGCTTGTGCACCACGATCCGGCCGGTGCCGGAAGGAGCGTGCAGGTAGCGCCCGTGCACCCGGGCGGCTTCCTCGCTGAACCAGCGGAAGAACTCGGCGCCGTAGCGCACCTCGTTGCGGCTCTCCGGCAGCGCCTTGCCCATTTCCAGGGTCATCAGCAGGGCGAACTCCTCCGCGCGCGCGGTGATCTGTTCGAACACCGCGCGCAGGAGCTCCCCGCGCTCGCGGGCGGGCGTGGCCGCCCATTCGTCCTGGGCCGCGACCGCCGCGTCCAGCGCGCGCATCGCGTCCTCCGGCGTCGCGTCGGCGACGTGCGTCAGCACCTCGCCGGTCGCCGGATTGTGCACCGGGAAGGTGCCCGCGCCGGTGGCGTCGACGGGCCGCCCTGCGATCCACAACTGCTTCGGTACGGATTCGAGAAGTTCACGTTCGGACACCATGACGCCAGCCTAAGCCTCACGACGGAAGCGCAAACGCCGAACGCGCGCCGGTCCGGCCGGCTCTCCACGCAGGCACCCGTGCGCGCGGCGGTGCCTGCTTGTACTCTCGGCGAACGTGAGCAGCGACATCACCGCGACGGCGGCATGGCGGAAACTGCACGATCACCACGGCACCGTCGCCGGACGACACCTCAGGGAGTTCTTCGCCGACGATCCGGCCCGGGGCAGCGAGCTGACCGTCCAGGTGGCGGACCTGCACATCGACTACAGCAAGCACCGCGTGAACCGGGAAACCCTGCATCTGCTGGTGGAATTGGCGCGCGAGGCGGGCGTGCCCGAGCGGCGCGACGCGATGTACCGGGGTGCGCACATCAACACCTCCGAAGACCGCGCGGTCGGCCACATCGCGCTGCGGCTGCCCGAAGGCGAGACGATGATCATCGACGGCGCCGACGCGGGCGCCGAGGTGCACCGGGTGCTGCGGCGGATGGGCGAGTTCACCGACGCGCTGCGCTCCGGCGCGTGGCGCGGGGCGACCGGCGAGCGCATCACGACGGTGGTCAATATCGGCATCGGCGGGTCGGACCTGGGGCCGGTCATGGTGCATCAGGCGCTGCGGCACTACGAGGACGCCGGTATCGGCGCCGAATTCGTCTCGAACGTCGATCCCGCCGACCTGGTCGCGAAGCTGGACGGGCTCGATCCGGCCACCACGCTGTTCATCGTCGCGTCCAAGACCTTCTCCACCCTGGAGACGCTCACGAACGCGACCGCGGCCCGGCGCTGGCTGGTCGCCGCGCTCGGTGAGGACGCCGTGGCCAAGCACTTCGTCGCGGTGTCCACCAATGCCGAACGTGTCGCGAAATTCGGTATCGATACCGAGAACATGTTCGGGTTCTGGGATTGGGTCGGCGGCCGCTACTCGGTGGCCTCGGCGATCGGCCTTTCGGTGATGGCGACCATCGGCAAGGAGCGCTTCGCGGAATTCCTCGCGGGCATGCACGCCGTGGACCGGCATTTCGCCGAGGCGCCGCTGGAGGCGAACGCTCCGGTACTGCTCGGCCTGCTCGGCGTCTGGTATTCGAACTTCTTCGGGGCGGAATCCCATGCCGTGCTGCCCTATTCGAATGATCTGGCCCGCTTCCCCGCGTACTTGCAGCAATTGACCATGGAGTCCAACGGGAAGTCGGTCCGTGCCGACGGCACACCGGTCACGACCTCCACCGGCGAGATCTTCTGGGGCGAACCGGGCACCAACGGGCAGCACGCCTTCTATCAACTGCTGCACCAGGGCACCCGGCTCGTTCCCGCGGATTTCATCGGATTCGCGCAGCCCACCGACGATCTGGCCACCGCCGACGGCACCGGCAGCATGCACGACATCCTGATGAGCAACCTGTTCGCGCAGACCAAGGTGCTCGCGTTCGGCAAGACCGCCGAGGAGATCGCGGCCGAGGGGACAGAGCCCGAGATCGTGCCGCACAAGGTGATGCCCGGCAACCGCCCGTCCACCACCATTCTCGCGCCGCGGCTCACCCCGTCGGTCGTCGGTCAGCTCATCGCGCTCTACGAGCACCAGGTTTTCGTGGAGGGCACCATCTGGGGCATCGACAGTTTCGACCAGTGGGGTGTCGAACTGGGCAAGCAGCAGGCGCTCGCCTTGGCTCCGCTGCTCACAGCGGCCGAAGAGCCGCGGCCGCAGGACGATTCGTCGACGGATTCGCTCATTCGCTGGTATCGCGCGCACCGCTGAGTTCGTCCGCGCGCTAGGCGGCCCCGCCGGGCGGGGGTTCGCGTCGCGCCTCGTCGAGTCGCTGGACGACGCGCGAGGTGGAGATCGCGATCAAGGTACCGATGACGCCCAGGTCGAAGACCACTTGGACGCTCACTCCGCGCTTAATCCCGGTGGCGGGACAGCCACCGCGTAGTTTCCCGCCTCCGCGCGCAGCACGAGGTCGGCGCGCCGCTCGGTGGCCGCGACGAGATCCGCGTTGTGCAAGTCGCTGTCGCGCACCTTGCCGTGCGCTGCCGCGGGCGTGCGACCACCGCGAATGTGTCTGCGCAGCAGGCGATACTCGATCACGTCGCGCGCCGCGTCCAGATACCAGCACTCGTCCAGGAGTGCCCGGACCGCCGACCATCGGTGCGTGCCGAAGTCGTCGAGCAGCAGATAGTTGCCCTCGGTGAGGACGATGGACTGCCGGTCGAACACCACGCCGCCGGGCACCGGGGCGTCGACGGACCGGTCGAACGTGGGCCAATCCACCGGCTCGCCCACCGGTGTGGTCCGCAAGCGTCGCAGCCCCGCTACGTAACCATCGACGTCGAAGGTGTCCGGCTCCCCCTTGCGGGCAAGACTTCCCGTGGCCCGGAGGATGTCGTTGCCCAGGTGAAACCCGTCCATGGGTGCGATCTCGGCGACCATGCCGCCCGCCTCGCGGTTGATCGTGTCGCGCAGCGCGACCGACAAGGTGGATTTCCCCGCGCCCGGCGGCCCCGCGATGCCGAGCAGATACCGTCCCCGCCCGGCTCGCTCCCGCACCCGCCGGACCAACCAGCCCAGCGGTCTCTCGACGAACTCCCCTGCCACCGCCGCCACACTACCGTCGCCGCCTGCCACCGACGCGTCCCCGCAGGTGTCCACACCCGCGCGGTGGACTCCGCTGTTCGTCCCACCGAACGGTGATGCCGCGCTCAGGCACCACCGCGGAGGCGCTGGCGGACTTCGGTCGACAGCTCGGCCGCTCAGGCATCACCGCGAAGGCGCAGGCGCACCTCGACCGACAGCTCGGCCGCTCAGGCACCACCGCGAAGGCGCAGGCGCACCTCGACCGACAGCTCGGCCGCTCAGGCACCACCGCGAAGGCGCAGGCGCACCTCGGTCGACAGCTCGGCTGCTCGGTCGCGCAGCGCCTCGGCGAACATGCCGCGGATTTCGACGGTCTCGCGATCGCCGCGATGCGCGAGGACGGTGCGCCGGACCGCGGCGGGATGATCGATCCGTAGCAGCGCGATGGTCGGCGGCAGCACGGGGACGGCGATGCCGGGGACCACCGTGACGCCCAGTCCGGCCGCGACGAGGCCCAGTTTGGCGAACCAGTCGCGGGCGACGAACGCGATCTCCGGCTCTCGGCCTTGGTCGCGCCACGCCCCGAGGAGAGTGGCGGAGGGCTCCTGGCTGCCCGCGATCCATCGTTCGTCGCGCAGCAGGTCGGGCGTAGCGCTGGTGGTGCGGGCGAGCGCATGCGTGGACGCGACGGCGACGAGCAACGGATCGTCCACCAGTGGCTCGATCTCGACGCCGGAGGGCACGGTGTCCGGCGAGGTCACCACCGCGAGGTCGAGGCGTCCGCGCGCGACGGCGGTGAGCAGCCTGGGACTGAGCCCTTCGCGCAGCGAGATCCGCAACTGCCGGTCGCGGGCGGCGGTGGCGGCGATCGCACGGGGCACCAAAGCGGCCATGGCGGTCGAGAACGCCCCGAGGCGCAGGCGGGCCGCCGGGCGCGCCGCGAGATGACGGATGTCGTGCCGGGC
This sequence comes from Nocardia sp. NPDC047648, assembly GCF_040642815.1. Taxonomy (NCBI): domain Bacteria; kingdom Bacillati; phylum Actinomycetota; class Actinomycetes; order Mycobacteriales; family Nocardiaceae; genus Nocardia; species Nocardia sp. NPDC047648. The sequence continues at coordinate 93,011 of NZ_JBEYSX010000004.1, read as the reverse complement.
CTGCTCCAGCTCGGCCAGGATCACGTCCGCGTGGCGCAGGACGACGCGCCCCGCCGCGGTGGGCCGCACGCCACGGGCGTGCCGCTCGAACAGCGCGCGACCCGCCGCCCGCTCCATGAGCGCGATCTGCCGGGACACCGCGGACTGCGTGTAGCCGAGGTTCTCCGCGGCGGTCGAGAACGAGCCGCAGGCGGCTGCCTCTCGCACCACGCGCAGGCCGGACACACTGAATTCATCCATGCTCATTGCTCATACCAGATATGCGAGACAGTCGCTTGTCGCATAGATGGCGCGACCTTAGCGTCGTCGTCATGACTGCGATCGAGAACAAGAAGCTGCTCGCGGACATCTTCGAGCAGATGTCCTCCGGCAATACCCGCGCGCTGAGCGACGCGATGGCCGACGATTTCCGCTGGGTGTTCCCGGGCGACTGGTCCTGGAGCGGCACTTGGGAACCGAAAAGCGCGGTACTGGAACGACTCCTGCGTCCACTGATGACTCAGTTCACCGGGTACCGCATCGCCGCCGAGACGATCATCGCCGAGGGCGACCGCGTCGTCGTGCGGGCCCGCGCCGAGGGCGTGACCACACGCGGGGAGAACTACGACCAGACCTACTGCTTCGTCTTCCAGGTCGCCGACGGGAAATTGCGCGAGGTGGTCGAGTACTGCAATACGGCGTTGGTCGAGCGCGTACTCACCCGGCCCGCGTGACACCGGCACCAGACGGGCCACGCGGGGCCTGAGTCCCGGTTGACTCGCTGCGCACCGGGAACCCGAACCGGTCCCCAGGGCACCCGAGGCTCAGACGAACGCGCGCTCGACGATCGCGCCCGTGTCGACGCCGGTGGGCAGCGTGCCGAACGCGATGCCCCAGTCGTCTCCGAGCCGGGTGGCGCAGAAGGCGTCGGCGACGGCGGGGCGGCCGTGGCGAACGAGCTGAGCGCCCTGGAGCACGAGCGCCATCAACTCGACGACGCGCCTTGCGCGGTATTCGATGTCGTCGAGATCCGACAATTCCTTGCCGACCCGGGCGATCGCGTCGTCCAAGCGCGGGTTCTCGCCCTTGGCGCGCGACACTTCCTCGAAGTACGCCTCGACCGTCTCCGGCTGACGCCCCATGGCGCGCAACGCGTCCAGGGCGGCGACGTTGCCCGAACCCTCCCAGATGGACATCAGCGGCGCCTCCCGGTACAGCCGCGGCATGCCGGATTCCTCGGCGTACCCGTTGCCGCCCAGGCATTCCAGCGCCTCGGCCGCGTGCGCGGGCGCACGCTTGCACACCCAGTACTTGGTGACCGCCAGCGCGATGCGCCGCAGCGCCGCCTCGGCCGGGTCCCGGCCTGCCCGGTCGGTGGCCCCGGCCAGCCGCATCATCACGGTGGTCGCGGCGTCGGACTCGATCACCAGATCGGCCAGCACATTGCGCATCGCGGGCTGGTCGATCAGGGCGGCTCCGAACGCCTTGCGGTGCCTGGCGTGGTGCACCGCGTAGACGGCGCCCGCACGCATGCCGGTGGCCGAGCCGATCACGCAGTCCAGTCTGGTCATGTTCACCATCTCGATGATGGTCTTGACGCCCGCGCCCTCCGCGCCGACCAGCCAGCCGACGGCGTTCTCGTATTCGATCTCCGACGAGGCGTTGGACTTGTTGCCCAGCTTGTCCTTGAGCCGCTGGATGCGGATGGGGTTGCGGGCGCCGTCCGGCAGCACCCGGGGCAGCAGGAAGCAGGACAGGCCGCCGGGAGCCTGCGCCAGGGTGAGGAACATGTCCGACATCGGCGCGGAGGTGAACCATTTGTGCCCGACGATCCGGTAGCTGCCGTCCGGCTGCGGCGTCGCGGTGGTGGTGTTGGCGCGGACGTCCGAGCCGCCCTGCTTTTCGGTCATCGACATGCCCGCGATGAGCCCGGCCTTGGCGGACGGTTCCCGCAGCCCGAAGTCGTAGACGCGAGAGCCGAGCAGCGGTTCGAATCGCGCCGAGAGTTCCGGGTTGTGCCGCAAGGCGGGGACCACCGCGTAGGTCATGGAGATCGGGCACATGTGTCCCGCGTCGGCGACGCCCCAGGTGTAGAACTTCGCCGCACGCGCCGTGTGCGCGCCCGGGCGGTCGTCCAGCCACGGTGCGCCGTGCAGGCCGTGCTCGACGGCGACGCGCATCAGCTCGTGCCAGTGCGGATGGAACTCCACCTCGTCGACGCGGTTGCCGTAGCGGTCGTGGGTGCGCAGCACCGGCGGGTATTCGTTGGCCAGCCTGCCCCACTCCTGCGCCTGCGCACCACCCGCGAGCGCGCCCAGTTCCCGCACCTCCGCTTCGGCCCAGCCCGCGCCTTCCCGGTGCAGGCCCTCGAGCAGCGCCGGATTGCGCGAGGCGTCGAAGGGCACGATGTCGGGCACCTGGTTGAAGACTTCATGCGTCTGCATCTGACACTCCTGATTCCAGCCGGGCGGCGAGCGCGCCCGGGTCGTCGCGCACGCCGAGCGCGCGGATCGCGAAAGCGGTGAGTTCGGGGACGACGGATTCGCCGTGTGGCGCGTCGGCGAGCGGGCCCACCAGCACCTCGCCGATCGCGCCGACCAACGCGGCCGCGCTGATCCTCGGATCCTGCGGGGGCAGTTCACCCCGCGAGATACCCTCGGCAACCGCCGATTCGAAGGTCTCGGCGAAGGCGCGCCGGAAGCGCAGGCGTTCACTGTCCACGGCGGCGTCTACCGGCTCGGCGAGCAGCACGTAGGCCAGGTTCGGGTTCTTCAGCGCGCGGCCCGCGAAGGTCTCCACCGCCGCGGTCACCCGCTCGACGGCCGTTCCGCGCGAACCCGCCTCGGCCACGGCGGCGACCTCGCGGGCGACCACTTTCCGGAACACCGCCCGCACCAAGGCGGACTTGCCGTCGAAGTTCTTGTAGACGGTGCCGGTGGCCACGCCGGCCTCGGCCGCGACCGCCGCCATGGACAGCGCGCCGTAGCCGCCGCGGGAGAGCACCTTGGTCGCGGCGTGCACGATCAGCCCCGCCTGGGCGTCCAGGCGGGCCTGCACGGCAGGGGTTCTGCGGTAGGCCACCCAAGAAGTGAATCACGGATTCATTTCTTCACGCAAGGGTGCTTTTACGGCGTATGGTCGAGCGCGTGACCGTACTCGTCGAACGCAACGGCCCCGTGACCACCGTGATCCTGCATCGTCCCGAAGCGCGCAACGCGGTGGACGGGCCGACCGCCGCGGCGCTGGCCGACGCCTTCCGGGAATTCGACGCCGACCCCGATGCGGCGGTCGCGGTGCTGTGGGGCGACGGCGGCACGTTCTGCGCGGGCGCCGACCTCAAGGCGCTCGGCACCGAGCGCTCCAACCGCGCCGCCGAAGACGGTGACGGCCCGATGGGCCCGACCCGGATGCGACTGTCCAAGCCGGTGATCGCGGCGGTCTCCGGCTTCGCGGTGGCCGGTGGTCTGGAACTCGCCCTGTGGTGCGACCTGCGGGTCGCCGAGCAGGACAGCACCTTCGGCGTCTTCTGCCGCCGCTGGGGTGTCCCGCTGATCGACGGCGGCACCATCCGGCTGCCGCGGATCGTGGGCGAGGGCCGCGCCATGGATCTGGTGCTCACCGGACGCGCGGTCGACGCCGACGAGGCGCTGCGGATGGGATTGGTCAACCGCGTGGTGCCCACCGGTGAAGCCCGCCGCGCCGCGGAGGCCTTGGCCGCGGAACTGGCCGCGCTACCGCAGACCTGCCTGCGCTCGGACCGGATGTCGCTGCTCGAGCAGGAGGGAATGACCGAGGAGTCGGCCCTGCGCAACGAGTTCCGCCACGGCCTGACCGCACTGGCCGGCGGCGCCCTGGACGGGGCCGCGCGCTTCGCCTCGGGTGCGGGCCGGCACGGCGCTCGCGCTTGAGCCCGATGGGCCGCCTGAGCGTCGTCGACGAGATCTTTCTGCGTAGCCACCGCGGGCTCGGCACGCCGATCGCGCTGCAAGGGCTGTGGCGGACGGCCGACCGAGTGGACCCGGCGCTGCTGGAACGGGTGCACGCGGCCCTGCGCTCGGGACCGTTGGGCCGCAGGGTGATCGGCTCGCGCGTGCCGGGCGCTCGCCGGGCCTGGCGCCCGAACGTGCGCGCGTACCCCATCGACCGCGCAGGGGACGTTCTCCCGGTCGCGCGACTGCTGGACTGGGCCGACGCGCAGGGTGGCGGGCTCGATCCGGAATTCGGTCCCGGGTGGCTGCTGTCGACGGCGATGCTGGACGACGGCGGTTCGGTTGTCTCCCTCACCTGCTCGCACGCACTGGCCGACGGGCGCGCACTGGTGCTCGCGGTGGACGACGCGCTGGGCGGCGCCCGGGTGCGTCCGGCGGATCCGTCCGCGCGGGAATCGGATTGGGCCGACGCCCGCCGCCAGTGGTCGATCGTCCTGCGCGGCACCGCGGCTGCGCTGCGGCACGGGATACCGCGGCAACCCGCCGTGCCGCGCCGGGACGAGCAGCCGCGCCGGGCGGACAACGCGACGCACAGCGCGATCCTGCAATGCCCGGCCGCCGAGTGGGACCGCGTGGCTGCGCGCGACGGCGGCACGGCGAACAGCCTGTTCATCCACCTCGTCGCGACCGTGCTGTGGGACAGCGGATTTCCCGGCGACACGATCGAGGCCAGCCTGCCCGTCGACACCCGCGACGAACCCCGGGTCGACAACGACCTCGCCATGACGCGCATCGCGATCACCCGCGCCGACACCCCGGCGACGATCCGCGCACTGGCCCGTTCCGCCTACGCGCACCGCATGTCCGCACCGAGCGGCATGCCCGAAGAACTCCTCCAGGTGATTCCGGACCGCTGGGCCTACGCGTTGTCCGAGGGTGCGGGCGAACGGGACATCCTGTGCTCCAACATCGGAACGCTCCCCGCCTCGCTGCTCCGACTCGGCCCGCACCACTGCACCGGCGTCGCTGCCCGCGCCATCCATCCCGGCCTGGCCGTCGCGCGACTGCCCCGCACCCGCCTCTCGGGCTACCTCTGCCGAATCGGCGACGACTATGTGCTGAGCCTGGTCGGCCTGGACCCGGCGCGGATCACGTCGGCGGGCGCGTTGCGTGAGCTGGCGCTGCGCGCGGCGAATTGCGCGGGCTTGCACGCCGACGCGTGGTGATTCCCGCGGGCTGACGCGCCGAGCTGCGGTCATCCGCACGGGCGCGCCCGGCGAGCCGCGGGCAGATCCACGGGCGCACCCGGCTCGCAGGTCTGCGCGGCGAATTCGACGACACGCGCAATCTTTCGGCGAACAGCGCGGAGTTTCGGCGACCTGGTATGAAATCGGATGGTTTCGCTCGCCGGTCGCCGGCGGTTCGCGCGAATGCCGACCACGACCGCGATCGGTCGGGTCGGCCGACTCGCCGTGTCGGTGTGATCACCGCCGTCGGCCGCACCGCCCGATAAAGTCTGCGGCGTAGGCCGACTGGCGGCCGCGACGACCCATTTGCCGTGCAGGCCTTTCGCGCATGAAGTTCCGATTCCATCGATACTCGAGTGGAGCATGATGAACCGAAAGCATTCGCGTACTCTCGCCGCGATCGTAACGGTGGTTGTGGCCGCCACCGGCGCTTTCGCTGTTTCCGATTCCGTGGCGGGCGCCGCGCCAGGAGAGATCAATGCCGGTGGCCTGCATCTGATCGCGTCGGCGAACGCCAACAATGTCGTGCCCGCGGGCGGTGATATCCCGCCGGGAGTTCCGTTCGTGCACGCGGTCAAGGTGTCAGGAGACTTCTCGGTATTTCTCGACGGCCCCTCGGCGCTGCGTGAAGGGGAAATCGCCATCGGATATCTGGTCGGCTGCGCGGTCGACATCTCCAACGGCATCTCGATCGGTATCTCGCCGAGCGTCGGTGTCGACTTCGGGATCGCGCCCTCCTTCGGCCTGGAGGGCTCCCTCACCTGGGATGCGCCCTCCGTGGAGATGAACATGATGCCCGATCAGAAGATGATGATGCCCTCCCTGCAACTGACCGCTCCGCCGAGCGTCAGCGTCGGCGCCGCCGTCGGCATCCAGCCCAGCTTCGACGTCGAGGCGGGAGTCGCCGTCGAACTCGCGGTGAATCTGGCCCCCGGTTCGGTCACGGCGGCGGTGATCGGCGCGGCGGAAATCGACGGTGAGTCCGAATTCCCTTACACCTTCGCACACACCAATACCCCGTTGAATATCAGCGGCTGCCTTTCACCGGCCTCGGCCATGCCGTTTGTCACCGTACGGGCCGATTCGAAAAAGGCCTCAGCGCAAACGACGGGTTACGGCGCAGCGTTCTGGTTCTGACCGCCGCACCGCACCGATCCGTCCAGCGGCGCGCGCCGACCCCGGCCGAACCGCGCATCCGAGATCCACTGCGCGACACGGCGGCACTCGCCCGGGTGCGCGGCCGATGGTCACCGTCGATGGTGTCGAACGCGCCGCGCGCTCGGCGATCCGCTCGGATTCCGGCGTCGGCGAGGTTTCCCGCGTGCGCTTGTGACGGATGCGAAAAGACGAGTGGCCGTGCGAGCTACGTGCCGGATCAGCCGGCGGCGCGCTCCAGGACATCCGAGGGAACCCGAACGCCGGGGTCCAGGTCCGCGGAGTCGATCGGGGTGTCCCAGGTCTGGCGCAGCGGGAGGACACCCGCCCACACGCCCCCGTTGTCGATGTCCGACGGGTCGTCCTTCGGGCCGCCGGACCGGACCTTCACCGAGGCCTCGGTGAGGTCGAAGGCGAGCACTTTCGTGGCGGCGAGTTCCTTCTTGCTCGGGGGCCGCACGCGAGACCACGCGCCGGGCGCCGCGTGGTCGACGATCACGCGCAGCCCGTGCAGGCGCTCGTCGTGATCGGTCACCTCGCGAGCCCGTCCGAGCACGACCGCGCAGCGGTAGTTCATCGAGAAATGCATGGCCGAACGCGCGTAGACCACGCCGTCGACCAGGGTCACCGTCACCGAGATGTCGGTGGCGACGGCCGCGCGCATGTTTCCCGCGCCGGTCGAGCCGTGCAGGTAGAGCGTGTCGCCGTCGCGGCCGTAGGAGGTCGGCAGCACGACCGGCGTGCCGCCGAGCAGCACGCCGAGGTGGCAGATCAGCCCCGCGTCGAGCACCGCGTCCAAGTCGGCGCGATCGGTCCTGGCGCGGTCGGTCAACCGGGTCGGCGTGCTGCGCGGGGTGGGCGAGAGCGGCGTGCGTGGGGCGGCTGTTTCGGTCATGGACTCAGCATCGGGCCGCGAATGGCATCATGAAAGTGCCAATTCGAATGATTTTCAGCAGTCCACTTCGAGGAGCGCAACGGTGCTGGATGACCTTCCCCTCGATCTCGACCGCGACCTGGCGCAGCCGCTGTCGGTGCAGATCGCCGAACAACTGCGCCGCGCCGCGACCGGCGGACCGCTGCGCGGCGGCGATCGGCTGCCGTCCACCCGCGCGCTGGCCGGGCGGCTCGGCGTCAGCCGGACCGTGGTCGCCGCCGCCTACGACCAATTGCACGCCGAAGGCTGGATCAGCGGCAGGCGCGGCTCCGGCACCTACCTGACGACCGCACCGGCCGCCGCGCCCGCGCGCACCGATTCCGTCCACGGCCCGGACGCCGCGCCGCGGCTGTTCGATCTCGCCCCGGGAGCGCCGTGCGTCGACGCGATCGACCCGGCCGCGTGGCGACGGGCCTGGCGCGCCGCCGCTGATCACGGCCCGCTCGTGCGTAAGGACCGCGCGGGCGAGCCGGAGTTCCGCACGGCGGTCACCGAGCATCTGCTGCGCCACCGCGGGATCGGCGCGGGCAGCGACACCGTGCTGCTCGCCACCGCCGGGACCAGCTCCGCCGTGAGCGAATTGGCCGCGGCGCTGCTGCGGCCGGGCGATGCCGTCGCCATGGAGGATCCGGGCTACCAGCGCGCCGCGGGGGCCTTCGCGGCGGCAGGCCTCGAGGTCGTCCCGGTGCCCGTGGACGCGCACGGCCTGCGCGTGGACCTGCTGTCCACCCGGATCAAGGCGGTGTATTGCACTCCCGCGCACCAATTTCCGCTCGGTGCGCGGATGCCCGCGGCGCGGCGGGTCGAGCTCGTCGAGCACGCGCGCGCGGCCGGGATCTTCGTCATCGAGGACGACTACGACGGCGAATTGCGTTACGACACCGCGCCGCTGCCGCTGCTGGCCACCATGGCTCCCGACGTGGTCGTCCACTTGGGCACGACGAGCAAGATCCTGTCCCCCAGCCTCGGTGTCGGCTGGTTGCTCGCCACTCCGGAGATCGCCGGGGCGGTGCTCGCCCACCGGGAGCGCACCGGCACCGGTCCGAGCCCGGCGGGGCAGCGCGTGCTGGTCGCCTTCGCCGCGCACGGCGATCTGGCCAGGCACCTGCGCAGGCTGCGCCGCGCGCTGCCACCGCGCCGGGCACTGGTGGTGACCGCGTTGCGCCGCCGCGGCGTCGGCGTGCTCGGCGACGACGCGGGCTCGCACGTCGTCGTGCCGGTGCGGTCGGCCGAGGCCGAGCGTCGCGTGATCGCCGCGGGGCAGGCGCGTGGCGTCGCGCTCGACGGCCTGTCCAGGTACTACCTCGGAGCCCGCCGTGATCACTTCGGCGTCGCGCTCGGTTACACGGCGTTGCCCTTGCCCCAGCTCACCGCGGCCGCACCGATCGCCGCGGAATGCCTCGCCCGGCCGTAGCATGGTCCGCATGAGCGAACAGGACATCTTGGGGCGTATCAAGGAACTGGTCGACCAGGAGCACCAGCTGCGCTCGCAGGCCACTCGCGGCGAATTGGACCCGAAGACCGAGCGCCAGCGCTTGGCCGAACTCGAAGTGATGCTCGATCAGGCCTGGGACCTGCTCCGCCATCGCCGGGCGCGGATCGAGCAGGGCGAGTCTCCCGACGGGGTCCGGCCCAATACGGTCTCGCAGGTCGAGGGCTACCTGCAGTAGGCGCGGCGATGTCGAGCACAGCGACCGACTACGACGTCATCGTGATCGGTGGCGGGCCCGCGGGTGAGAACGCCGCCGCCTACGCCGTCGCGGGCAGCGACCGCACGGCCGCCATCGTCGAGCGGGAACTCGTCGGCGGCGAATGCTCCTACTGGGCCTGCGTTCCGAGTAAAGCGCTGTTGCGGCCGGGCCATGTGCTGGCGGCCGCGCGGGCGATGCCGGGCGTCTCGGCCACCGGCCTCGACGTCGAGGCGGTGCTGCGGCGGCGCGACGCCTTCGTGCACGACCATGACGATTCCAGCCAGGTCGACTGGGCCCGGAGCAACCGCATCGACGTCGTGCGCGGCACCGGCCGCCTGACCGGCGCGCGCACGGTCGAGGTCGCCGGGCGGCCGTTGCGCGCCCGGCACGCCGTGGTGCTGGCCACCGGCACCACCGCGAACGTTCCCGACGTGCCCGGCCTGCGCGCCGCGCTGCCGTGGACCTCCCGCGACGTCACCAACCTGCACGAGGTGCCGCGCCGGGTCGCCGTCGTCGGCGGCGGCGTGGTGGCCGCCGAGGCGGCCACCTGGCTGGCCGCGCTCGGCGCCGAGGTCACCCTGCTGGTGCGCGGCTCGGCGCTGCTGGCCGCGGCCGAGCCGTTCGCGCGCGATCTGGTCGCGGGGGCGCTGTCCGATGCCGGGGTGCGGGTGCGGTTCGGCACCCAACCCGCCGCGGTCGAGCGCCCGGCCTCGAAGGACACCGGTGAAGGGTGGATCCACGGCGGTCCGGCCACGGTCCGGTTGCGCGGTCCCGAAGGCGAGTCGGCGCTCGAGGTGGACGAGATCGTGGTGGCGGCCGGACGCGCGCCCGCCACCGAGGGCTTGGGCCTGGACGCGGTGGGGCTGCCCGATGGATACGTCGCGGTGGACGACCACCTCACCGCCCGCGAGGTCGACGGCGGGTGGCTGTATGTGGTGGGCGACCTCAACCACCGCGCCGCGCTCACGCATATGGGCAAATACCAGGGCAGGGTGTGCGGCGACGTGATCGCCGCACGAGCAGAGAGCAGACCGCTGGACGACCCGCGATTCGTCGCGAGCTCCGATCACGGCAAGGTGCCGCAGGTGGTGTTCACCGCGCCGGAGGTCGCCTCGGTCGGCTTGACCGAAGCCGCGGCCCGCGACGCCGGGCACGCGGTCGAGACCGTCGAACTGGACATCGCGGTGGCCGGATCGGCGCTGTCGCGCGACGACTACGCCGGTCACGCGAAGCTGGTGATCGACGGCGCCACCGACACGCTGCTCGGGGCTACGTTCGTCGGCCCCGAGGTGGGCGAACAATTGCACGCGGCGACGATCGCGGTGGTCGGCCGGGTGCCGCTGTCCACTCTCTGGCACGCCGTGCCCGCCTTCCCCGCGGTGAGCGAGTTCTGGCTGCGCCTGTTGGAGGCGCGTCGCCCGTAGCTACCATTTGCAGATGGTGGCAACAACGGATATCGCGACCGCCGACGGAATCGTCCGCGGCCGCCGGGGCCGCCGCGTACTGCGCTGGCGGTCCATCCCCTACGCGGCTCCTCCGATCGGGGACCTGCGATTTCGCGCTCCACAGCCGGTCGAACCGTGGTCCGGCGTCCGGGTGGCGACGGAATTCACCTCCGCGGCGATGCAGCACCGTTCCGGGGCGCGGATCGGGCCGCGCGCCTACCAGGTGACCAGTGAGGACGCGCTGACACTGAATGTCACCGCGCCCGCGACACGGGCGGCGGGCCCGCGTCCGGTGCTGGTCTTCATCCACGGCGGCGGCTACCTCATCGGCACCTCCGCGCTCGGGCTGTATTCCGGCGCGCGGCTGGCGCTGCGCGGCGACGTGGTGGTGGTCTCGCTGAACTACCGGTTGGGCGCGTTCGGCTATGTCGACTTCAGCGAATTCGGCACCGCGGAGCATCCCTTCGACTCGAACCTCGGATTGCGTGATCAGCTCGCCGCGCTTGAGTGGGTGCGCACCAATATCGCGGCCTTCGGCGGCGACCCCGGCAACGTGACGATCTTCGGCGAATCGGCCGGCGCGCACGCCGTGCTCGGTCTGCTGGCCACCCCGGCTGCCAAGGGATTGTTCCATCGGGCCGTTGCGCAGAGCCCGCCCGCCGACTGGGCGATCACTCCCGAGGAGTCCCGCGGCTTCGCGCGCCGCTGTGTCGCCGCGCTGGGCGCCACGCCGGACACCGCGCACACCGTGCTGCGCACCGCCGGCGCCAACGACATCCGCCGCGCCGTCGATCGCACCATCGGCGCGGTGGTGCGGGAACAACCGGGCGCCTTTCCGGTGTGTCCGGTGGTGGACGGCGAGTTCCTGCCGCTGTCCCCGGTCGACGCGATCGCCGAGGGCTCCGCGCACCAAGTGCCGCTGATCATCGGCACGAACCGGGACGAGGGCACGCTCTTCGCCCGGTTCGCCGACGAGCTGCCCACCACCGCCGACCGGCTGCGCACCGCGCTCGGGCGCGACGCCGAGGCCGAATCCCGGATCGCCGCGGCGTACCCCGGATATCCCCAGCCGAAGGCAGCGATCCAGGCGGGCGGCGACTACACCTTCTGGCGTCCTTCGCTGACCGTCATGGAAGGGCACAGCAGGCACGCGCCGACCTATGCCTACCGCTACGACTTCGCCCCGCGCGCCCTGCACTTGGCCGGGCTCGGCGCCACACACGCGACCGACCTCATCGCGGTCTTCGGCATCGGCGACACCCCGGTCGGCCGGGCCTTCACCGCCGCGGGCGGGCGGCGCGGCCTGCGGGCGGTCACCGATCAGTTCCAGGACAACTGGCTGGCTTTCGCCCGCACCGGAGCTCCGCTGCCGTCCTGGCCCGCGTACACGGAGGCCCGCAGGTCGACGTTGATCATCGACTACCCCACGCGTGTGGAACACGACCCGGACCGGGCGAAACGACTCGCTTGGCAGGGCGTGCGGGTCCCCACGCTGACCTGAGCGGGGCCGCTACTTCAGCAGGCGCGACATCCGCCGGTCCGCGAGGATCTTGCCGCCGGTCTGACAGGTGGGGCAGTACTGGAAGGACCGCTCGGCGTAGGAGACCTCGCGGACGGTGTCGCCGCAGACCGGGCACGGCTGCCCGGTCCTGGCGTGCACGCGCATGCCGGAACGCTTCTCGCCTTTGAGGCGGGCGGCGCCCTGGCCGACCGAGCGCCGCACCGCGTCGGTGAGCACGGCGCGCATGGCGGTGTAGAGCTCGGCCACCTTGTCGGCGGGCAGGGTCTTGGTGTTCGCGAACGGCGAGATCCGCGCGGCGTGCAGGATCTCGTCGGAGTAGGCGTTGCCGACGCCGGCCAGCAGCGCCTGGTCCACGATCGCGGTCTTGATCCGCTGCGAGGTGCCGTGCAGGATGTCGGCGAACTGGGCCTCGGTCACCTCCAGCGCGTCGGGACCGAGCCGGGCGATGCCGGGCACCGCCTTCGGGTCCGCCACGACGTACGCCGCGAGCCGCTTCTTCGTGCCCGCTTCGGTCAGGTCGAAGGCGGGCGTCGCTCCTTCGGGGGTGAAGAAGTGCACCCGCAGCGCCAGCGGACTCTTGCCGCCCGGCTTGGGCGGCGTCGGGCTCGGTTCGTCGATCCAGCGCAGCCATCCACCGCGCGACAGGTGCGTGACGAGCCACAGCCCGTCGCACTCCATCCCGAGGAATTTGCCCCAGCGCCCCGCGCCGGTGACGTCGCGACCGGACAGCGCGGTGATCGGCGGCTCGAACGTCTTGACGGCGCTGAGGGCGGCCACGTCGACGCGGCCGATCACCGCGCCGACCGCATGCTCCCGGAGGAACTGAGCCAACGCCTCCACTTCCGGTAGCTCTGGCACGCGATCCAGACTACCGAGCCGCACCGACAATCCGCCGGTTCTCGCGCGGCCGGCTCACCCGCCGCGACGCAGCAGGTAGATGTCCATGATCCAGCCCTTGCGCTCGCGCAGCTCGGCGCGGCGGCGGACGATCTCGTCCCGCACCGCGGGCAGCGGTCCCTCGATCAGGGTCTCGTCCGGCATACCGAGGTAGGCGCCCCACCAGATGTGCACGTCCGCGTCCGCAATCGCGGTGAACGAGCAGTCGCCGTCCAGCATCACCAGCGCGTTCTCGGCGCCGAGGCCCTCCTCGCGCAGGCGGCGGCCGGTGGTGATGCGCACCGGTTCGCCGATGCCGTGCAGCACGACGCGATGCCGCGCGGCCAGCGCCTGCGCGCTGGTGATACCGGGAATCACCTCGTAGTCGAAGCGCACCACGCCGCGGGCGAGCACCCGCTCGACCATCCGCAGCGTGCTGTCGTACAGCGCGGGATCACCCCAGACCAGGATGCCGCCGACGCTGTCGGACGCGGCGAACGCCGATTCCAGCAGCGCCGACCGGCGATCGTGCCAGTCGTCGACCACGTCCAGGTAGTCGGCGGGCGTCCGGTCGCGCGGCGGATCGGCGATCGGGACGATCCGGTAGGTCCGGTCGGTGTGCGCGTCCAGGATCGCCGTCCGCACGTCGACCAGTTCCCGCTTCGCCTCGCCCTTACCGATCACGAAGAACGTCTCGACCTGCCGCATCGCCTTGATCGCCTGCACGGTGACCTGGTCGGGATCACCGGCGCCGATGCCGATCACGTAGAGCTTGCGCATGGGCTCGAGCTTGCCAGGCGGGCGGAAGACCCCGGTCGCCAGGCGCGGCCGAGGACGCGCCCGATCGGCTCGCCGCCCGCGCGACGGCGAAGACTAGAGTTGCCGAACGTGGCTCACGACGCGCTCGATCCGGCTTCCGCCCCCGACACCCAGTACGAGGACCTGCTGCGGCTGGTGCTGGCGTCCGGCTCGAAGAAGGCCGACCGCACCGGCACCGGAACGCGCAGCATCTTCGGCCACCAGTTGCGCTACGACCTCGCGGCGGGCTTCCCGCTGGTCACCACGAAGAAGGTGCACCTGAAGTCGATCGTCTACGAGTTGCTGTGGTTCCTGCGCGGCGACTCCAACGTCGGCTGGCTGCGCGACCACGGCGTCTCCATCTGGGACGAATGGGCCGACGCCGACGGCGAGCTCGGCCCCGTCTACGGCGTGCAGTGGCGGTCGTGGCCGACCCCCGACGGCACCCACGTCGACCAGATCGCCCAGGTGCTGCAAACCCTGCGCACCGACCCGGACTCCCGGCGCATCATCGTCTCGGCGTGGAACGTCGCCGACCTGGACAAGATGGCGCTGGCGCCCTGCCACGCGTTCTTCCAGTTCCATGTGGCCGACGGCAAACTGTCCTGCCAGCTCTACCAGCGCAGCGCCGACCTGTTCCTCGGCGTGCCGTTCAACATCGCCAGCTACGCGCTGCTCACCCACATGGTCGCCCAGCAGACCGAACTGGCTCCCGGCGACTTCATCTGGACCGGCGGGGACTGCCACATCTATGACAACCACCTCGACCAGGTCACCGAGCAGCTCGGCCGCGACCCGCGCCCGTTCCCCACGCTGCGGCTGCATCCCGCCCCGACGCTGTTCGACTACCGCTACGAGGACGTGGAAGTAGTCGGCTACGACCCTCATCCGGCCATCAAGGCCCCGGTGGCGGTGTGAGCGAAAGCCGCACGATCGGGCTCATCTGGGCACAGACCCTGGACGGGGTGATCGGGTTCCGCAACACCATTCCCTGGCGGCTGCCCGAGGACATGGCGCATTTCAAGGACGTGACCTGGGGCCATCCCGTGGTGATGGGCCGCCGGACCTGGGACTCGCTGCCGCCGCGGTTCCGGCCGCTGGCCGGTCGGCGCAACATCGTGGTGACCAGGCAGCCCGACTGGTCGGCCGAAGGCGCCGAGCGCATGTCGTCGGTGCCCGAGGCGCTGGCCGCCTGCGCCCCGGACGCGGTGTGGGTCGCGGGCGGCGGTGAGATCTACCGCGCAGCGCTGGAGTTCGCGACCGACCTGCGCGTCACCGAGATCGACACCGCGGTCGAGGGCGACGCTTTCGCGCCGTCGATCGGACCGGAGTGGCGGCCCGACGTCCCGGAGCCCTGGCGCACCTCGACAACCGGTCTGCGCTTCCGCATCAGGCACTACACCCGGCAGCGGCCCGCCTAGCGGAGAACTCGGTGGGCGCCACGCCGCGCGCGACCGTGAACGCCGACGTCAGGACCGGCGCCGGTGAAACCCGGCCCGCTCAGCGGCCGACTCGGGCATACTCCTCGATATGCGGCGGCCGAACGCGCGTCCGGCCGAACGCCTCGAGCCGTTGCCACCAGCCCGGCATCGGCTGTGGTGATCTGCGAAAGGCGGTCCATGGAAAAGAAATCGCTGACTGCGGTAGCGCGCCAGCAACTGAAGCTGGCGACCATCGCCACGAGCGGGCGCAGTTCCCAGACACTCTATGGCGGCCATACGCATTCGCTGCGCCAGACGGTGGTCGGCCTGAAGGCCGGGCACAGCTTGGCCGAGCACGACAACACGGGCGAAGCCACCTTGCTGGTGCTCAGCGGCACCCTGGTTCTACTCAGCGGCGCCAACGAATGGAAGGGCTCGGAAGGCGATCTGATCGTGGTGCCCAAGGCGCGCCACAGCGTCAAGGCGATCGATGACGTCGCGTTCCTGCTGACCGTAGCGATGTAGCCACCCGCGCGGGTCCGCACCGCGGCCGGACCGGCCGGGCATTAGGGTGTCGATCATGGGTGAGCCGCAGCCGATCCTCGAACCGCTCACGCCGTCCGCGATCTTTCTGGTCGCCACGATCGACGAGGGCGGCGAAGCGGCGGTCCGCGACCTGCTCGCCGACATCACCGGTTTGCGCCGCTCGGTGGGCTTCCGCCTGCCGGGCGCGAACCTGACCTGCGTCGCGTCGATCGGCTCCGACGCGTGGGACCGCCTCTTCGCCGGGCCGAAACCCGCTGAGCTGCATCCGTTCCCCGGTTACGTCGGCGCACGCCACACCGCGCCGGCGACACCGGGCGACCTACTGTTCCACATCAAGTCCGAAGTGCAGGACGCCTGTTTCGAACTGGCCATGGCCATCGGCGACCGGCTGGCGGGGGCGGGCACGATCGTGGACGAGACCGTCGGCTTCCGCTATTTCGAGCAGCGCGACCTGCTCGGTTTCGTGGATGGCACCGAGAACCCGGAGGGCCGCGCGGCCGCCGCGGCCGCGCTGGTGGGCGACGAGGACCCGCGATTCGCCGGTGGCAGCTACGTGATCGTGCAGAAGTACACCCACCCGCTGGCGGACTGGCGCGCGCTGTCGGTCGAAGAGCAGGAGCGCGTGATCGGCCGCACCAAACTGGACGACTTCGAACTCCCCGACGAGATCAAGCCGGCCGACTCGCACGTCGAGATGAACACGCTGATCGATCCGGACGGCACCGAACGCCAGATCCTGCGCGGCAACATGCCCTTCGGCAGCGTGCGCGAGGGGGTGTTCGGCACCTACTACATCGCGTACGCGGCCACGCCGAGCGTCACCGAGCGCATGCTCACCCGCATGTTCCTCGGCACCGGCGAGGCCGCCTACGACCGCATCCTGGATTTCTCCGTCGCCCGCACCGGCACCTCGTTCTTCGCACCCACCGTCGATTTCCTCGACGATCTGCCACCGGCGCCACGGGAGACGGCGGAAACCGCGGGGCCAGTGGACACCGCCGGTTCGGCAGAACTGTCCGGCACCGCCGTGCCCTCGGGCGACGGCGCCCTCGGTATCGGCTCGTTGAAAAGGAGCACCCGGTCATGAACAACCTCCATCGCGAACTAGCGCCGATCACCGCCGAGGCGTGGGCGGCCATCGAGGAGGAGGCGACGCGCACCTTCAAGCGGCACATCGCGGGCCGGCGCGTCGTCGACCTTTCCGGCCCGCACGGCCTCGACTACTCCGCGGTGGGCACCGGGCACACCACACCGATCGACTCCCCCGGCTCCGGAGTGTTCGCCCGCCAGCGGGTGGTCGCGCCGCTGGTCGAACTGCGCGTGCCGTTCACGCTCTCCCGCGAGGAACTCGACAACGTGGAGCGCGGCGCCCAGGACGCCGACCTGGATCCGGTGAAGGACGCCGCGAAGAAGATCGCGTTCGCCGAGGACCGGGCGATCTTCGAGGGATATCCGGCCGCGCACATCACCGGCATCCGCGCGAGTGCGTCCAACGAGCCGATCACGCTGCCCAGCGACACCCGGCTGGTCCCCGAGGCGATCGCGCAAGCGTTGAGCGCGCTGCGGCTGGCGGGCGTCGACGGACCGTACTCGGTGCTGCTCAGCGCCGACCTGTTCACGGCGGTGAGCGAGACCTCCGATCACGGCCACATGATCCGCACGCACATCGAGCGCCTGATCCCGGAAGGCGAGATCATCTGGGCGCCCGCCATCGACGGCGCGATCGTGCTCACCACCCGCGGCGGCGACTTCGATCTGCGCATCGGGCAGGACCTGTCCGTCGGCTACCTGTCGCACGACAGCACCTCGGTCCAGCTGTACTTCCAGCAGAGCCTGACGTTCCTGGTGTACACCGCGGAGGCCGCGGTCCCGCTCACCGTCTGAGCACCGCCCGCGCATCGGCCACATCTGGGAAACCGCCAGGTGTGCGCCGGTGCGCGACGCGGTAGCGTGAGCCGGAAATGCGCCCGAGGCAGGTAGGTGAGATGACAACGGTGCGGGCAGGTGTGGTCCCGACCCAGCGCGCCGCGCTCTACAGCGTGTTCGGCATCCTGGCGACCGTCACGATCTGCGGCTCGTTCGTCGCCGCGTTCGGGGTGAACCGGGTGTTCACCGGACTGCTGGCCGGAGCCGTCGTCGGTATCGCGGTGCTGGCCGCGTTGTTCACCAGGGACGCCATCGTGCTCACCGACCACGCCATCTACCGGCGCAAGCCGTGGACGGTCTCCAGCATCTCGTGGGACCGGGTGGTGGCCGGGCGCTTCACCCTCGACGAGCGCTCCCGCTGGTCGCTGGCGCTGGATCTGTCCGGTGGCGACGAGCCGCACGGCGAGCTGGTGCTGCTGTCCATCCCGCCGGTGGTCCGCCCCGTCGCGGGCGCTTACGACCTGCGCAAACGCGATCAGGTCACGGAGATCAGAGCGATCCTGCGGCGCAAGCGCATTCCGGTGACCGTGCTCCCGCAGATCGCGGGCGCGCTACAGGAGCACTGGCAGATCGCGCCGCCGACCCACTGAGAGGCGACGGCCGAGCGCGCGGTTGTCGGACACCGCGCCGCCGACCCGGAACGCGTTGGCCGATCGCGACGTCGGCATGCCCGCTCCGACCCGGCGCCCGGGCGGTGGAGTGCCGGATACGGGACGCCGTGCGCCGGTTTCGGTTACGTTGACAGACGTGTCCATGCCGAAGGGCGCCAACGTGCCCGTGCCGAGTTCCACCGTCCGGATCGACGTGGGCTGGGCGGCCGGGGCGGACGCCGACGCCTCCGCACTGCTCGTGGCGTCCGGCAAGGTGCGATCCGACCTCGATTTCGTGTTCTACAACCAGCCCGCTCACCCGTCCGGGGCGGTCCGCCACGAGGGCAAGCGGCCGGGATCGATCGTGCTGGACGTGCTGTCCGCGGACTTGGCGCGGGTGGAACCGCAGGTCGACGGCATCGTGATCGCGGCGTCCACCGAGGGCGGCGCGGTCGGGCGGCTGGAGGGGTTGTTCGTGCGCGTCGTGGAGGTGGGCAGCGAAGCGGAGGTGGCCCGCTTCGACAGTATCGGCGCGACGAGCGAGACCGCGGTGGTGCTAGGCGAGCTGTACCGGCGCGACGGGGGGTGGAAGTTCCGCGCGGTGGGCCAGGGCTATGCCTCCGGTCTGGCCGGACTCGCCACCGATTACGGGATCTCCGTGGACGAGGCGCCCGCGCCGCCACACGAATACCTGCCTGTGCCACCGCCGCCCGCACCTTCGCACGAGTTCACGCCGCCACCACCACCGTCCGGGACGGTACCGCCGGAGCCGGGCCTGCTCGTGGCGCATCCACCCGCATCCGGCTCTACTCAACCGGATCAGGCCACGCCGCCCGGCACGCCGATACCGCCGGGCGAGTACCCGTCCCACGGTCGGAATCCGGCCGCACCAGCCCATTTCCACCGGCATTCGGCATCGGGACACCACCCGTCGCCGCCCGGGTACCACCCGCCGGGCCAGTACGTACCCGCACCACCGGGGCACAGCGCTCCTGCATGGGCGGCGTCAGCGGGACAGTCTTTCGGCAAGCTCTCGCTGACGAAGGACTTTCCCGCCGTGTCGCTGACCGCGCGAGGCGCGACCGCGGGCATCATGCGGGTCAACCTGAATTGGGCCTCGCCGCAGGGCGCGAGCGGCGCGGTGGATCTGGATCTGTGCTGCTTCTGGGAACTGGTCGATGGGCGCAAGGGCGATATCCGTTCGGTCGGCGATTCGGGGTCTCTGGAGCGGCCGCCGTTCATCCGGTTGGACACGGACGACCGGTCCGGAACGAGCGCGGCCGGGGAGAACATGGAGATCGATCTCGGTCACGGAGCCGAGTTCCGTCGAATCCTGCTCTTCGCCACCCTTTACGACGGTGCGGCCGACTTCCGCGGTCTCGGGGCTACCGCGACGCTGTACCCGGCGGCCGGGCCGCCGATCGAGTTGAGCGTCGACGGTTGCGCGGACGGCTCCCGGGACGTGGTGCTGGCGCTCATCGAGAACACCGGCACGGAGCTGGTGGTGCGCAGGGAGGGCCGCTTCGTCCCGCCGCCGCCGAACCGTCCGCGCTGGGGTGTGACCGAGGTCGACAAGGCGTACGCCTGGGGACTGGACTGGGTGCGGGGCACCGGGAAGTCCTGAGACTCAGGCAGCGGGCGCCGCGAGCCGGTCCAGCAGCACGACCGCCTCGGCCCGTATCGCGTCGAGATCGCCGGACCAGCCGAGTGTGCGCAGCACCGCCCCCGGGATGGTCCGCTCCGCGTACATGGGCGCGGCGCCCTCGTCGGAGCGCATGCCGATCACCGTCTCCACCAACCGGAACGGCAGCGACTCGGTGCCCGGCGCGCTCGGCGCGGCGCACTCGGACAGCACCAGCGCGGCGAAAGCCTCGTAGTGGCCGCGCAATTCGTCGCGACGCAGGCGGAACGCGGCGAAGCGCTCGGTGCGCAACTCCGGAAGCAGGTACAGCGCACCCAGGTTCCAGCGCGAGGCGCACAGTTGCCGCACATCGAACAGCGCCAGCGCGTACAGCCGGACCGGCGCCGGCTCGGGCGCCGCGCGCAGCCGCTGCGCCAATTCGATCGGCGCCGCGACGGTTCCGGCGAGCAACGCGTCGAGGATGTCGTCCTTGGCCGCGAAATGGTGGTACAGCGAAGCCTGGCGGATGCCGACCGCGTCGGCGATCGCGCGGGTGGAGGTGTTGGCGTAACCGTTGGTGGTGAACAGTTCGCCTGCGGCGTCCAGGATCTCGGCGCGCGGCGTCGATCCGCGTCGGCGCCGCTGTTCGACGCGCGGCCGTCCGGGACCGAGGTTTGCCACCGGCCCATTCTGGCAGGTCGACGCGGGGACGCTCCGGTGCGGGCCGGGGTACGCACGAGCCGGGAACGGCGCCCGGTGCGTTTTCTGTCACTTGATAGAAATAACGGCAACGCAGAAGTTACCGGAGGTCGCCGAAGCGATACACACAGGTCACCGAAAGCGCGATCACGGCCGCAAAACTGTCGTCTGATAGTTATTGGCCGATCGCCGAAGGACCGCCCATGGCCACCACGCTCGCCCCGCCCCCGCCGCCCGATCTCACCGGTGACGGCGCCGACCTCGCCCGGTTCGGTTACCAGCCCGTCCTGCACCGCAAACTCGGGCGCTACGCCTCGTTCGCGGCAGGCTTCTCCTTCGTCTCGATCCTGACCACGATCTTCCAGTTCTTCGGATTCGGCTATTCGTTCGGCGGAGCCGCCTTCTTCTGGACTTGGCCGATCGTGTTCGCCGGACAGTTCCTCGTCGCGCTCAACTTCGCCGAACTGGCCGCGCGCTACCCGATCTCGGGATGTATCTACCAATGGTCCCGGCGGCTCGGCGGCGAACTCGTCGGCTGGTTCGCGGGCTGGATGATGATCATCGCGCAGATCGTCACCGCCGCCGCGGCGGCGATCGCCCTACAGGTGGTGCTGCCATCGATCTGGAGCGGATTCCAGCTCATCGGCACCGACACCGCGCTCACCTCGCCGTCCGGCGCGACCAACGCCGTACTGCTGGGCAGCATCCTGCTCGTGGTGACCACGCTGATCAACGTTCTCGGCATCGACCTGATGGCCCGGATCAATTCGATCGGCGTCACCGTCGAGATCGTCGGCGTCCTCGCGATCATCGCGCTGTTCTTCACCACCGCCGAGCGCGGACCGGGTGTGGTGCTGGACACCGATCAGGCCGCGCCGGGTCCCTACTGGGCCGCGTTCCTGGTGTCCGGGCTCATGGCGGCTTATGTCATGGTCGGGTTCGATTCCGCGGGAGAGCTTTCCGAGGAGACCAAGAACCCGCGCCGGGTCGCGCCGCGCACCATTCTCACCGCGCTGTCGGTCTCGGCGCTGGGCGGCGGGCTGATGCTGCTGGGCGCGCTGATGGCCGCACCGAGCCTGTCCGACGGCGCGCTGTCCTCCGAGGGCCTGGCCTACGTGCTCACCGCCAAGCTGGACAGCCCGGCGGGCAAGGTGCTGCTGGGCTGCGTGGCGGTCGCGATCACCGTGTGCACCCTGGCGATTCAGACCGCGGGCTCGCGGCTGATGTTCTCCATGGCACGGGACGGGAAGCTGCCGTTCGCCGCCAGGCTCGCCGCGGTGCACCCGCGGTACGGCACGCCGGTGCTGCCCGCCGTCGTGATCGGCGCGCTCGGCATCGGCCTGCTGGCGCTCAATCTCGGCAACGCCGCGATCTTCGCGACGCTGGCGAGCGTCTGCATCGTGACGCTGTATCTGGCCTACCTGCTGGTGACGGTGCCGTTGCTGATCCGCCGGTACACCGGCCTGCCCGACGCGGGCACCGACGCGCGACTGTTCGGCCTGGGCCGGTTCGGTATTCCGATCAACGCGCTCGCGGTGGTCTGGGGCATCGCGATGGTCGTGAATCTCGCCTGGCCTCGCGCCGAGGTCTACGCCCCGGACGGGGGCGGCTGGTGGATGCTCTGGGCCGCACCGCTTTTCGTGCTCCTTGTGCTCGCCGTCGGCGTGCTGGTGCATCGCTTCGTGGTCGGTTGGTCGCGCGGACTCGCGAGCGCCGAGCCCGCGCCGCAACCGGCCTGAACGCCCCGGTGCGGCGGTGTACTGCCGGGCACCGCCGCAACCCGGTCGCCGTTTCGAACAACCGATCTCCGAGAGGAATTCATCGTGACAACCATTGCGGACACCTCCGGCGCGCGAGCGCACGCACGGGCGCAGGCCGCGGCGGCGACGATCGCGGAGCCCGCGCTGCCCGCGGGCATCACCGCCGCCGAGCTCACCTTCGCGCAGCGAATTCCGGCGGGCGGCTACACGAACATCGCCCTCGGGCGCGGCACCCGCGTGCGCCTGTCCGATCCGGACGGCGCGGCCTGCGCGCACCTGCTGCTGGTGCGCACCGACGCGCCGTGGGAGCGCCTGAACGTCGCCGACACGGTCAAGGTGCCGTGGCAGGCGTACCTGGGCGGCGGACACCCCCTGCTGTCGGACCAGGGCCGCGTGCTGGCGACCGTGCTCGACGACACCTCCGGCCACCACGACACACTCTGCGGGCCGACCGCGGAGGCCCGCCATCTGCTGCGACTCGCGGGCGCCAAACACGGGCTGACACCGCGCGACATCGGGCCGACGGTCTCGTTCTTCCGCGGCGTGCGGGTGGAGCACGACGGCGCGCTCACCGCCACCGGCAGTGCGGGCGCGGGCTCCTCCGTCGATCTGCTCACACACCTGCCGGTCACCGTGCTGGTGGCCAACTCCGCGCACCCGCTGGACGACCGGCCCGCGACGGACCTCGACTTCGTCGCCTGGGCCGCGCCGGAAGACCTCGCCACACCCGTCAACGACGACCCGGAATACCGACGGGCGGTGCAGAACACCGAACAAGCCTGGACGGCCGCACTGACCCTGGAGGCAACCGCATGACCACCGCCCGCACCATCGTGCTCGACGAGACCGTCCCCGCCCGCGCGCCGTGGTCGGCCGTGGTCCACGCGGGCGAGCACCTGGAGATCATCGATCTGCACGGCAACCAGGCGGTGGACTGCCTGCTGTACTCGGCGGCCGATCACGCCGACCGCTACAGCGCGCAGGCCACGGTCGCCGCCCAGCGCAATATCTTCCTCACCACCGGCAGCGCACTGCGCACCGACGCGGGCACCACGCTGATGACCGTCGTGGCCGACGACGTCGGCAACCACGACACCATCGCGGGCGCCTGCTCACAGGAATCGAACACGCTGCGCTACGGCAGGCACACCCGCCACCAGCACGCCTGCGTGGAGAACTTCCTCACCGAGGCCTTGCGCTGGGGGCTGGGCAAACGCGACCTGGTGTCGAACATCAACTGGTTCATGAACGTTCCGGTCGAGGCGGACGGCACGCTGGGCATCGTGGACGGACTGTCCGCGCCCGGCAAGCGGGTCACGCTGCGCGCCGAGATCGACACGCTGGTGCTGGTGTCGAATTGCCCGCAGATCAACAACCCGTGCAACGGGTTCGACCCCACCCCGGTGCGCATGGTGGTGTCGCGATGACCGTCGCCGAGCTACCGGTGGCCGGGTCTGCGCAGGCAGAGACCCCGCGACCCGCCGTGCACGTGGTTCGCCCCGGCATGCTCACCACCGTGCAGGACTGGCCGGGCCGGATCGGGTACTGGCACGTCGGCGTGCCGCCGTCGGGGCCGATGGACGATCTGTCCTTCCGGCTGGGGAACCGAGCACTCGGCAACGACGAGGGCGCCCCCGGACTGGAATGCACCCTCGGCGGCCCCGCGCTGCGGTTCGGCGCACCGGCCCGGGTCTGCGTCACCGGCGCACCGGCGGAGGTGACCGTGGACGGTGTCGCCGTGCCGCAGTGGCGGACGGTACGGGTGCCCGCGGGCGGCGTACTGGACGTCGGCGCGGTGCGCGGACCGGGCATGCGCTGCTACGTGCTGATCGCGGGCGGCATCGACGTACCCGAATACCTCGGCAGCGCGGCCACGTTCACGCTCGGCCGCTTCGGCGGCTGCACCGGCGGCGCGCTGCGCGCCGGTGACTCGCTGCCACTGGGCGCGCACCACGGCCGGGTCACGGCGGGCGTGGCGATGGACGAACAACCCGTGCTCACCCGGCGCTGGGAACTCGCGGTCACCGAGGGCCCGCACGGTGCGCCGGAGTTCTTCACCCGTGCCGACTTCGAGACCGTCGTCGGCACCGACTACGAAGTGCACTTCAACTCCGACCGCACCGGCGTCCGGCTGATCGGGCCGAAGCCGGAATGGGCCCGCACCGACGGCGGCGAGGCGGGACTGCATCCGTCGAACATCCACGACACCCCGTATTCGGTCGGCGCGCTGGACTTCACGGGCGACACTCCCATCCTGTTGGGTCCGGACGGGCCGAGTCTCGGCGGATTCGTCTGCCCGGTCACCGTCGTGGCGGCCGACCGCTGGAAGCTGGGTCAGCTGTCGCCCGGCGACAGCGTGCGGTTCGTGCCGGTGCGCGGTGACCACGCGGCACCCCTCCGGGAGCTCGGGCGCGCGCGCCGGGCGGCGTGGCCCACCGTGCTGTCGGCGGGCGGCGACGGCGACGACGGGGTGTTGCGCCGCGCCGAGGTCGACGACGAGACCGTGGTGACCTACCGCCGCGCGGGTGACGACGGCGTGCTCGTCGAATACGGCGCCATGGCCTTGGATCTCGGCCTGCGCGCCCGCGTCCATGCCCTGCACCAGCACCTGCTCGCCGCCGGGGTGCGCGGCGTGACCGAGTTGACGCCCGGCATCCGCTCGTTGCAGATCCGGGTCGATCCACACGTCCTGTCCGTGCCCGCGCTGCTCGGCCTGCTCGCCGAGACGGAAGCGCGGTTACCCGCCGCCGACCAGCTGGTCGTGCCGAGCCGGGTCGTCCATCTGCCGCTGTCCTGGGACGATCCGTCCACGCGCGAGGCGATCACCCGCTACACGCACGGCGTGCGCTCCGACGCGCCCTGGTGCCCGTGGAACATCGAGTTCATTCGCCGCATGAACGGCTTGGCTTCCGTCTCCGACGTCTACGACACCGTGTTCGGGGCCGAGTACCTGGTGCTCGGCCTCGGCGACGTCTACCTCGGCGCGCCGGTCGCCACACCCACCGATCCCCGGCACCGGCTGGTCACCACGAAATACAATCCCGCCCGCACCTGGACGCCGGAGAACGCGGTCGGCATCGGCGGCGCCTACCTGTGCGTCTACGGAATGGAGGGGCCGGGCGGCTATCAGTTCGTCGGGCGCACCACGCAGGTGTGGAATCACCGATCCGGTGCGGCGCCCGCGGTCTCCCCTGGCGCGGACCGCACCGCGTCAGGAGACGAAACGCCCTGGCTGTTGCGCTATTTCGATCGCATTCGCTGGTATCCGGTCGAAGCGGAAGAACTCCTCGACCTGCGCGCCGATTTCGCCGCGGGCAATGCGCGCGTGCGCGCCGAAGACGGCGAGTTCCGTCTGGCGGACTACCGGGCGTTCCTGGCCGAGAACGCCGCGTCCATCGAGGAATTCCGCGCGAAGCAGGCGGAGGCCTTCACCGCCGAACGGACATCCTGGCGCT
The DNA here is from genome assembly GCF_040642815.1 of Nocardia sp. NPDC047648. Lineage (NCBI taxonomy): Bacteria > Bacillati > Actinomycetota > Actinomycetes > Mycobacteriales > Nocardiaceae > Nocardia > Nocardia sp. NPDC047648. The sequence goes on along the minus strand of NZ_JBEYSX010000004.1, from coordinate 67,417 downwards.
CGACGGGAGAGTTGACGGACTCAGGACAGAAGCTGCCCTAGCTATGGGGCAGACTTCTCCCATGTTGGAAACGTCGGCCCGCCTGCTGCGTCTGCTGTCGCTGCTGCAATCCCCTCGCGACTGGACCGGCGCCGAACTGGCCGAGCGACTCGACGTGGACGTGCGCACCGTCCGGCGGGATATCGACAAGCTCCGCACGCTGGGTTACCCGGTGGACGCGACGCCCGGGGTGGCGGGTTACCGGCTCGGCGCGGGCGCGAAGCTGCCGCCGCTGCTGCTGGACGACGACGAGGCGGTGGCCGTGGCAGTCGGCCTGCGCACCGCGGCGGGCGGCACCATCGCGGGCATCGAGGACAGTTCGCTGCGCGCCCTCGCCAAACTCGAGCAGGTGCTGCCCGCACGGCTGCGCTACCGCGTGAGCATGCTCCAAGCGGCGACGGTCACCGTGCCCGCGGGCGGCCCGACGGTCGACCCGGACGTTCTCACCGCCGTCGCGGCCGCCATCCGCGACAACCACCGCCTGCGCTTCGACTACCGCGCCCACGACGGCGCCACGTCCGTGCGCGCCACCGAACCGCATCGCCTGGTCCACACGGGCAGGCGGTGGTACCTCGTCGGCTGGGACGTCGATCGCGCGGATTGGCGCACCTACCGCGTGGACCGCCTGCTCCCCCGCATTCCGACCGGCCCCCCCTTCACCCCGCGCGAGGCGCCCGACGCCGACCTGACCGGTTACCTCTCCCGTGGCGTCACGACCGCGCCGTACCGTTACGCCGCCCGGATCACCCTGCGGGTGGCGGCGGAAGTGGCCGCCGAGCGAATCGCACCGACGGTGGGAGCGATCGAGGCGGTGGACACCGAAAGCTGCGTGCTCCGCACCGGGTCCGATTCGCTGGACGAACTCGCGATCTACGTCGCGGGCTTCGGCTTTCCCTTCCGGGTGCACGAGCCGCCGGAACTCGTCACACACCTGCGCGAACTCGCCGCCCGCCTCGGTGCGGCGGCCGGCTGACCCGGTTCAGGCCGGGACGGCTTCGATCCCGCAGACCGCGCAGGGCACCGCGAAGCCCGCCACCTGCCCCTGCTCTTCGTGGACGCCTCACGCCCCGGCCGCCGCCGCTGGTTCGCGATGGACCGCTGCGCCAACCTCAGCAAAGTCCGGCGCTACCGCCACGGGAAGTGATCCGGGCCACCGATGTCACAGTTCGGGCCCGCGCGCCGTCGTCTCGGTGAAGCGGTGGGAACGCCCCATCGGCACCGACGAGATCGGAGACAGTCATGACCGCGAAGATCCTGGTCACCGGCGGCACCGGAACCCTGGGCCGCGAGGTGCTGCCGCTGCTGCTCGAGCGGGGCGCCGACGTGCGCGTGCTGAGCCGCACCGAACATCACCCGGACGGCGGAGTGCGCTTCGTCACCGGAGATCTGCTGCGCGACAAGGGCATCGATGCCGCGGCGGCGGGCGTCGACACCATCCTGCACCTGGCGGGCGACGCCAAGAACGACGAGGCGGCCACCGCGAACCTGCTGCGGGCCGCTGCCGCCGCCGGCGTCGGGCACATCGTCTACATCTCGGTCACCGCCGCCGAACTGCTTCCGCTGACCTACTTCCGCGCGAAGTTCGCCGCCGAACAGGCTCTCGCCGAATCGGGTATCCCTTGGACCACGTTGCGCGCCGCTCAGTTCCACGATTTCGTGCCCCAACTGGTGGACACGATGCTGAAATCGCCGGTGCTGCCGGTCCTGGGCGGGGTGCGCCTCCAGCCGGTGCATGTGCGTGAGGTGGCGGCCCGGCTGGCGGAGCTGACGGTCGGCGCGCCCGCCGGCCGGGTGCCGGATCTGGTGGGACCCGAAGTACTGGGTATGCGCGAGCTGGTCCGCGACTACCTGGCGGTGCTCGGCAAGCGGCGTGCGCTGCTGACCATGCCGGTACCCGGCAAAGCGGGCCGGGTTTATCGCGCGGGCGCGAACCTGGTCACCGATGGCGCCGACATCGGCGAGCTGACCTGGGCGGACTACCTCGCCGAGCGCCGGGGCGCGGTCCTGGCCGGATGAACTGGGCCGCTGGATCACACGACGATCACCGTCTTGACCCAGGCTCGTGGGCGACGGAAAGTGCTCTGGCATTACCGATTTCGGCTTCGGCCTGGAACTGATCCGGCCTCGAACGGCTGCTCGCCGCGACCGCGCGGTGATGCTCAGTCCATCCGGAACGTGGCCTCGGGATTCGAGACGTCCCGGATGACGCGCAGCGCCTCGGACAACGCCGCCAGCTGCGCGGGTGTCAGCAACCCGACGAACCAGCGGTCGACGGCGGCCAGATAGTCCGGCAGCACCTGCGCGAGCCGCGCCGCGCCCGCCTCGGTGAGCACCGCGTAGGCACTGCGGCGATCCCCCGGGTCCGGCTCGCGCTCCACCAGCTCGCCGCGGGCCAGGCGATCGACCAGCCGGGTGACGCCACTGGTGGACAGCGCGGTCTGCACCGCCAGCTCCGACATGCGCAGCCTGCGCCCCGGCGAACGGCTCAGCCGCGTCAGGGCGTTCAGATCCAGTCCGGACAAGCCGTGCGCGTTCCACACCGGCTCCAACTTGGCGAGCACGCCGCTGTGCGCCTCGAACAGCAGACCCATCGTCGTCAGGCGCGGGTCGTCGAACAGCTCGTTCAGGTCCATGGGCGAAACCTACCCGACTGTTTCTCCGCGGATAGTTGACACGAGGAATAAGTAGCCGTAGAAATATGCATACGCATTATTCCTCACAGCAACTAATGGAGGTTCCCATGTCGTCCACCGCTTGGATCGCCGGATTCCGCACCGCCGTGATCGACCCGGACGAGCCGATCAAGTTCGCGGAGTCGCGTGCGTTCACCGACCAGACGGTGCGCCAAGTGCTGCACTTGGCGGGTGGCGGAGCGCGAGTGCGAGTCGGGTTGACCAACCGTTTCGGGAAGACGCCCCTGACGATCGGCGCGGCGCGAGTCGCCCTGCGCAAGACGGGCAGTGAGATCGTCGCCGAGACCGACACCGCGCTGCGGTTCGGCGGCGTCGAGCGAGTAGTGGTGCCGGCGGGTGGCGAAGTCTTCAGCGATCCGGTGGATCTCGCCGTCTCGGCGGGCACGGATCTGACATTGAGCCTCTACCTGCCCGGGCCGACCGGCCTGGCGACCTTCTCGCACCAACCAGGGGAAACCGCCTACATCGCGGACGGCAACGTCGTCTCCGAGAGCGCGCTCGCGCCCGCCGAGGAGTTCCCCGGACGGTTCTACATGCTCGGCGTCGACGTGCTCGCGCCCGCGGAAACGCCGGTGGCCGTGGCGTTCGGCGATTCCTGGTTCGAAGGCGTCGGCACCACACCGGGCGCCGATCGCAGGTCGGTGGACGTCCTCAACACGCGCCTGAACCGAGGCTGGGTGGTCAACCAGGGAGTCGCGGGAAACCGGCTGCTGCTCGACCGGGTGGGCGAGGCGGGCTTGGCGCGCTTCGACCGCGACGCGCTCGGCGTGCCCGGCGTGACCAGCGTGCTGATCAACTTCGGCATCAACGACCTCGGTCTCGGCGGCATGACCGGCCAGCCCCCCGCGACCGCGGACGAACTGATCGCGGGCTTCACCGCCCTGGCGCGGCGGGCGCACGCGGCGGGGCTCACCGTCCACGCCGCCACGATCGGCCCCTACGCCGGCGTCATCTACGAAGGCCTGCACGTGGCCGAGGCGCAGCCGGCCCGCAGGCGCGTGAACGATTGGCTGCGCGGCACCGATGTCTTCGATTCGGTGTTCGACGTGGCGCGCGCGGTCGAGGATCCGGCACGGCCCGACTTCATCCGCCCCGAATTCGACAGCGGCGACGGCATGCACCTCAATGACGCCGGGGCGCGGGCGATGGCCGAAACCGTGGATGTGGCAGCGCTTTTCGGCTGAGCCGGTGCGCCACCCGCCTAAGGCTCCAGGCCGCGCAGCACGATTTCGACGCCGCCTCGGAATTCGTCGTCGGCCGACATGCCCTTGGCCTGGCCCGCGGTCTGCGCCAGATGCGGATAGTCCGCGGCGGGGAGTTCGGCCATCACGATCGTGCCCCGCCCCGGCAACGGCGCGTAGTGCTTGTTCTGGAGGTAGCCGATCAGGAAGGCGACCAGCGTGCGCTGGGCGATGACGCGGGCGCGTCCGGTGAATCCGCCTTCGGTGAGCACGGCGAGCATCGCTTCCATCACGCGCAGCGATTCCACCGACGACTGCCGATGCCGCAGCACGATCGGCACGGCGGCCGGATGGGCCGAGAACCCGTCACGGATATGTTCGAGCAGCACCGTCACCCGGTCTTTCCAGCCGCTTCCGGCGGGGAGCGACGTGTCGATCGACGCGAAGACGTGGTCGGCCACCAGCACCTCGAGCGCATCGCGGTCACGCACATAGCGGTACAGGGCCATGGTGGCCATGCCCAGTTCCCGGGCCACCGCGCGCATGGTCAGCGCGGACAGCCCGTCGCGGTCGAGCACCGCGAGCGCCGCCGCGGCGAGATCGGCGGTGGTCAGCGAGCGAGGACGGGGCACGGATTGACAGCGTACAAGCTACGCGCATACTGGTCGTAGGCGTACGAAGTACACCTACGAGAGGAGCCCCATGTCGCTGCCGACCACCGTCTCCGGTCGCACCCTGGTCACCATCTCCGGCGCTCGAGTCGAGATACCGGATCCCGATGACCTGATCCACCTCCAGTTCCGCCGCTTCGCCGGATGCCCGGTGTGCAATCTGCACCTGCGTTCGATCGTCAACCGCCGCGACGAGATCGCCGCCGCCGGCATCCGCGAAGTGGTCGTCTTCCATTCGGGCGCGGAGGAATTGCGCAAGTACACCGCCGAATTGCCGCTGGACGTGATCGCCGACCCGGACCGTGAGCTCTACCGCGAATTCGGCGTCGAGACCTCACCCCGCGCGCTGCTCGACCCGCGCGGCTGGCCCGCCATCCTGCGCGGCGTCGCCCATGACGCTTACGCGACGCTGCGCCGCAGGCAGGTCGCCCCGCCCGCGAAACCCGATGGCGGCAGTCTCGGACTGCCCGCCGATTTCCTGATCGCTCCCGACGGCCGCGCGCTCGCCGCGAAGCACGGCACGCACGTCTACGACCAATGGTCGGTCGACGAACTCCTCGCACTCGTCCCGGCGGGGCGTGAAGCGTGAGGATCGCGGCAAGACCCTCGTCGGCGCGGGCGTTCGCACTGCTCTGCGGCGGATTGCTCGCCGGTGCGTTCGGCTATGGCGCGGTCAACGTCCTCTACGCGTTCCGCGAGGTCCCCCTTGATGTGCGCTTCACCTTCCACACCGCCCTGATGAGCGTGAACGGCGTGGTGATGCAGTCGCTGATGGGCCTGACCATCCTGAGCACGTTGGTGCTCGCCGCCCGTGCCACCGGCCGGTCACGCCTGCTCGCCGGTACCGCGAGTGTGCTCGCTGCCGCCGCATTCCTCCTCACCCGCCTCGGCAACGTCCCGATCAACCAGCAGATCAAGGTGTGGACGGTCAGCGGCCCGCCCGCCGACTACGCGGACCTCCTCGGCCGCTGGGAAGCGTTCCACTTCGCCCGCACGGCCTGCGCGCTGGTGGCCTTCCTCCTCGTCGTCCTGACCACCGTCACCGAAGACCACTGAACCGCTGCGCGAGTGGCACACGGTCGAGAGTTCCTCTCGCACTTCGCCGCACCCTGTGCCACTCGCGACGAACGGCGTCCGAAGGTCGTCAGGGCTGTTCGAGTACGTCGAATGGGATGGTCGCTTCGACCGGGTCGTCGAGTAGCAATACACGTCGATGGACCGTGTGGGCGAGATAGCGGCGGCCGGACCAGTCGAGACGGTATTCCTCGATCTCTTCGATACGTTCTTCCTTCTGGTCCAGCCGGACGATCAGGTACCGAGGAATACCTGCGGCCGCGTATTGGATTCGTTTGTCGTTGATATCGGCATCGATAGTCGATTCGGAAGTGACCTCGACCACCAGCAAAATGTGTTCACGCACGGTGTTGACGTCGTAGGGCTCGCAGTCCCGGATCCAGATGTCGGGATAGCGGATGTTCAACCGCCTATCCGCCGCCGCGGATTCGGCGTCGGCGAATCGTGCGGCAACGTCGGAGTCCACGACCATGCCCGGCCCGCCGTCGCGCCGGGCGGCCTCCAGCATCCCGGCCAGCCGCCGGACCACCCGACTGTGCACGGGGCTCTGGGCCATCAGCCGGACCATGCGCCCGTCGACGATCTCGATGTCACCGAATTCAGCGGTCGCCCCGGCGGCGAACTGCTCGGCCGTCACGCGCAGCACCTTTTGCTCGTCGGGAGCGCTCATAGCGGACATCATTGCAGTCCGGACCGGAACCCGGACCCGGGACTCGACCGATGATCACTCCAGGGGTCGGATAACCGCCCTGCTCGCGATGTTGTTGCTAGCATTTCGCGGTGGTAGCGGATTCGTATCCCGCGTTGGATTATTCGAGTTATCCGAGCATCGTCGTCCCGCTCGTGGCCACCTCCGGGATCGTCACGCACAGCCATCCGCAGCATCAGCTGACCTGGGCACCCGAGGGTGTGCTCAGTATGGAGGTGGGCTCCTCCCGCTGGGTGGTGCAGCGCTCTCGGGCGCTGTGGGTCCCCGGCGGTGTGCCGCACGCGGTGATTCCGAACTCCTCGTGCGAGATGGTGTCGCTGTACGTGGAGCCCGACGAGTGCCCGGTGCGGTGGGAGACGCCGACGGTCGTCGACTCGACCGGGCTGGTCGGGCCGCTGATCACCTACCTGGCCTCGCTCTGCGCGAACGCGGCGGACCCGAGCGCGACCGGCGAGACTGCCGGGCGGCGCGACCGCGCCCAAGCGGTGCTGTGGGATCTGCTCACCCCGATGGCCGTGACCACGATCCCGACGATCCTGCCGACCGATCCGCAGGCCCGCGAGGTCGCCATGGCGCTGCGCCGCAACCCCCGCGACATGCGGGGTCTGGAGGAATGGGGGCGGGAGGTCGGCGCTTCACCGCGCACGCTGTCGCGGCGGTTCCGCGCCGAGACCGGGGTCAGCTTCGAGAATTGGCGCACCTTCGCGCGAATCAACGCCGCGCTGCCGATGCTCGGTGCGGGAGAGCCGATCTCTCGGGTGGCGCACGCGGTCGGCTACGGCACCGCGAGCGCGTTCATCACCGCGTTCCGACGCGAAATCGGCACCACACCCGCCGCGTACTTCGGCGGGAGCGGTGCCGATCCGGTGCGGATCTGACGGATCAGGCCGGTTCCGTCACCCGGGCCGGACGAGCCCGCTTGCCGCGCAGGTGATCCACGCCGAAAGCGAGCACGGAGGCGACCACCGCGACGCATCCGATCGCGGCGCCGAGGCCGACCATCGAGTTGAGCCCGTCGATCGACGCCGAGGTCGCGATGTGCGACAGGTCCGACGCGATCGGCTGGAACTGCGCGGGCAGCCCGTCGGCCACCGAACGACCGGCGCCGGAACCCGCCGCCTCCAGGAACTGCTCACGCAGCGCAGGCGGGACGGCTCCGGGCATGGCATCGAGCCCGTCGGCAGCGGAACCGCGCGCCGAGTGGTTGAACATGGCGCCCAGCCCGGCCACGCCGACCGCGAGGCCGACCTGCCGAAGGGTGCCGAAGGTCGCGCTGGCCATACCCGCGTTCTCGTCGGAGGCGAAGGTGAGTGAGGCCGCCTGGTTGACGGCCGTGATCGCGCCGAGTCCGAGTCCGCCGATCACCATTCCGGGCAGGAAATGCGTCCACGAGTCGTCGGAACCGAAGTCGCCGATCAGCCACGTGCCCAACGCGACCATGCCCATCGTGACCGGCAGCGATACCGCGAACGGGACCCGCTTCGCGAAGACCATCGCCAGCGGCGCGCTGATCAGCGCGGCCACGCTCACGGGCAGCAACCGCAGGCCCATCTGCAAGGGCGTGTACCCGAGCGTGTTGATCAGGAACACCGCCAGGTAGTTGCTCGCGGCCATCAGCGTAGCCATGTGTCCGATCGAGACGATGGCCGTGCCGGTGAATCCGCGCTTGCGCACCATGGACACGTCGAGCAGCGGGTGCTCGGCCTTGAACTGCCACGCCGCGAACCCCACCAGCAACACCACCGCGGCGGCGCCGAGCCCGAGCACCATGGCCGAGGTCCAGCCCAGCGAGTTGCCGCGGGTCAGCGCGAACACACCCGTCACCAGGCCACCGGTGAGCAGCAACGACCCCGGCCAGTCGGCCTTGCGCCCTTCCATCCGCGCCGACTCCGGCATTCGCAGCACGGCGAGCACGCCGATGAAGATGCCGATCGGGACGTTGATGGTGAAGATCGAGCGCCAGCCGAACTGGGTGACCAGCGCGCCGCCGAGCACCGGGCCCGCGACGGTCGCGCTCGCCATGACGGCGCCGTAGATGCCGATGGCCTTCGCGCGCCTGCCCGCATCGGGGTAGGCCACCGCGAGCAGCGGCAACGCCGTCGCGAAGATCATCGCCGAGCCGACGCTCTGCACCGCGCGCAGGAGGTTCAACTGAAGTATGGTGCCTGCCAGCGCCAATGCCAGCGACGACGCGGTGAACACTGTCATGCCCGCGAGGAAAAGCCGCTTCCGGCCGAACCGGTCGCCGAGCGTGGCGAAGGTCAGCAACAGTCCCGCCATCGGGATGGCGTAAGCGTCGATGACCCATTGCAGTCCGTCGATGGACGTGTCGAAGTCGGTGCGGATATCGGCGAGCGCGGCGGAGACCACGGTCAGGTCGAGCATCATCATGAAGATGGCCCCGCTGACCATGAACAGCACCAGCCCGGCGCGCAGCGGACTTGCGGAAGAGTCGTCCGGCTTGCGGCCGGACGAGGTTGCGATCGTGGACATGTCTTCCTTATGAAGTTCGCGCACCACCCGCGGGACCGCGTGCGGGCGAGTCCATTACGGACCGAGAAGGACGGGAAACGCGACCTGAGCCGCGCCCCTGACACTATCTACGCCCCCGACCTCCGTAAATGACGTATCAAGACAAACAATTTCGCGCAGCGGCCAATCTGGGCGTCGACGAGTGGCACATGGTGGAGAGGAGCGCTCACAGCCCTCACGTGGATCGACTCGTTTCGAGTCGATCCACCGGAGGCGCTGGTGTAGGGCACAAGTTGCCCCGTGCCCTACACCAGCAGTAGCCGTGGCGTCCTACTCCGCGATCACGATCGTGATCTCGTCACCGGCCGCGTCGGTCGATTCGTCCGGGCCCGCGAACCAGTGGGTGACCTCGCCCTCGGTGAGGTCGGTGTCGAGGTCGCCGGTCGGGACGACGGACAGGGCGCCCGCGGTGGCGGAGGTCAGGAACTCCAGGATCGCGGGGCGGCCGGAGAGCGCGGTGGTGTACGTGGTCGACTCGAAGTCGATCTCGTGTTCCTCGCGCAACCGTTCGGCTTCGTCGAGCGCGTCGGACTGGGTGATCGCGACCGCCCCGTCCGCCGTGGCGACGACGAAGGCCGGGTGTTCCTCGCCGAGCGGGCGGACCCGGTCGGCGTAGGAGACCGGATGCGCGGCCGCCTCGGCGATGTCCTGGCGCACCTGGGCGTCGGCGAGCGCCACCCAGCGGATGTCGCTGTCGGCCACCGATTCCGCGGTGAGCCCGAATCCGGCGCCCGCCGCGGTCAGCTGCTCGGCGGTGAGATCGCCCGCGAACAGGCATGCCGCACCGGCCTTCTGGACCGCCCAGGCCGCGACCACCGCGTCCACCGAACGCGGCAGCGTCACCGCGACGACATCGCCAGGCCCGGCACCGCGATCGATGAGCACCCGGGCCAGCTGGGAGGAACGCCGATCCAGCACGTGGTAGGCGACCTCGTCGTCGCCGGCCAGCAGCGCGGGAGCTTCGGGGTCCTCTTCCACGACCTCGGCGAGCACCTTGGCCACCGTGCGCGCCCCGACCCGGCCGACCGGCTCCGGCGTGGACGCCGTCGCGGTGATGCCGGATTCGGCCAGCAGCCGCGCCCGTTCGCCTTCGTCCAGGATGTCGATGTCGCCGACCAGCGCGTCCGGATCACCTAGCAGCGCCTCCAGCACCCGCACCAGCCGCTCGGCGAGGGTCTCGACCTCTTCGGCGGTGAACCGGCTGCCCAGGTACTTCAGCGTCAGCTCGATGGTGGACTCCGCGATCACCAGCAGCGTCATCGGGTAGTGCGTGGCGTCGTTGACGCCGACGCCGGTCACCGACATGCCGTCGATCGAGCTGGCGGCCGAGATCGCCTCCTTGTCCATCGGATACGACTCGAACACCAGCAGCGTGTCGAACAGCGACCCGGTGCCCGCCACCCGCTGGATGTCGGTGAGCCCCACGTAGTGGTGCTCGAGCAGACCGGCCTGGTCGCCCTGTAGCCGGGCCAGCAGCTCGCCGATGCTCTGGCGGTCATCGATGCGCAGCCGCACCGGCAGCGTGTTGATGAACAGACCCACCATCGACTCGACACCGGGCAACTCGGCCGGGCGGCCGGACACCGTCGCGCCGAACACCACGTCGCCGCGTCCGGTGAGACGTCCGAGCAGAATGCCCCAGGCGGCCTGCACCAGCGTGTTCACCGTGACACCGAGTTCGGCGGCGTGCTTGGTGATCCGGCGGGTGCGGTCGGCGTCGAGTTCGGTGACCACCTTGCCGATCTCGTAGTTCTCCGCGGCGCGCGGCTGCGGAGCGAGCTGGGTGGGTTCGTTGACGCCCTCCAGCGCCGCCGACCAGGCGCGCAGCGAGGCGTCCCGGTCACGCCCGGCCAGCCAGCCGAGGAAGTTGCGGTAGGAGGCCACCCGAGGCAAGGCGGTTTGGTCGCCACGCACCGCGTACAGCACCAGCAGGTCCCGCATCAGCAGCGGCATCGACCAGCCGTCCAGCAGGATGTGGTGGGTGGTGATGGCCAGGTGCCATTGCGCGGAGTCGCTGCGCAGCAGCGTGAACCGGATCAGCGGCGGGACGGCCATGTCGAAGTGCGTCGCCTGCTCGGCCGCGACCTGCCTGCGCAGCTCCGCGGTCCGCTCGTCGGCGGGCAGATCGGTGAGATCCACTTCGCGCCACGGCGCCTCGACCCGATCCAGCACCACCTGCACGGCCTGTCCGTCGTTGTCGGTGACGAACGCGGTGCGCAGGTTCGGGTACCGGTCGACGATGCCCTGAGCCGCCGCCCGCAGCCGTGCCACGTCCAGCGCGCCGCCCAGGTCCACCACGGCCTGCATGGTGTACACGTCCACGGTGGACTGGGTCATCATCGCGTGGAACAGCAGACCCGACTGAAGCGGCGAGAGCGGCCACACCTCGGTCATCGCCGGGTAGGTCCGTTCCCACTGCTCGATGTCGGGCTGACCCACCCGCACCAGCGGCATGTCCGACGGCGTGTAGCCACCCGCGTCCGGCCGGCGCGCGTGCGTGGCAAGCGCGGTGAGCGCCTCGACCCACAGCTGCGCGAACTCCTGCACCTGTTCCCTGGTCAGCAGGCCGGTCGGGAAGGCGAACGACGCGCCCAGGCTGGGCCCCTCGTCGGAGTCGGTGACGATCGCGTTGATATCGATCGTCGCGTTGGCCGGCATGTCGAGGTCCATGTCGACATCCAGCTGACCCAGGTCGGCCACCGGCACCCAGCCGATCTCGGCGAGCTGCTCGGGGATCTCCCCGGCCGACATCCGGCCCAGGTAGTTGAAGCTGATCTGCCCGGAGGATCCCAGACCCGCCGCGGTCTCCGGATTCAGCTGCCGCAGCAGGCCGTAGCCCAGGCCCTTGTCGGGCACCGCGAGCAACTGCTCCTTGATCGACTTCACGATCTCGCCGAGCGCGGCGCCACCGGCGAACGCGTCGGTGAGGTCGGCGCCGGACAGATCGAGCCGGACCGGGTAGGCCGAGGTGAACCAGCCGACGGTGCGGGACAGGTCCGCACCCGGCACCACGTCCTCTTCACGGCCGTGGCCTTCGAGCTTGATCAGCGCCGCGCTGTGCCCGACGGCGGCGTCCGCGGGGCCCGTCGCGCCCGCCGCGCCGTCGCCGCGCCAGCGGACGACGGCCATGGCCAGCGCCGAGAGCAGCCCGTCGTTCACACCGCCCCGGTACAGGCCCGGGATCGCGGTGAGCACCGCGTCGGTGACCTCGGCGGGCACGGTGACCTCGACCCGCTCGACGGTGGCGAACGTGTCCACCGCCGGGTCGAACGGACGCTCGCCCAGCAGCGGGTCCGGGGTGGCCGAGACCTGCTGCCAGAACGGCAGTTCCGCGATCCGCTCCGGCGAGCTCGCCGCCTCGACCAGGCTGTGCGCCCAGCGCCGCATCGAGGTGCCGTTGGCGGGCAGCGTCACCGGCTGACCGGCGACCAGCTGCGACCAGGCGACCGCCAGATCCGGGATCAGGATGCGCCAGGACACGCCGTCGACCACGAAGTGGTGCGCGACGATGAGCAGCACATCGCGCCGCTCGCGGTGCCCGCTATCGGCGTCCGCGGGTCCCTCCGTGGTTACGCTCGCTGCCTCCTGCGGGCCCGTCGCTCCCGCCGAGAAAGCGAACCAGACGAACTGCGCCATTGCGGCATTCGCCGGATCGAGCCCGCCCATCGCCCCGTCGAGCGCCTCGGTGGCGACCCGGGCCAGCTCGGCCTCGTCGGCGTCGGCCGCCAGGTCCACGCGGCGCACCAGGGCGTCGACATCCACCGCGCCGTGCGGCAGCGCCTCGAACGTCCAGTCCGTGCCGGTCCGGCGCAGCCGCGACCGGAGCACGTCGTGGTGGTCGAACACCGCCGCGATGGTGGCGACCAGAGTCTCCCGGTCGATGCCATCGGGCAGTCGCAGCGCCATCGTCTGCGAGAACCGCTGGTAGGACGAGCCGCTCGCGAGGATCTGCCGCATGATCGGGGTCAGCGGGATCTCGCCGACACCGCCGCCGGGCAGCTCCTCGAGCTTCACCTGCTCGGCGCCCGCGCCGAGCGCGGCGATCTCGGCCAGCGAGGCCACGCTGCGCCGCTCGAACACGTCACGCGGAGTGAACTGCACACCGCGCGCCTTGGCCCGGGAGACCAGCTGGATGGACAGGATGCTGTCGCCGCCGAGAGCGAAGAACGAGTCGTCCAAACCGATCTGCTCGACGCCGAGCACCTCGGCGAACACCTCGGCGATGACGGCCTCGACCTCGCTGGCCGGCGCGCGGAATTCGCGCGGGGCCAGCTCCGGCTCGGGCAGCGCCTTGCGGTCCAGCTTGCCGACCGGGGTCAGCGGGATCTCGTCGATCACCACGATCGCCGTCGGCACCATGTGCGGCGGCAGGATGCGCGAGGCGTACTCGCTCAACCGGGCCGTATCGATCTCGCGACCGGGCGCGGCCAGCACGTAGGACACCAGAATCGTCGCGCCCGCCTCGGTCTTGCGGCCGATCGTGATCGCGTACTCGACGTCTTCGTGGCTCGCCAGCACGGTGTCGATCTCGCCGAGCTCGATGCGGAAGCCACGGATCTTCACCTGGAAGTCCGAGCGGCCCACGTAGTCCAGCTCCCAGCGCACCGACGGCAGCGCGGCGTTGCCCGCCCGCTCACCGGGTTCGGCGAACCAGCGCACCACGTCACCGGTGCGGTACATCCGCGCGCCCTCGTCGCTCCACGGGTTGGCGACGAACCGTTCCGCGGTGAGGTCGGGGCGGTTGTGGTAGCCGCGCGCCAGCGCGCCACCGGCCAGGTACAGCTCGCCCGCGACGCCCGGCGGCACCGGGTTGAGCCGGTTGTCCAGCACCAGCGCGGACATGCCGCGCACCGGACGGCCGATGGTGATGTGCCTGCCCGGGGTGAGCTGGGCGTAGGACGAGATAATCGTCGTCTCGGTCGGGCCGTAGGCGTTGAAGTACTTGCGGCCCGGCCACCACTTGGCCAGCAGTTCCGGCGTGGTGACGTCACCGCCGACCGACGCCACCTCGAGCGCCTCCATGCCTTCCGGATCGACCGTGCCGAGCACCGCCGGGGTGATGATCGTGTGGCTCACCCGCTCGGTGCGCAACAGCTCCGCCAGATCGGGGCCGCCGATGACGGTCGAGGGCACGACCACCAGCGTCGCGCCGGTGTAGGCGGCACACAGCCATTCGAGCACCGACGGGTCGAAGCTCGGCGAGCAGATGTGCAGGAACCGGTGGTGCGATTCCAGCTGGTACAGATCCGCCGCGACGCCGACCAGTCCGCCCATGCCCGCGTGGGTCACGGTGACGCCCTTGGGCATACCGGTCGAACCGGAGGTGTAGATGACGTACGCCGGGTGGCGCATGGCCAGCGAGGAGATCCGGTCGGCGTCGGTGACTTGCTCGGCGGACTGGTCCTCGATCAGCTCACCGAGAGCCGGGTCGTCGATCCGCAGCCACTCCACGTCGCGCGGCAACCGGTCGACGTACTCGCTCGCGGTGATGCCGATGACGGCGCCGGAGTCGTTGACCATGTGCCGCATGCGGTCTTCGGGGTAGGTCGGGTCCACCGGCACGTGCGCGCCGCCGGCCTTCGCCACCGCCCAGAACGCGGCGACCATCTCGTAGGAACGCGGGAACGACAGCGCCACGATGCGCTCCGGTCCCACACCGCGCGAGATGAGCACCCGCGCCAGGCGCGAGGAGTACTCGTCCAGTTCGCGGTAGGTGATCGAGCGGCCCTGGTAGCGCACCGCGATCTGCTCCGGGTCCAGCCGCGCGCCGTACTGCAGCAGGTCCGGCAGCAGGCCGGTGGCCATGACGTCCTCGCCCTGCACGTGCGTGAGCAGGTGGAACTCGGCCGTGTCCAGCAGCGGCAGATCACCGATCGGGGTCTCGCGATCGGTGGTGATCGCGGTGAGCAGCCTGGTGAAGCGCTCGGCGAACACCCGCACCGTCTCGTCGTCGAACAGGTCGCGCGCGAAGGAGAACTCCGCGTACATGCCCGCGTCGTCGGGGTTCTCCCCTGCCTCGCGGATGGTCAGCGACAGGTCGAACTTGGCGGTGTCGACGTCGAAATCGACCGCGCCCACGTGCAGTCCGGGCAGCTCGAAGCTGCTCTCGGGCAGGTTCTCGAACGACAGCGCCACCTGGAACAGCGGGTGCCGGGCGGTGGAACGCTCGGGGTTGAGCAGTTCCACCAGCCGCTCGAAGGGCAGGTCCGCGTGCGCGAACGCCTGGAGATCGGCGTCCTTGGTGCGGGTCAGGAACTGGTCGAAGGTGAGATCGCCGTCCACGTGCGAGCGCAGCACCAGGGTGTTGACGAACATGCCGATCACGTCGTCGAGCTCGGCTTCGCCACGGCCCGCGATGGGCGTGCCGACGGCGATGTCGTCGGTGCCGGACATCCGCGCGAGAAACAGCGCGAGCGCGGCGTGCACGACCATGAACAGCGTCGCGTTCTGCTCCCTGGCGATCTCGGTGAGCATGCGGTGCAGCTCGCCGGAGATCGGGAACACCACGCGCCCACCGGCGAACGACTGCGTCGTCGGACGCGGCCGGTCGGCGGGCAGGTTGAGCTCGTCGGGCAGCCCGGCCAGCGCGGTGCGCCAGTATTCGGCCTGCTGCGAGATCAGGCTGTCGGGGTCGGTCTCGGAGCCGAGCACGTCGCGCTGCCACAGGCTGAAGTCGGCGTACTGCACCGGCAGCGGCGCCCAGCCCGGTTCCACCCCGGCCGAGCGGGCCGCGTAGGCCAGCATCACGTCACGGGTCAGCGGGCCCATCGACCAGCCGTCCGCGCTGATGTGGTGCGCGACGAACACGAGCACGTAGGACGTGTCGGATTCCGCGTCCGTCACGCGGAACAGCTTGGCCCGCAACGGAACCTCGGTGGTCACGTCGAATCCGGCGGAGATCACCTCGATGATCCGGTGCCGGATGTCCCCGGGCGAGACCGCTTCCGGCGTCAGATTCGGCACGGCCCGCTCGGCGGGCACGATCACCTGATGCGCGGTGCCGTCCTGTTCGGGGTAGACGGTGCGCAGCGTCTCGTGCCTGCTCACCACATCCCCGACCGCCAGTTGCAGCGCTTCGACGTCCAGTTCGCCGGTGAGCCGCACGGCCACCGGGATGTTGTTCACCGCCGAGGCGGTGTCGAACTGGTTGAGGAACCACATGCGCTGCTGCGCCAGCGACAGCGGAATGCGGTCAGGACGCGGCCCGGCCACCAGCTCGCGACGGCCACCGGCGCCCGCGTGCTGCTCGGCCTTGGCGGCGAGTCCGGCCACGGTGGAGGCCTCGAACAGCACCCGCACCGGGACACGAGCGTCCAACGCCGCGCCGATACGCGCCGCGACCTGCGTCGCCAGCAACGAGTTACCACCGAGTGCGAAGAAATCGTCATCGGCGCCGACACGCTCGACACCGAGCACCTCGGCATACACCGATGCCACGATCTCCTCGATCGGAGTCGACGGCGCGCGGAAGGCCTGGACCTCGAACTCCGGTTCGGGCAACGCCTTGCGATCCAGCTTGCCGTTGACGTTCAACGGCAGAGCATCCAGCACCACGAACGCCGACGGCACCATGTACGACGGCAACCCGGCGGTGAGCTCGGACTTCACCCGCGCCACATCGACACCGGCTTCGGCGTCACTGCCCACCAGGTAGGCCACCAACCGGTCACCGGTCTTCGGATCCGACTTCGCGATCACCGCCGTCTGCGCGATCTCCGGCAGCGCGAGCAACGCCGCCTCGATCTCACCCAACTCGATACGGAAACCACGAATCTTCACCTGGAAGTCCGTACGACCCCGGTACTCGAGTTCGCCGCGACCGTTCCAAGCAACCAGGTCACCCGTGCGATACATCCGGGCACCCGACTCGAACGGATTCGCCACGAACCGGTCCGCCGTGAGATCGGCGCGACCGAAGTAACCACGCGCCAACTGCGCACCCGCGAGGTACAACTCACCGGAGACGCCGTCGGGCACGGGCCGCAAGCGGCCGTCGAGGACGTAGACCCGGCTGTTCCATTCGGGCGCACCGATCGACACCGACGTCTCATCGGCGAGGGTGACCCGGTGGCTGGTGATCGACACCGCCGCCTCGGTCGGACCGTAGAGGTTGAACAGTTCCGTGCGCGGGTTCTCCCGCAGGAACCGCTGCGCCACCGAACCCGGCAGAGCCTCACCGATCGCCAGCACCCGCCACAGCGAGTTCGGCATACCCGCGGTCAGCAGCGCGTCCAGCATCGACGGCACCACATGCAACGTGGTGACCCACTCGCGTGCCATCAACTCGTTCAGATACGCCGGATCCCGATGACCATCCGGCGAGGCGATGACCAAACGGCCACCACACACCGCCGCCGACCAGAACTCCCACACCGACAAGTCGAACGTCGCCGCCGTCTTCAACAAAATCGCATCAGCCGCATCGAGACCGAACTCGACACTCTTCCACTGCAACTGATTCGCGATCGCACCGTGCGCAACAGCCACACCCTTCGGCCGACCCGTCGAACCAGACGTGAAAATCACATACGCCGTGTTCTCCGGACGCAACGGCCCAACCCGATCAGCATCCGTGACCGGCTTCGCATCCACACCCGACAAATCCAGCTCATCGATACGCACCACCGGCGCGACATCGGTCTCGAACTCCGCATCAGCGTTGCTCAACACACACACCGGTGCCGCCGTCTCCAGGATGTAGCTCGTGCGCTCGGCAGCCTGATCCGGATCCACCGGCACATACGCACCACCGGACTTCGCCACCGCATACATCGCCACGATCAGATCCACCGACCGACGCAACGCCAGAGCCACCCGTGACTCCGGACCCACACCCAACGAGATCAAATGCCGCGCAACGCGATTCACCCGGGCGTCGAGCGCGCCGTAGGTGATCGACTCGCCGTCCTCGGTGACGAGCGCGACTTCCTTCGGCCCGGCCGCCACCGTGGCGTCCAGCAGGGACACCAGCGTGGCCGAGGTGTCCACCGCCTGCTCGGTCGCGTTGCGCGCGGTCAGCAGCTGGGTCCGCTCGCCGGCGTCGAGCAGTTCGAGGTCGCCGACCGGAGTGCGCGGGGCGGCGACGATCTCGCCGAGCAGGCGCGCGAACCGGTTCACGAAGCCCTGCACCGTCGCGCGATCGAACATGTCGGTCGCGTAGGTGAAGAACCCGGTGATGCCCTCGGGAGCGCCCGCGTCGTCGTAACGATCGGTCGCGATGAGGTGCAGGTCGAACTGGGACAGCTCGGTGTCGATGTCCAGACCGGACACGCTCAGGCCGGGCAGTTCCAGCGCGGACTGCGCCAGGTTCTGGAACGACAGACCCACCTGGAACAGCGGATGCCGGGCGGTCGAACGCACCGGGTTGAGCACCTCGACCAGGCGCTCGAACGGCACGTCTGCGTTGGCGAACGCCTGGATGTCGGTCTCGCGCTGACGGGCCAGCAGGTCGGTGAACGCCTCGCCCGCCTCGACCCGGGTGCGGAACACCAGGGTGTTGACGAACATGCCGATCAGGTCGTCGAGCGCGGCTTCGCCACGGCCCGCCATCGGCGTGCCGATCGCGATGTCGTCGGTGCCCGACAGCCGGGCCAGCAGCACGGCCAGCGCGGTGTGCACGACCATGAACAGCGTCGCGCCCTCCGTACGGGCCAGCTCGATGAGCGCCTGGTGGGTCTGCGCGTCCACCCGCAGCTCGACCTTGCCGCCCGCGAAGGACTGCACCGCCGGACGCGGCCGGTCCGAGGGCAGGTCCAGCTGATCGGGCAGCTCGGCCAGCGCCTGGCGCCAGTAGGCGACCTGCTTGGCGGCCAGCGATTCCGGATCGTTCTCGTCACCGAGCAGTTCACGCTGCCAGATGCTGTAGTCCGCGTACTGGACCTCCAGCGGCGCCCAGTTCGGCGCCTCGCCCGCCGCGCGCGCGGCGTAGGCGATCATCAGGTCCCTGGTCAGCGGGCCGACCGAGGAGCCGTCACCGGAGATGTGGTGCACGACCATGGCCAGCACGTAGTCCACCGACCCGTCCGGCCCGGCCGGCGTGCCCTCTCCGGCGATCTGGAACAGCGCGACCTTCATCGGCACCTCGGTGGTGACGTCGAAGATCGTCGAGGTCAGCGCCACCACGGCGGACTCGATCTGCGACGGCGCGACCACCCGCACCTCGAGGCGCGGCACGGCCTGGGCGGGCGGCAGGATGACCTGCACCGGGCCCGCCTCGGTCTGCGGGTAGACCGTCCGCAGGATCTCGTGGCGGCTCACCAGGTCCGCGATGGCGGCACGCAGCGCGGCCACGTCCAGCGCGCCCGACAGCCGCACCGCGATCGGCACGTTGTAAGCCGCCGAAGCGGTGTCGAACCGGTTGAGGAACCACATCCGCTGCTGCGCCAGCGACAGCGGAATGTGCTCCGGCCGCGGGCCCGCGGTCAGTGCGCGGCGACCGCCCATGTCGGCGTGCTGCTCCACCCGCACCGCCAGCGCGGCCACGGTGGACGCCTCGAACAGCAGGCGCACCGGCACCCGGGTATCGAGCGCCTCGCCCAGCCGGGCGGCGACCTGCGTGGCCAGCAGCGAGTTGCCGCCCCAGGCGAAGAAGTCGTCGTCCAGGCCGAGCCGCTTGGACTCACCGTCGCGATCGGAGATCCGCAGCACTTCGGCGAAGGTGTTCGCCACGATCTGCTCGATCGGCGTGACCGGCGCGCGGAACACCGCCTTCTCGAAGGTGGGCCGCGGCAGCGCCTTGCGGTCCAGTTTGCCGTTGGCGTTGAGCGGCAACGCCTCCAGCTCGATCAGCATCGACGGCACCATGTACGACGGCAGCTCGGCCGACAGCGCGGATTGCAGCGCGCGCTTGTCGAGCGCGCCCGTCCGGGGCACCACATAGGCGACCAGCCGGTCGCCGATGCTCGGATCGTTGTGCGCGACGACGGCCGCCGCGCTCACCGCGTCCTGCCGCAGCAGCGCGGCCTCGATCTCGCCGAGTTCGATGCGGAAACCGCGAATCTTCACCTGGAAGTCGGTGCGGCCCCGGTAGTCCAGCTCGCCGGTGGCGTTCCAGGCCACCAGGTCGCCGGTGCGGTACATCCGGTCGCCCGACGCGCCGAACGGGTCGGCGACGAACCGGTCGGCGGTCAGATCGGGACGGCCGAAGTAGCCGCGCGCCAGCTGCGCACCGGCCAGATACAGCTCACCCGAGACGCCCACCGGCACCGGCCGCAGGCGGGAGTCGAGCACGTAGACCCGGCTGTTCCACTCCGGCGCGCCGATCGACACCGACGCCTCGTCGGCATCGGTGACCAGGTGGCTGGTGATCGACACCGCCGCCTCGGTCGGACCGTAGAGGTTGTGCAGTTCGGCGGCGTTGTGCCTGCGCAACCGCTGGGCGGTGGCGGCGGGCAGCGCCTCACCGATGGCCAGCACCCGGCGCAGCGAGTCCGACAGGCGGCCACCGGATTCGGTGAGCAACGCGTCCAGCATGGACGGCACCACATGCAGGGTGGTGACGCCGGTGGCGCGCATCAGTTCGTTCAGATACGCCGGATCGCGGTGCCCGTCGGCGGCCGAGATCACCAAGCGGCCACCGGAAACCGCGGCCGACCAGAACTCCCAGACCGACAGGTCGAAGGTCGCCGCCGTCTTCAGCAGCACCGCGTCCTCGGCGCCCAACTCGAAGACAGATGTCTCCCATTGCAACTGGTTGGCGATCGCCGCGTGCGGTACCGCGACGCCCTTCGGCTGACCGGTGGAACCGGACGTGAAGATCACGTACGCGGTGTTCGCCGGAGTCAGCGCACCCGTGCGCTCGGCCGCGGTCACCGGCGCCGTCGGGTACTCGGCGAGGTCGAGCCCGTCGATCTGCACGACATCGGCCGCCGCGGTGTGGAACCCGTCGCGGCCGGTGGTCAGCACGCACACCGGCGCGGCGGTGCCGAGGATGTAATCGGTCCGCTCCGCAGGCTGGTCCGGGTCGATCGGCACGTACGCGGCACCGGCCTTCGCGACCGCGTACATCGCGACCACCAGATCGCTGGAGCGGCGGATGGCCAGCGCGACGCGGTCCTCCGGGCCGACGCCGCGGCCGATCAGGTACCGGGCCAGGCGGTTGACCCGCGCGTCCAGCCCGGCGTAGGTCAGCTCCCTGCGGCCGGTCGGCTCGTCGGCGACCAGCGCCACGGCCGCCGGGGTCGCGGCAACCGTGGCATCCAGCAGCGACACCAGCGTCGCGGTCGTATCGACCTCGTGCTCGGTGGCGTTCCACGCGGTGAGGATGCGTTCGCTCTCCTCGGACGCGAGCAGATCGATCTCGCCCACCCGCACGGTGGCGTCGGTCAGCACGGCGTCGAGCACCCGCAGGAACCGGTCGGCGAAGCCCTGCACCGTGTTCTCGTCGAACAGGTCGGTGGCGTAACCGAATTCGGTGATGATCTCGGCGGGCGTGCCGTCCTCGGCGTACCGGTCGTACAGCGTGACGTGCAGGTCGGTCTTGGCCAGCTGCGAGTCGAAGTTGACCGCGCTCACGGTGAGCCCGGGCAGCTCGAAGGTGGTCTCGGCCAGGTTCTGGAACGACAGGCCCACCTGGAACAGCGGGTTGCGCGCGGTGGAGCGCACCGGGTTGAGCACCTCGACCAGACGCTCGAACGGCACGTCGGCGTTGGCGAACGCCTCCAGGTCGCGTTCCTTCACATCGCCGAGCAGATCGGCGAAGCGCTCGGCCGGCCGCACCCGGGTGCGGAACACCAGGGTGTTGACGAACATGCCGATCAGGTCGTCGAGTTCGCGTTCGCCACGACCGGCGATCGGGGTGCCCACGGCGATGTCGTCGGTGCCCGACAGACGCGACAACAGCACCGCCAGCGCCGCGTGCACCACCATGAACAGCGACGCGTTGTGCGCGCGCGCCAGCTCGTGCAGGCGGGCGTGCCGCTGCGGGTCGATCTCGAAGCGGATCGCCTTGCCCTGGAACGACTGCGCGGGCGGGCGCGGCCGGTCGGCGGGCAGCTCCAGCTGATCGGGCAGGTCGGCCAGCGCCGTGGTCCAGTACGCCACCTGACGGGCGGCCAGCGATTCCGGATCGTCCTCGGATCCGAGCACCGCGCGCTGCCACAGCGCGTAGTCGGCGTACTGCACCGGAAGCGGCTGCCACTGCGGCGCCTCGCCCTGCACGCGGGCCACGTAGGCGGCCATCACGTCACGGGCCAGCGGGCCCATCGACGAACCGTCGGCCGCGACGTGGTGCACGGTGAACGCCAGCACGTGCTCGGCTGTATCCGATCCCGCCCTACTCCCACCCGCGCCAATCCGGAACAGCGCCACCGCCAACGGCACCTCGACGGTGACATCGAAGGTGGTCAGCGCGAATCCGATGACGGCGCCGAGCAGATCCTCCTCGGCCACGTCGATCGGGGTGAGCGCCGCCGCCGACCGGTCCGCCGGACGGATCACCTGGTGCGGCCCGTCGGCCGAGCGCGGGTAGGTGGTGCGCAGCACCTCGTGGCGGGCGAACACGTCGCCGATGGCCTGCTCCAGCGCGGCCACGTCGAGCGTGCCGGACAACCGGACGGCCAGCGGGATGTTGTCCACCGCCGAGGTGGCCGTGTCGAACTGGTTGAGGAACCAGTACCGCTGCTGAGCGGGCGACAGCGGGATGCGCGCCGGGCGCTCCCCCGCCTCCAGGCGCGGCCGGTCCCGACCGGACCCGGCGTTGTGCTCCACCCGGGTGGCCAGCGCCTGCACGGTGGACGCCTCGAACAGATCGCGCACCGCGAGCTTGGTGTCCAGCGCGGCGCCCAGCCGCGCGGTCACCTGGGTGGCCAGCAGCGAGTTGCCGCCGAGTTCGAAGAAGTCGTCGTCCAGGCCGACCCGCGCGACGCCGAGCACGTCGCCGAAGGTGCCCGCCACGATCTCCTCGATCGGGGTGGACGGGGCCCGGAACACCTTGGCCTCGAACACCGGCGCGGGCAGCGCCTTGCGATCCAGCTTGCCGGAGGCGTTCAACGGGAACTCCTCCAGCACGACGAACGCCGAGGGAACCATGTAGGCGGGCAGCTCGCCGCCGAGTTCCGCGCGCACGCCCTCGATGTCAACCGAACGACCGGCGGTCGCGATGACGTACGCGACCAGCTGGTCGCCGAGCCGATCGTCCGAGCGCACCACGACCACGGCCTGGGCGATCGAGTCCAGGGCGGTGAGCGCCGACTCGATCTCGCCGAGCTCGATGCGCAGGCCGCGCAGCTTCACCTGGAAGTCGGTGCGGCCCAGGTACTCCAGCTCGCCCTTGTCCGTCCAGGACACCAGGTCGCCGGTGCGGTACATCCGCGCGCCGGGCTCCCCGAACGGGTCGGCCACGAACCGGTCGGAAGTCAGATCAGGACGCGCGACATAGCCGCGGGCCAGTTGAACGCCCGCGAGGTACAGCTCACCCGCGACACCCACCGGCACCGGGTGCAGCCGTGAATCCAGCACGTACACCTGGGTGTTGAACACCGGTGCGCCGATCGGCACCGACACGGTGTCGTCCTCGGTCACCTCGTGGAAGGTGACGTCGACCGCGGCCTCGGTCGGGCCGTACAGGTTGTGCAGTCGCGCGCCGGTGAGTTCCTGCATCCGCTGCGCGGTGGCGGCGGGCAGCGCCTCACCGGAGGCGAAGACATTGCGCAGGCTGGTGCATTCGTCGGCGCGTTCCTCGGCCACGAACACCGACAGCATGGACGGCACGAAGTGCGCCGTGGTGACCTGCTCGCCGGTGATGACCTGCACGAGGTAGGCCGGGTCGCGATGACCGTCGGGCTTGGCCACGACGAGGCGGGCGCCGACCTGCAAGGGCCAGAAGAACTCCCACACCGACACGTCGAAGGTGGCGGGGGTCTTCTGCAACACCACGTCGGTGTCGTCCAGGCCGTACTCGTCCTGCATCCACACCAGGCGGTTGACGATCGCGGCGTGCGAGACCGCCACACCCTTCGGGCGGCCGGTCGAACCGGAGGTGAAGATCACGTACGCCGTGTTCGACGGACGCAACGGCGCGCGGCGTTCGGCGTCGGTGACCGGCTCGTCGGAGTAGTCGGCCAACGACACCACGTCGATCTCGATCGCCTGGGTCGCGCCCGCGTCGAATCCGTCGCGCGAGGTGGTGAGCACACACACCGGCTGCGCGGTGTCGAGCACGTAGCGGGTGCGGTCGGCCGGATGGTCCGGGTCCAGCGGCACGTACGCGCCACCGGCGACGCTCACCGCGTACATGCCGACCACGAGGTCGATCGAACGGCGCATGCCGAGCGCGACCATCGAATCCGGGCCGACGCCCAGCTCGATCAAGTGGCGGGCAAGGCGGTTCACCCTGGCGGCGAACTCGGCGTAGGACAGAGTCGTCCCCTCGAACGTCACCGCGGGCGCGTCCGGGGTCCGCGCCAGCTGCGCGGCGAACATCGACACCAGCGTGGCCGCCGGGTGCACCGGATGCGCCGTGTCGTTCCACCGCTCCAGCACCTCGGTGCGCTCGACGCTGTCGAGCAATTCGACGTCGCCGATGGTCACCGACGCGTCCGCGGCGATCGCGGTCAGCATCCGCACCAGCCGCGACGCGACACCGGCGATGGTGTCGGCGTCGAACATGTCTGTCGCGTAAGCGAATTCGGCGGTCATGCCGTCGGCGGCGCCCGCGGCGTCGAACCGGTCGGCCAGGTTGAGGTGCAGGTCGAACTTCGCGGTCACCACGTCCAGCGGAACACCGGCCACTTCCAGGCCGGGCAGCTCGAAGGTGGCCTCCCCGGTGTTCTGGAACGACAGCATCACCTGGAACAGCGGGTGGCGCGCCTGCGAACGCGCCGGGTTCAGGATCTCCACCAGCCGCTCGAACGGCAGGTCCGCGTGCGCGAACGCCGCGAGGTCGGTGTCCTTGGTGCGCGCCAGCAGTTCGGTGAACGGTTTCGCGGGATCGACCGCGCTGCGCAGCACCAGAGTGTTGACGAACATGCCGATCGCGTCGTCGAGCACCGCCTCACCGCGGCCCGCGACCGCGGTGCCGATGGCGATGTCGTCGCTACCGGACAACCGGGCCAGCAGGGCGGCGAACGCCGCGTGCACGACCATGAACAGGCTGGCGCCGTTCGCGCGGGCCAGCGCGTTCAGCTTGCGCAACAGCTGCGCGTCGAGCGAGAACTCGTACACCCCACCGCGGTTGGACGCCACCGCGGGACGCGAGCGGTCCGACGGCAGGTCCAGCTGATCCGGCAGTCCGGCCAGGCGCTCGGACCAGAACGCGACCTGCTGGGCGATCAGCGACGCGGGATCGCCTTCGGCGCCCAGCGTCTCGCGCTGCCACAGCGCGTAGTCGGCGTACTGCACCGGCAGCGGAGCCCAGGCGGGCGCCTCGCCGCGCGAACGCGCGGAGTAGGCCACCATCACGTCGCGCGCCAGCGGACGCACCGACCAGCCGTCACCGGAGATGTGGTGCACCACGAACACCAGCACGTGGGTGTCGGGCTGTGAGCCGTCCATCGAGCCCGCGATGCGGAACAGCGCGGCACGCACCGGGACCTCGGCGGTGACGTCGAAGCCGGTCAGCACCAGTTCGCTGATCCGGTCGGAGATCTCGGCCTCGGACACCTCGATCGGGGCGAGATCGACGGCGTTGTGCCCGGCGGGCAGCACCACCTGCACGCCCTGGCCGTCGGCGGTCTCCGGGTAGACGGTGCGCAGCACCTCGTGCCGGTCGACCACGTCGGTGACGGCCTGGCGCAGCGCCTCGGTGTCCAGCGTTCCGGTGAGCCGGACCGCGAGCGGGATGTTGTTCACCGCGGTCTGGTTGTCGAAACGGTTCAGGAACCACATGCGCTGCTGAGCCAGCGACAGCGGGATCTTGGACGGACGCGGGCCCGCGACGAGCTCGCGACGGCGGCCGGTGCCCTGGTGGGTCTCCACCCGGGCCGCCAGCGCGGCCACGGTCGGCGCCTCGAACAGGGTGCGGACCGGGATCCGGGTGTCCAGCGCGGCGCCGAGCCTGGCCACCACCTGGGTCGCGATCAGCGAGTTGCCGCCCAGGTCGAAGAAGTCGTCGTCCAGGCCGACCGTGCGTTCGGCACCGGCCTGCGTCAGGCCGAGCACCTCGGCGAAGACATCGGCGACGATCTCCTCCACCGGAGTCGACGGTGCGCGGAATTCCCGTGCCTCGAAGACCGGCTCGGGCAGCGCGCGCCGATCCAGCTTGCCGTTCGGGTTCAGCGGCATCGCGTCGAGCACGACGATCGCGGCGGGCACCATGTACGACGGCAGGTGCGCGGACAGGTGCGCCCGCAACGCCTCGACATCCACCGTGGCGCCGTTCGCGGGCACCACGTAACCCACCAGCTGATCGCCGGTGCTGTGTCCCATCCCACCCTGCACCCGCCCGGGTCCGGAGCGCACCAGCGCGACCGACTGCGCGACCGATTCGTGGGCGGTCAGCGCGGTCTCGATCTCGCCGAGCTCGATGCGCAGACCGCGCAGCTTCACCTGGAAGTCGGTGCGGCCCAGGTACTCGATGGCGCCGGTGGCGTCCCGGGTCACCAAGTCGCCCGTACGGTACATCCGCGCGCCGGGCTCCCCGTACGGGTTGGCCACGAACCGGTCGGCGGTCAGATCCGCGCGACCGAAGTAGCCGCGCGCCAGCTGATCACCCGCGAGGTACAGCTCGCCCGCGACGTTCGGCGGCACCGGGTGCAGGCGCGCGTCCAGCACGTACGCCTGCGCGTTCCACACCGGAAGGCCGATCGGCACAGCGCCGTCCACCTCGTCGGCGACGGGTGCGTGGGTGGCGTGCACCGTGAACTCGGTGGGGCCGTACAGGTTGTACAGCGCCGCGTCGCTCACCCGCCGGATGGCGACGACCGCGTCGGCCGTGAACGCCTCACCGGCGACGAACAGCGTCCGCAGCGAGGCGAGCGCGCCGGCGTCGGCCGGGTCGATCCCGGCCGCGAAGACGCTCAGCATGGACGGCACGAACGAGGTCATGGTGACCCGCTCGGCCGCGATCACCTCGGCGAGGTACTGCGGGTCGCGGTGCCCGTCCGGGCTCGCCACCACGATGCGCCCGCCGGTGCTCAGCGGGCCGAACAGCTCCCACACCGACACGTCGAAGGTGGCGGGGGTCTTGAACAGCACCACGTCGCCAGAGCCGATGCGGTATTCGCCGGTGATCCAGCGGATCTGGTTGACGACCGCCGAATGCGGCACGGCGACGCCCTTCGGACGTCCGGTCGAACCCGAGGTGAAGATCACGTACGCCGGATGCTGCGGACGCAGCGGCGCGAGGCGCTCGGCGTCGGTGACCGGGTCGTCCGCGTAACCGGACAACTCCAGCTCATCGATGCGCAGCGTCGCGCGGCCCGCGCCGTCGAACGCGTCGCGCACGGTGGTCAGCACGCAGACCGGGTCGGCCGAATCGAGCACGTAGTGCACGCGGTCGGCGGGCTGGTCCAGGTCCAGCGGCACATAGCCGCCGCCCGCGGCGTGCACCGCGTAGGCGGCCACGACCAGGTCCACCGAGCGGCGCATGCCCAGGGCGACCAGCGTCTCCGGGCCGACGCCCGCCTCGATGAGGCGGCGCGCCAACTGCCGCACCCGGGCGGCGAATTCGGCGTAGGTCAGAACCGTTCCGGTGGCCGGGTCGACCACGGCGACCGCGTCCGGCGTGGCCGCGGCCTGCGCGGCGAACTCCTCGACCAGCGTGGTCGCCGGGCCGAGGTCGCGGGCGGTGTCGTTCCAGCCGCGCAGCGCCTGCGCGGTCTCCCGCTCGTCCAGCAGCGCGATGTCGCCGATCGGCCGGTCCGGTTCGGCGGCGACGGCCTTCAGCAACCGGCCGAAGCGGCGGCCGAACTCGGCCATGGTGGCCGGGTCGAACAGGTCGGTGGCGTAGATCAGCTCGGCGGCGATGCCCGCGCCGGTGCCGCTCGCGGTTTCGGCATCGCGTTCCGACAGCACCAATTGCAGGTCGAACTTGGCGACGTCGATCGGCAGGTCGACACCGCTCACCGTCAGACCGGGCAGTTCCAGGCTGTTCTGGCCGGTGTTCTGGAACGACAGCATCACCTGGAACAGCGGGTGGCGCGCCTGCGAACGCGCCGGGTTCAGGATCTCCACCAGCCGCTCGAACGGCAGGTCGGCGTGCCCGAACGCGGCGATGTCGGTGGCGCGCACCGAACGCAGCAGCTCGGTGAATGTCGCGCCGGACTCGATCGGGGTCCGCAGCACCAGGGTGTTGACGAACATGCCGATCAAATCGTCGAGCGCGCGTTCGCCACGACCGGCGACCGGCGTGCCGATCGCGATGTCGTCGGTGCCCGACAGCCGCGACAGCAGCACGGCCAGCGCGGTGTGCGCGACCATGAACAGCGTCGCGCCCCTGGTACGGGCCAGTTCGGTGAGCTGGGCGTGGGTCTGGGCGTCGATCTCGAAGACGTGCGTGGCGCCGCGGCCGGAGGCGATCGCGGGGCGCGGCCGGTCGGCGGGCAGATCCAGCTGCTCGGGCAGGCCGCGCAGGGTGTCCGACCAGAACGAGATCTGCTCGGAGATCACCGAACTCGGGTCGTCCTCGGCGCCGAGCACCTGGCGCTGCCACAGCGCGAAGTCGGCGTACTGCACCTCCAGCGGACGCCAGGCGGGCTCGCCGCCGTCGACGCGGGCGCCGTAGGCGGTCATCACGTCGCGGGTCAGCGGGCCCATGGAGAAACCGTCGGCCGAGATGTGGTGCACCACCAGGGCGAGCACGTGCTCGGTGGGGCTGATCTCGAACAGCCGGGCGCGGAACGGCACCTCGGCGGTGACGTCGAAGGCCGTGCCGATCAGCCGCGCGAGCTGCTCGGGCAGTTCGGCTTCGGTGACGTCGACCGGCGTGAGGTCGGGGATGACCTTCGCGGTGGCCACGGTCTGCTGACGCGCCGCGCCGTCCACCTCGGGGTAGAACGTGCGCAGCGACTCGTGGCGGGCCAGCACGTCGGCGACGGCGATCTGCAACGCCTGGCGGTCGAGCAGGCCGGACAGCCGTACCGCGGCCGGGATGTTGTCCACCGCCGAGTCGGGGTCGAAGCGGTTGAGGAACCACATGCGCTGCTGGGCCAGCGACAGCGGGACCAGCTCCGGTCGCTGCTGCGGCGCCAGCGGCGCACGGCCGCCGACGCCCGCCTTGGTCTCCGCGCGCGCCGCCAGCGCGACCACGGTGGACGCCTCGAACAGTTCGCGCACACCGAGGTCGGTGTCCAGCGCGGCCGACAGCCTCGCGGCGACCTGGGTGGCCGACAGCGAGTTGCCGCCGAGGGCGAAGAAGTCGTCGTCCAGGCCGACCCGCTCCAGGCCGAGCACGTCGGCGAAGGTCGCGGCGACGATCTCCTCGACCGGCGTGGTGGGGGCGCGGAACACCGCGGCCTCGAACACCGGCGCGGGCAAGGCCTTGCGGTCCAGCTTGCCGGAGGCGTTGAGCGGGAACTCCTCCAGCACGATCACGACCGAGGGCACCATGTACGCGGGCAACTGCCGCGCCAAGTCCTCGCGGACCAGGTCGGTGTCCAGCGCGGCGTCCGGCGCGGGGATGACGTAGGCGACGAGCTGGTCGCCCGCGTGCGCGTCCGAGCGCACGACGACGACCGCCTGTGCGACTTCTTCCAGGCCGGTCAGCGCCTGCTCGATCTCACCCAACTCGATACGCAGACCACGCAACTTCACCTGGAAGTCGGTGCGGCCCAGGTACTCGAGCTCACCGTGCTCGGTCCACGCCACCAAGTCACCGGTGCGGTACATCCGCGCGCCGGGCTCCCCAAACGGGTTGGCGACGAACCGGTCGCTGGTCAGATCCGGGCGCGCGACGTAGCCACGCGCGAGCTGGGCACCCGCGAGATACAGTTCACCCGCGACACCGACGGGAACCGGCCGCAAGCGCGCATCCAGCACGAACACCTGCGTGTTGAACACCGGCGCACCGATCGGCACGGTCTCGGTGTCGGCGTCCACCACTTCGTGGAAAGTGACGTCGACCGCCGCTTCGGTGGGGCCGTACAAGTTGTGCAGGGACGCGCCGGTCAACTCCCGCAGGCGATGCGCGGGCTTCGGCGGCAACGCCTCACCCGAAGCGAACACCAACCGCAGCGAACCACATTGCGCGGCAGCGACATCCGCCACGAACACCGCCAGCATCGACGGCACGAAGTGGGTGACGGTCACCTTCTCGGCGCTGATGATCTCCGCCAGATAGGCCGGGTCGCGGTGGCCGTCCGGCTTGGCGACGACCAGGCGAGCACCGATCTGCAAGGGCCAGAAGAATTCCCACACCGACACGTCGAACGTGGCCGGGGTCTTCTGCAACACCACATCATCGGCGGTCAGCTGGTAGGCGGCCTGCATCCACACCAGGCGGTTGACGATCGCGGAGTGCGAGACCGCGACACCCTTCGGACGACCCGTCGAACCCGACGTGAAGATCACATACGCGGTATTCGAAGGACGCAGCGGCGCACGACGATCCGCGTCGGTGACCGGAGCCTCCGACAGCCCCTTCAGGTCCAGCAGGTCGATGCGCACCTGCGCGGTGTCGATGTCCAGATCACTGCCGGAGGTCAGCACGCACACCGGATCGGCCGTGCCGAGGATGTATTCGGTGCGCTCGGCCGGGTGATCCGGATCCAGCGGCACATACGAGCCACCGGCCACGGCGACGGCGTACATGCCGACCACCAGATCGATCGAGCGCCGCATGCCAAGCGCCACATACGATTCCGCGCCCACACCGCGCGCGATCAACCAGCGCGCCAGCTGGTTCACCCGCCAGGAGAACTCGGCGTAGGACAGACTTGTCCCCTCGAACGTGATCGCGGTCGCGTCGGGGGTGCGTTCCACCTGGTCGTAGAACATCGAAGCCAGGGTCGCGCCGTCGGCGGAGACCGCGGCTACATCGAACTCGGTGTCGTTCCAGCCGCGCAGCACGAGTTCGCGCTCGGCGGTGTCGAGCAGCTCGATGTCGCCGACCACCGCGTCGGGCGCGGCGGTGATCGCGGTGAGCACCCGGATCAGGCGGTCGGCGATGCGGCGCACCGTCTGCTCGTCGAACAGGTCGCGCAGGTAGCCCGCGCGCACCCGCAGCCGCGAATCCAGTTGCGCGATCAGGGTCAGCGGGTAGTGCGTGGCGTCGGCCGCGTCCAACCCGACCACGGCCATGCCGTCGATGTCCGCGGCCTGCGCCTGTAGGCCCGCGGCGTCCACCGGGTAGGACTCGAACACCACGAGCGTGTCGAACAGTCCGCCGATGCCCGCGACCGCCTGGATGTCGGCCAGGCCCACGTAGTGGTGGTCGAGCAGGTCGGCCTGCTCACCCTGGGTGCGGACCAGCAGATCGCGCACGGACTCCGACGAGTCGAAGCGCACCCGCACCGGCACGGTGTTGATGAACAGACCGACCATCGCCTCCACGCCGGACAGCTGAGCGGGACGCCCGGAGACGGTGGTGCCGAACAGCACGTCGTCGCGGCTGGTCATCCGGCCGACGAGCATGCCCCACGCCGTCTGCAACACGGTGTTCGGGGTGACACCGAGCGAGCCGGCCAGCGCGGTCAGCCGCGCGGTGGTCGCCTCGTCCAGCTCGAAGAAGTACTCGCCGGACAGCGAGGTGATCTCGCGACCGGCGTCCGGCCGCGCCAGCAGGGTCGGCTCGCCGACACCGCGCAGCGCGTGCGCCCACGCGGCCAGCGACGCCGCGTGGTCCTGCTGCCGGGTCCAGTCCAGGAAGTGCCGGTAGGAGCGCACGGCGGGCAGCGCGGAAGTATCCGCGTGCACGGCGTAGAGCATCAGCAGATCCCGCATGAGCAGCGGCATCGACCAGCCGTCGAGCAGGATGTGGTGGTTGGACACCACGAACTGCCAGCGGTCGGGCGCCACCTGGATCAGCGTGAAGCGGATCAGCGGCGGTGCGGCCAGGTCGAACCGCCGCGTGCGGTCGGCCTCGATCAGGTCGTCGGCCGAACCGGATTCGATCCGGTCGTGTTCGGCCCACGCGACGCGCACGCTGTCCAGCACGATCTGCACCGGGTTGCCGTCGTGGTCGCTGACGAACGCGGTGCGCAGGTTCTCGTAGCGGTCCACCAATGCCTGTGCGGCAGCGCGCAACCGGGCGGCGTCCACCCGGCCGGTGAGGGTCAGCACCGCCTGGGCGGTGTACACGTCCACCGAGCTCGCCGCGAGGCGGGCGTGGAACAGCAGACCGGCCTGCAGCGCCGACAGCGGCCAGACGTCGGCCAGCGCCGGGAAGCGCCGCTCCCAGGTGTCGATATCGCGCTGTGTGATCCCCCGCCCCGAGCCGCCCCGCGCACTTCGCACCAGCGCGAAGTCCGACGGGGTGTGCCCGCCCGCGCCCGCCGAATTGGCATGGCGCGCCACCGCTTCCAGCGCGGCGGTCCACAGCTCGCCGAACTCGCGCACGTCGGCGGCCGACAGCAGGGTCGCCGGGTAGCCGATATTGGCGGTCAGCTTGTCGCCGACCACGATCGCGTTGACGTCCAGCGGCGCCATCGCGGGCATGTCCGCGTCGTAGGCTCCGCCCAGCGCGCCCAGTTCCGGCGCGGGGATCCAGCCGAAGCCGCGCAGCGACTCCGGCACGTCACCCTCGGAGATCCGGCCGAGGTAGTTGAAGCTCACCTGGCCGGGCAGTTCGCGCGGCAGCTCGGCGGCGGTCTCGGCGTTCAGGTAGCGCAGCAAGCCGTAGCCGATGCCCTTGTCCGGCACCGAGAGCAACTGCTCCTTGACCGCCTTGACGGCCGCGCCCAGCGCGGGTCCGCCGGTGAACGCGGCGTCGACGTCGATGCCGGCCAGGTCGAACCGGACGGGATAGATCGCGGTGAACCAGCCGACGGTGCGCGACAGATCCGCACCCGCCACCACGTCTTCCTCGCGGCCGTGGCCCTCCAGGCGGATCAGCAGCGAGTCCTCGCCCCGCGCGGCCACTCGCCGCGCCCGCCACTTCGCGGTGGCCAACGCCAGCGCGGTGAGCAGGCCGTCGTTGACGCCGCCGTGGAACAGCGCCGGAACCGTGGTGAGCAGGGCCTTGGTGACCTCGGCGGACACCTCCACGCGCAGTTTCTCGATGACGCCGGACGTGTCGAGGGCCGGATCCATCGGACGGTCGGTCAGCAGCGGATCGGCCGTGGCGACGACAGAACGCCAGTAGTCCAGCTCGGCCACTCGCTCGGGGTCGGCGGCCTCGCGTTGCAGCGCATGCGCCCAGGCGCGCATCGAGGTAGCCGGAGCGACCAGCTCGGGCGTCTGGCCCGCGGTGCGCTGACCCCAGGCCGTCACGAAGTCCGGCACCAGGATGCGCCAGGAGACGCCGTCCACCACCAGGTGGTGGGCGACGACGATCAGGCGTCCGGCGCGTTCGGCGGAATCGGGTTCCAGCCAGACGAACCGGATGACCACGCCCGCGGCGGGATCGAGCCGGTCCAGCGACTCGTCCAGCGCGGCCGAGGCGATCGCGAACAACTCGGCATCGGTGGCGTTCGCGGCGAACTCGGTGCGGTCGATCAGCGCGTCCACCTCGACGGTGCCCGGCGCGGCGGTCTCGACGACCCAGTCGTCGCCGTCGCGGCGCAGGCTCGCGCGCAGCATGTCGTGCCGATCGATGACCGCGCCGACCGTCGCGGCGATACCCGCCCGGTCGATGCCGACCGGCAGTTCCAGCGCCAGCGTCTGGTTGAACCGCCCGAACGAGCCGCTCCGCTCCGCCATGAACCGGACCACCGGCGTCAACGGCATCGCGCCGATGCCGCCGCCGGGCGGCTCGGCCAGGGTGGTGGCCGACGCCTCGGCCTCCTCGGTGGTCTCGGCGACGGACGCCAGCCCGGCCACGGTGCGCTGCTCGAAGACGTGCCGCGGGGTGAACACCACGCCGCGCGCCTTGGCCCGCGAGACCAGCTGGATGGAGACGATGCTGTCGCCGCCGAGGGCGAAGAAGGAGTCGTCCACGCCGACCCGCTCCACGCCGAGCACCTCGGCGAACACCTCGGCGATGGTCTGCTCGACCGGGGTGCGGGCCGCGCGGAACACGACCTCGGTGGCGAACACCGGTTCCGGCAGCGCCTTGCGGTCCAGTTTGCCCACCGGGGTGAGCGGCACGTGGTCGATCACCATGATCGACGAGGGCACCATGTAGGCGGGCAGGCGATCCTCGACGTGCGCGGTCAGCGCGGCCACGTCGATCGAGTGTCCCTGCGCGGCGACGACGTACGACACCAGCGACACCGCGCCCGCGGCGCTCTTGTGGCCGACGGTGACCGCGAAGTCGACGGTCTCGTGCGAGGCCAGCGCGGCGTCGATCTCGCCGAGCTCGATGCGGAAACCGCGGACCTTCACCTGGAAGTCGGAGCGCCCGACATACTCCACCTCGCCGGTGCGGGTCCAGCGAACCACGTCACCGGTGCGGTACATCCGCGCGCCGGGCACCGACGGGTTGGCGACGAACCGCTCCGCCGACAGGCCCGGCCGCGCGTGATAGCCACGCGCCAGCTGGATGCCCGACAGATACAGCTCACCCGCGACACCCACCGGAACGGGCCGCAGCTGGGCGTCCAGGATCAGCGACTGCATGCCCCTGGTCGGGCCACCGATGGTGACCCGGTCGCCCGGCGCGAGCGCGTCGCTGATGTTGGTCATGATCGTGGTCTCGGTCGGGCCGTAGCCGTTGTGGAAGCGGCGGCTCGACCCGTCGGGCGTGCCACCCCACTTGGCGACCAGATCGGCGGGCACGGCTTCACCACCGGCCACGATCACCCGCATGCCGGCCAGCGCGGCCGAATCCAGCGAGGCGAGCACCGACGGGGTGATGAACGCGTGGGTGACCCGCTCGGTGCGGATCAGCTCGGACAGCTCCTCGCCGCCGTAGACGCCGGGCGGGCAGACCACCAGGGCGCCGCCGCGGCCGATCGCGAGCAGGAATTCCAGGATCGAGGCGTCGAAGCTGGGCGAGGCGAAATGCAGTGCGCGCGTGTCGGAATCGACGTCGTAGCGGGCGTTCTGCTCGTCGCGGAAGTTGGCCAGACCGGCGTGGGTGACCACGACGCCCTTGGGCACACCGGTGGAACCGGAGGTGTAGATGACGTACGCGGGGTGCTCCGGCCGCACCGGGCGCACCCGGTCGGCGTCGGTGACCGCGGCGTCGTCGAACCCGTCGAGATCCAGTTCGTCGAGCACCAGCCATTCGACCGACTCGGGCAGCTCGGCGCGCACCGACGCCACGGTCAGACCGATCGGGGAGCCCGAATCGGTGACCATGTGCGCAATGCGGTCGGCCGGGTAGGTGGGGTCGATCGGCACGAACGCGCCGCCGGACTTGGACACCGCCCATTCGGCGAAGTACGACTCGTCCGAGCGCGGCACGGCGACCGCCACCAGGTCCTCGGTGCCGATGCCACGTTCGATCAGCAAGCGGGCCAGGCGGTTGGACCGCGCGTCCAGCTCGCCGTAGGACACACTTCGCCCCTGGAACACCACGGCGGGCGCCTCGGGATCGATGGCGGCGGCCTCGGCGATGAGGTCCGGCAGCGTCCGCGCGGGCGTGGCGGGCGCGCCGGTGCGCGCGACCAGGTCGGCCCGCTCGGCGGCGTCGAGCACGTCGATCGCGCCGACGGTGACCGACGCGTCGGCCGCCACCGCCGCGAGCACACGTTCCCAGCGGTCCACGATGGCCGCCGCGGTGGACTCGTCGAACAGCTCGGTGGCGTAGGTGAGCGCCAAAGCCATGGCGCCGGAACCGGTTTCACCGCGCTCGGCCAGGGTGAATTGCAGGTCGAAGCGCGCGACGTTCTCTTCCAGGTCCAGCGCGGACACCGAAAGACCGGGCAGCTCCAGGGTGGTGCGCTCCAGGTTCTGGAACGCCAGCATCACCTGGAACAGCGGGTTGCGGGCCTGCGAGCGCTCCGGCGCGAGCAGTTCCACCAGCCGCTCGAACGGCACGTCGGCGTGGCCGTAGGCGTCCAGGTCGGTGCGGCGCACGCGGCCGAGCAGGTCGGCGAACGACTCGCCGGGCTCGATGCCGGTCCGCAGCACCAGGGTGTTGACGAACATGCCGACCAGGTCGTCGAGCGCGGCCTCGCCGCGGCCCGCGATCGGGGTGCCCACCGCGACGTCGTCGCTGCCGGACAGGCGCGACAGCAACACCGCCAGCGCACCGTGCATCACCATGAACAGCGACGCGCCGCGCTGCCGCGCGACCTCCTCCAGCGCGGCGACCAGGTCGCCGGACAGCTCGCGGTGCAGCGTCGCGCCGCGGTGCGAGGCGACGGCAGGACGCGGGCGGTCGGTCGGCAGGGCCAGCTCGTCGGGGACGTCGTCGAGCGCGCGCCGCCAGTACGCGACCTGCTCGGCCAGCAGCGAGTCCGGATCCTCCTCGGAACCCAGGATCTCGCGCTGCCACACCGCGAAGTCGGCGTACTGCACCGCCAGCGGAGCCCAGCCGGGTGCGCTGCCGGTGCTGCGCGCGGTGTAGGCGGCCATCACGTCGCGGGTCAGCGGGCCCATCGAGAAGCCGTCGGCGGCGATGTGGTGCACCACCACGACGAGCACGTGCTCGTCGGGCCCGGCCGCGTACAGCCGGGTGCGCAGCGGAACCTCTTCGGCCACGTCGAATCCGGTGGTGACGAACTCGGTCACCGTCTCGATCAGCCGCTCCTGCTCCACCGGCACGGGATGCAGATCCAGGACGATGTCCTCGGCGGGCACGATCACCTGGACCGGGGTGCCGCCGTGCTCGGGGTAGCGGGTGCGCAGCGATTCGTGCCTGCGCACCACGTCGGCGACCGCCAAGTGCAGCGCCTCGACGTCCAGCGCGCCGGTGAGCCGGATGGCGATCGGCAGGTTGTAGGCCGCCGAGGCGGTGTCGTACTTGTTCAGGAACCACATGCGCTGCTGCGCGAACGACAGCGGCACCAGTTCGCCCGCCGCGCGCTCGCGCGCGACCAGCCGCTGTCTGGCGGCGCCGTCGGCGTGCGATTCCACCCGCGCGGCAAGCGCTTCCACGGTGGAGGCCTCGAACAGCGTGCGCACGGCGACGGTCGCGCCGAGCGCGGCGCCGATGCGCGCGACCACCCTGGTCGCGATCAGCGAGTTGCCGCCCAGATCGAAGAAGTCGTCGTCCACGCCGACCCGCTCCAGGCCGAGCACGTCGGCGAACACCGCGGCCACGGTTTCCTGCACCGGGGTGACCGGCGCGCGGAAGGCGCGCGAGGTCGCCGTCGGGGCGGGCAGCGCACGGCGGTCCAGCTTCCCGTTGACGGTCAGTGGGATCCACTCCAGCCGCACCACGGCCGAGGGCACCATGTAGGCGGGCAGCTGCTCGGCCGCGCCGTCGCGCACCGCGTCGAGCACCGGCTCGGCGCCGGGCTCGGACACCACGTAGGCGACGATCCGCTGATCGCCGGGCTGGTCCTCGCGCACGATGACCGCGGCTTGGGCGATACCGGGCTGGGCGAGGATCGCCGATTCGATCTCGCCGAGCTCGATGCGGAAGCCGCGCACCTTCACCTGATCGTCGGCGCGGCCCAGGTACTCCAGCTCGCCGAACCGGTTCCAGCGCGCCAGGTCGCCGGAGCGGTACAGTCGCCCGCCCGGCGCGTCGCCCATCGGGTCGGCGACGAAGCGGGTGGCCGACAGGTCGGGACGGCCGAGGTAGCCGCGCGCCAGCTGCGGGCCCGCCACGTACATCTCGCCCGCGACACCGACCGGCACCGGACGCAGCCGGTTGTCGAGCACGTACACCCGCAGACCCGCGATGGCGCGGCCGACCACGCTGCCGGAGGCGGCGGCGATGGTCGCGGCGTCCAGCGCGCGGTAGGACACGTGCACCGTGGTCTCGGTGATGCCGTACATGTTGACCAGCAGCGGCGCGGTTGTCGATGTCGCACCGGTGCCGTCGCCGTGGCGCGCCACCCAGTCCGACAGCCTGCGCAGTTCCAGCGCCTCGCCGCCGAACACCACATAGCGCAGCGCCAGCGGCGCGGCGTCGGGCGCGGCGTTCCGGTCGGCCTCGGCCAGCTGGTAGAACGCGGACGGGGTCTGGTTGAGCACCGTGACGCGTTCGGCGCGCAGCAGTTCCAGGAACTGCTCCGGCGAGCGCGAGGTGTAGTAGTCGACCACCACGAGGGTGCCGCCGAACAGCAGCGGACCCCACAGCTCCCACACCGAGAAGTCGAACGCGTAGCTGTGGAACAGCGTCCAGGTGTCCTCGGGCCCGAAACCGAAGTCGCGGTCGGTGTTCGCGAACAGACGCACCACATTGCGGTGCGCGACCGCGACGCCCTTGGGGCGGCCGGTGGAGCCGGAGGTGTAGATCACGTACGCGACGTTGTCGGGGGTGAGCGCCGCGTTGCGGTCGGCGTCGGTGATCGGCGCGTCGTCGGCGTCCTCGATGTTGCCGGTCTCCACCGCGAACCCGTCCAGTACGACGGCGGGCAGCCCGGCGGGCACCTCGACCTGCACCGTGGAGTCGAGCACCACGCTGGTCGGCCGGGAATCGGCGAGCACGTAGGCGATGCGCTCGGCCGGATAGGTCGGGTCGACCGGGACGTAACCCGCGCCGGTCTTCACCACGGCCAGCAGCGCGACCACGAGGTCCAGCGACCGCGGCAGGATCACCGCGACCAGGGTCTCCGGTCCCGCGCCGTCGCTGATCAGCCTGCGCGCCAGCACATTCGCGCGCCGGTCCAGCTCGGCGTAGGTCAGCGTCTCCACGCCGAAGCGGGCCGCGATCCGGTTCGGGTGCGCGGCGACGGCCGCGTCGAACAACCCGACCAGCGTGATGCCGGGATCGCCGAACGCGCCCGCGACGCTCTGGGCGCCGGAGGACACCCAGCGCTGCGACACGTCCAGCCGCTCGCCCTCGCCGAGCAGATCGATATCGCCGATGGCGACCCGCGGATCCTCGGCCACACCGCGCAGGATGCGCACGAAACGGTCGGCGAACGCGGCCACCGTCTCCGGGTCGAACAGTTCGGTGGCGTAGTTCCACGACAGCGTCAGCCCGCCCTCGGCGGACTCGCCGACGGTGAGCTGCACGTCGAATTTCGATGTGCCCGGGTCGAACTCGACGGCGGCGACATCGAGGCCGCCGGGCAGCGCGACGGTGCCGAGATCGGCCGCCGAGGCGGCCTCGAAGGTCAGCGCGACCTGGAACAGCGGGTGGTGCGCCTGCGAGCGCACGGGGCTGAGCACGTCGACCAGCCGCTCGAACGGCACGTCGGCGTTGGCGAAGGCGGCCAGATCGGTGCGGCGCACCTGGTCGAGCAACTCGTCGAAGCGAGCGCCCGGATCGACTTCGCTGCGCAGCACGAGCGTGTTGACGAACATGCCGACGACGTCGTCGAGCGCGCGTTCACCGCGGCCCGCGATCGGGGTGCCGATCGCGACATCGGTGCTGCCCGACAGCCGGCCCGCCCACACCGCCAGCGCGGCGTGCACCACCATGAACAGCGTCACGCCACGGGCGCGCGCCAGCTCCGACAGCGCTTCGTGCACCTGCGCGTCGACCGAGAAATCATGCGTGCCACCGGCATTGGAGGCGCTCTCCGGCCGAGGCCGGTCGGCGGGCAGTTCGATCTGGTCGGGCAGGTCGCGCAGCTGTTCGGTCCAGTAGGCGATCTGCCGGGCCGCGACGGAATCCGCGTCGTCCTCGGCTCCGAGCACCTCACGCTGCCACAGCGCGTAGTCGGCGTACTGCACCTCGAGCGGGGCCCAGGACGGCACCTCGCCGCGGGCGCGCTCGGTGTAGGCGAGCACGACATCGCGCAGCAGCGGCCGCAGCGAGAAGCCGTCCGCGCTGATGTGGTGCATGACCAGCACCGCCACGTGGTCGGTCGCCGACAGCGCGAGCAGGCTCGCCCGGAACCCGATCTCGGCGGTCACGTCGAAACCGGCGCTCGCCAGCTCGACGATCCGCGCGGGCAGCTCGTCCGCACCGACGGGTTCGGCGACCAAGTCGAAGGCGACCTCGCTCACCGGCAGCACACGCTGGTAGCCGGTGCCCTCCACCTCGGGGTAGATCGTGCGCAGCGCCTCGTGCCGCGCGAGTACGTCGCCGATGGCGGCGCCGAGCGCGGCGATGTCCAGCTCACCGGTC
This sequence comes from Nocardia sp. NPDC047648, assembly GCF_040642815.1. NCBI lineage: Bacteria > Bacillati > Actinomycetota > Actinomycetes > Mycobacteriales > Nocardiaceae > Nocardia > Nocardia sp. NPDC047648. The sequence continues at coordinate 27,407 of NZ_JBEYSX010000004.1, read as the reverse complement.
AGCCGCAACGCGACCGGGATGTTGTTCACCGCGGTGCGGTTGTCGAACCGGTTGAGGAACCACATCCGCTGCTGGGCGAGCGACAGCGGCACCAGCTCGGGGCGCTCCCGCGCGACCAGCGGCGTCCGGCCGCCCTCTCCGGCGGCCGATTCCACCTTCGCCGCCAGCGCGACCACGGTCGACGCCTCGAACAGCGCGCGCACCGGCACCTGGGTGTTCAGCGCCTCGCCGAGCCGAGCCGCCACCTGCGTGGCGACCAGCGAGTTGCCGCCCAACTCGAAGAAGTCGTCGTCCAGGCCGACCCGCTGCACGCCGAGCACCTCGGCGAAGGTCTCGGCCACGATCTCCTGCACCGGCGTGGCGGGCGCGCGGAACACCTTGGCCTCGAACACCGGGTCCGGCAGCGCCTTGCGGTCCAGCTTGCCGGAGGCGTTCAGCGGGAACTCGTCGAGCACCACGTAGGCCGCGGGCACCATGTACCCGGGCAGCCGCGCGCCGAGTTCGGCCTTGACCGACTCGACGTCCACCACCCGGTCCGGGTCGGTCACCAGGTACGCGACCAGCTGGTCACCGGTCCGCTCATCGGCGCGCACCACGACCACCGCCTGCGCCACCGACTCCAGCACCGTCAGCGCCGACTCGATCTCGCCCAGCTCGATGCGCAGACCGCGCACCTTCACCTGGAAGTCGGTGCGGCCCAGGTACTGCAGCTCACCGTCTTCGGTCCAGGCCACCAGGTCGCCGGTGCGGTACATCCGCTCGGCGTCGCCGAACGGGTTGGCCACGAAACGCTCGGTGGTCAGGTCGGGGCGGCCGACATAACCGTGCGCCAGCTGCGCGCCCGCGAGGTACAGCTCGCCGGGCACGCCGACCGGAACCGGTCGCAGCCGCGAATCCAGCACGTACACCTGGGTGTTGAACACCGGGGCGCCGATCGGCACCGACACCGTGTCGTCCTCGGTCACCTCGTGGAAGGTGACGTCGACCGCGGCCTCGGTCGGGCCGTACAGGTTGTGCAGCCGCGCGCCGGTCAGCTCGCGCAATTTCTGCGCGGTCACCGCGGGCAGCGCCTCACCGGAGGCGAAAACGTTACGCAGGCTGGTGCATTCGGCCGCGCGTTCCTCGGCCACGAACACCGACAGCATCGACGGCACGAAGTGCACCGTGGTGACCTGCTCGTCGACGATCAGCCGCGCCAGGTACGCGGGATCGCGATGGCCGTCCGGCTTCGCCACCACCAACCGGGCGCCGACCTGCAACGGCCAGAAGAACTCCCACACCGACACGTCGAAGGTCGCGGGCGTCTTCTGCAACACCACGTCGTAGGCCGCCAACCCGTATTCGGCGTGCATCCACACCAGGCGGTTGACGATCGCGGCGTGCGAGACCGCCACACCCTTCGGGCGGCCGGTCGAACCGGAGGTGAAGATCACGTACGCGGTGTTGGCCGGACGCAGCGGCTTGTGCCGGTCGGCGTCGGTCAGCGGTCCGTCGGCGAATTCCGACAGGTCGAGCTGATCGATGCGCACCTGCCTGGAGACGGTGGTCTCCAGGTCGGAGCCGGAGGTCAGCACGCACACCGGGCGCGCGGTCTCGAGGATGTAGTCGATGCGCTCGGCCGGATGGTCCGGATCCAGCGGCACGTACGCGCCGCCCGCGGCGTTCACCGCGTACATGCCGACCACCAGGTCGATCGAGCGGCGCATGCCGAGGGCCACATACGATTCCGGCCCGACGCCGTTGACCTTGAGCCAGCGCGCCAACCGGTGCACCCGGCGGGCGAACTCGGCGTAGGACAGATTCGTCCCCTCGAACGTGACCGCTGGACTGTCCGGCGTACGCGCGACCTGCGCCTCGAACAGCGAGACCAGGGTCGCGGCGGCGTCGCCGACCGGCGAGGTGAGCGCGGCGTCGACCGGGAACTCGGTGGCGTTCCACCGCTCGATCACCAAAGACCGCTCGGCGTCGTCCAGCAGATCGATCTCGCCGACGGTGACCGACGGCTCGGCCGCGACCCCGCGCAGCACCCGCACGAAACGCTCGGCGAAGGTACCGGCGAACACGCCGTCGAACAGATCTGTGGCGTAGACGAGTTCGGCGTCCATCGCCGCCTCGCCGCCGGGGACCTCGCTGAGCGTGAGCTGGAGGTCGAACTTCGCCGTCGGCTGGTCGATGCCCAGTTCGGAGACGGTGAGCCCGGGCAGCTCCAGCGCGGTGCGGCCGAGGTTCTGGAACGACAGCATCACCTGGAACAGCGGGTGGCGCGCCTGCGAGCGGGCCGGGTTGAGCACCTCGACCAGCCGCTCGAACGGCACGTCGGCGTGCGCGAACGCCTGCAGGTCGCGCTCGCGGACCCGGGCGAGCAGGTCGGCGAACGACTCGGCGGTGTCCACCTGAGCGCGCAGCACCAGGGTGTTGACGAACATGCCGACCAGATCGTCGAGCGCCTGCTCACCGCGACCGGCGACCGGGATGCCGACGGCGATGTCGTCGGAGCCGCTCAACCGCGCGAGCAGTGCGGCGAAGGCGCTGTGCACCACCATGAACAGCGTGCCGCCGTGCGTCTGCGCGACCCGGTTCAGGTCCTCGACGAGATCGCCCGGCACGCGGAACCGGTAGGTGCCCGCGCCGTAGGAGGCGACGGCGGGCCGCGGACGACCGGCCAGGCGCAGTTCGTCGGGCAGCCCGGCCAGCGCATCGCGCCAGTAGTCGAGCTGCTCGGAGATCAGCGACGTCGGATCGTCCTCGGAGCCCAGCGTGTCGCGCTGCCACAGTGCGAAGTCCACGTACTGCACCGCCAGCGGCGGCCAGCCCGGCTGGGCCGCGGAGGTACGCGCCACGTAGGCGGTCATCAGGTCGCGCACCAGCGGCCGCATGGAGAAGCCGTCGGCCGCGATGTGGTGCACCACGACGACCAGGACGTAGTCGTCCGGGCCGAGCCGGTAGGCGCGCAGGCGCACCGGCGCCTGGCTGGTCACGTCGAAGCCGCGCTCGACGAATTCGTAGAGCACGCCGAGCAACTGCCCCTCGGCCACCTCGACCACGTCCAGCTCGGGGATGGCCTTGGCGGCGTTCAGCACCCGCTGGTAGGCCACGCCGTCACGCGACGGGTAGATCGTGCGCAGCGATTCGTGCCGCGCGACCACGTCGGCGATCGCGCCGCGCAGCGCGTCCAGATCCAGCGCGCCTTCCAGCCGCACCGCGGCCGGGATGTTGTTCGCGGCGGAGTCGGCGTCGAAGCGGTTGAGGAACCACATCCGCTGCTGCGCCAGCGACAACGGCGGGTGCTCGGGACGCACCTGTGCCGTGAGCGCTTGGCGCGCACCGCTTCCGGCGTGCGACTCGACCCGGGCGGCCAGCGTGGCCACGGTCGGGGCCTCGAACAGCACGCGCACACCGACCTCGGCGTTCAGCGCCGCGCTGAGGCGGGCGACCACCTGGGTGGCCACCAGCGAGTTGCCGCCGAGTTCGAAGAAGTCGTCGTCCACGCCGACGCGCGGCACGCCGAGCAGGTCGGCGAAGATCTCCGCGACGATCTCCTCGATCGGCGTCGACGGCGCGCGGAAGATCCTGGCCTCGAACACCGGGGCGGGCAGCGCCCTGCGATCCAGCTTGCCGGAGGCGTTGACCGGGAAGGCGTCCAGCACTACCAGCGCGGCCGGGATCATGTAGCCCGGCAGCGCCGTGGCGAGCGCGGCCTTCACCTCGTCGATGTCGACGGCCACATACGGTTCGCATACCAGGTAGCCCACCAGCTGATCGCCGGCGTGCGCGTCGGAGCGCAGCACGACCACCGACTGCGCGATCCCGGGCTGCGCCAGCAGCGCGGCCTCGATCTCGCCCAGCTCGATGCGCAGGCCGCGCAGCTTCACCTGGAAGTCGGTGCGGCCCAAATAGTCCAGCTCGCCACCGGGGGTCCAGGCCACCAGGTCGCCGGTGCGGTACATCCGGTCGCCCGGAGCGCCGTAGGGGTTGGCCACGAACCGGTCGGCGGTCAGGTCGGAGCGACCCAGGTAGCCGAGCGCCAGCTGCTCACCCGCGAGATACAGCTCACCCGCGACACCCGGCGCGACCGGGTGCAGGCGGCTGTCGAGCACGAAGACGCGGGTGTTCCACACCGGGCGTCCGATCGGCACCGACACCGTGTCGGCTTCGGTCGCCTCGTGGTACGTCACGTCGACGGCGGCCTCGGTCGGGCCGTACAGGTTGTGCAGCCGGGCGCCGGTCAGCTCGCGCAAACGCTGCGCGGTCTGCGCGGGCAGCGCCTCACCGGAGGCGAAGACCTGCCGCAGCCGCGGCACGGGCAGCCCGTCGCCGTTCTCGTTGCCCAGCGTGGAGACGAAGACCGAGAGCATGGACGGCACGAAATGCGCCGTGGTGATCTGCTCGTCGGCGATGATCCGGGACAGGTACACCGGGTCGCGATGCCCGTCCGGCTTCGCGACCACCAGCCTGGCCCCGGTCTGCAACGGCCAGAAGAACTCCCACACCGATACGTCGAAGGTGGCGGGCGTCTTCTGCAGCACCGCGTCCTCGCGGCCGATCGGGTACTCGTGCTGCATCCACAGCAGCCGGTTGACGATCGCGGCATGGCTGACCGCCACACCCTTCGGGCGACCGGTGGAACCGGAGGTGAAGATCACGTACGCGGTGTTCTCCGGCCGCAGCGGGCGGGTGCGTTCGGCGTCGGTGATCGGCGCGCCGCTGGTCGCGGCGAAACCGGGCACGCCCTCGATGCCCTCCACCGACAGCGCGGTGACCTCCGGCTGCGGGTCCAGGCCGAAGCCGTCCGCCGAGCGGTAGAGGACCATCCGCGGACGCGCGGTCTCGATGATGTAGTTGACCCGGTCGGCGGGCTGATCCGGATCCAGCGGCAGGTAGGCCGCACCGGTCTGCACCACCGCGTACATCGCGACGACCAGTTCGGTCGAACGCCGCAGCGCCAGCGCCACCAGCGATTCCGGGCCGACGCCCGCGCCGATCAGCTGCCGAGCGATGCGGTTGGCCCGTTCCTGGAACTGGCGGTAGGTCAGCCGCTCGCCTTCGAAGTCCAGCGCGATCGCGTCGGGCGTGGCCGCCGCCTGTGCGTCGAACAGCGAGACCAGCGTCGCGTGCTGGTCCACCGGGTGCCCGGTGTCGTTCCAATCGACCAGCACCCGCGCGCGTTCCTCGGACGCGAGCAGATCGATGTCGCCGATCGGCACGTCCGGGTCGGCGGTCACGGCCGCGAGGATGCGGTCGAGGCGGCGGGCGAACGCCGCGACGGTCGGCTCGTCGAAAAGGTCCAGCGCGTAGGAGAACTCGGCCGACATGCCCGCCGAGTCGCCCTGTTCGTCCTGGGTCTCCGAGAGGGTCAGCTGCAGGTCGAACTTGGCCAACCGGGCGTCGTAGTCGATGCCGTTGACCGAGAGACCGGGCAGTTCCAGATTGGCCTGCCGGGTGTTCTGGAAGGTCAGCATCACCTGGAACAGCGGGTGACGCGCCTGCGAACGGGCCGGGTTGAGCACCTCGACCAGCCGCTCGAACGGCACGTCGGCGTGCGCGAACGCGTGCAGGTCGGTTTCGCGGGCGTGCGCGAGCAGATCGGCGAAGCTCGTGGCGCCGTCCACCTCGGTGCGCAGCACCAGGGTGTTGACGAACATGCCGATCAGGTCGTCCAGCGCGGCCTCGCCGCGACCGGCGACCGGGGTGCCGATCGCGATATCGCCGGTGCCGCTGGCCCGGGCCAGCAACACCGCGAGCGCGCTGTGCAGCACCATGAACAACGACGCGTTGTGCTTGCGGCCCAGCTCGATCAGGGCGCGCTGGGTCTCGCCGGAGATCACGAACGGGTAGGTGCCGCCGCGGTAGGAGGCGACGGCCGGGCGCGGCCGGTCCGAGGGCAGCGTCAATTCGTCGGGCAGATCGGCCAGTTCGCGCGTCCAGTAGCGGATCTGGTTGGCGATCAGCGAACTCGGGTCGTCCTCGGAACCGAGCACCTCGCGCTGCCACAGCGCGTAGTCGGCGTACTGCACCGGCAGCGCCGACCAGGCCGGCGCCTCCCACGACGTGCGGGCGGCGTAGGCCACCATGACGTCGCGGGCCAGCGGGCCCATCGACCAGCCGTCGGCCGAGATGTGGTGCACCACCATGCCCAGCACGTACTCGGTCTCGCTGATCTCGAACAGCCGGGCGTGCAACGGCACTTCGTTGGTCACGTCGAACGCCATCGAGGCCAGCTCGACCAGGTGATCGATCAGATTGTGCTCGGTCACCGGCACCGGGGTCAGGTCCGGCACGATCTGAGCGGCGTCCAGCACCACCTGCACCGGACCGGACTTGGTCTCCGGGAACACCGTTCGCAGCGACTCGTGCCGGTCGATCACGTCGATGACCGCCACCTGCAACGCGGCGATGTCCAGATCACCGGACAGCCGGATGGCGACCGGGATGTTGTTGACCGCCGAGGAGGTGTCGAACCGGTTCAGGAACCACATGCGCTGCTGTGCCAGCGACAACGGCACCTGCTCCGGACGGTTCCTGGCGACCAGCGCCTTGCGCGCGCCGTCACCGGCGTGCGACTCCACCCGCGCGGCCAGCGCCGCGACGGTGGACGCCTCGAACAGCATGCGCACGGGCACCCTGGTGTCCAGCGCGATGCCGAGGCGGGAGGCGACCTGGGTGGCGATCAGCGAGTTGCCGCCGAGCTCGAAGAAGTCGTCGTCCACGCCGACGCGGGAGATGCCGAGCACCTCACCGAAGATCTGCGCGACGATCTCCTCGATCGGCGTGGTCGGAGCGCGGAATTCGCGCACCTCGAACACCGGGGCGGGCAGCGCCTTGCGGTCCAGCTTGCCGGAGGCGTTCAGCGGGAACGCCTCGAGCACCACGATCGCCGAGGGCACCATGTACGCGGGCAGCGTGCGGTGCAGGGCGTTCTTGATGTTGTCGATGTCGACCGGGCCACCGGTGCTGACCACATAGGCGACCAGTTGGTCGCCCGCGACGGTCTCCATCACCAGTACGACGGCCTGGTTGACGGCCGGGTGGTCCAGCAGCGCTGTCTCGATCTCGCCGAGCTCGATGCGCTGGCCGCGGAATTTCACCTGAAAGTCGGTGCGGCCGATGTACTCCAGCACGCCCGCGCTGCCCACCTCGGGATCGCGCGGCTGCACCCAGCGCACCAGGTCGCCGGTGCGGTACAGGCGGGAGCCGGGCGCGCCGAACGGGTCGGCGACGAAGCGTTCGGCGGACAGGTCGGGGCGCCCGTGGTAGCCGCGGGCGGTCTGCACGCCGCCCAGATACAGCTCGCCGGGCACACCGACCGGAACGGGCGCGAGGCCCTCGTCCAGCACATAGGTCTGCGCGTTCCACACCGGGCGGCCGATCGGCACCGACGTGGGCGCGACCTCGTTGAGGTGCCAGGCGGTGGCGTGCACGGTGAACTCGGTGGGGCCGTACAGGTTGTGCACCGCGGCGGTGGAGAACTGCCGGAACGCGGTGACGGTCGCGGGCGGCAGCGCCTCACCGGCGACGAGAACCGCACGCAGCGAAGCGCATTCGGCCGTGGACGCGGCCCCGGCGAAAACCGAGAGCATGGACGGCACGAACGAGGTCATGGTGACCCGGTGCCGACCGATGATCTCCGAGAGGTAGATCGGATCGCGGTGGCCGTCGGGCGCGGCGATCAACATGCGGGCGCCGACGGCCAGCGTGCCGAACAGCTCCCACACCGACACGTCGAAGGTGACCGGCGTCTTCTGCAGGATCACGTCGGCGGGGCCGATGCGGTACTCGCCGGTGATCCAGGCGATCTGGTTGACCACCGACGCGTGACTGACCGCGACGCCCTTGGGGCGTCCGGTGGAGCCGGAGGTGTACAGCACGTACGCGGTGTTGGTGGCCCGCAGCGGCGCGCGGCGCTCGGCGTCGGTGACGGGTCCGTCGCCGAACTCGCTCAGGTCCAGCGTGTCCAGCGTCAGCGTCGGGATGCCCGCGGCGGTGACGTTGTCGGCGGTGGTGGTGAGCACACACACCGGCTGAGCGGTCGCCAGGACGTACTGGGTGCGCTCGGCCGGGTGGTCGGGATCGATCGGCACGTAGCCGCCGCCCGCGGTCAGCGTGGCGTAGATCGCCACCAGCATGTCCACCGACCGGCGGATACCGACGGCGACCAGCGTTTCCGGGCCGACGCCCGCGTCGATCAGTTTGCGCGCCAAGCGGTTGACCCGGGTGGCGAACTCGGCGTAGGTCAGCTCGATCGGCAGGCCGAATTCGTCCGCGCCGCGCGAGCCGCCGTCGAACACGACGGCGGGGTCGTCGGGCCTGCCCCGCACCTGCTCCTCGAACAGCTCGAGCACGGTGCCGGCGGGCACGTCGTGACCGGTGTGGTTCCACTCGGTCAGCACCCGGGCGCGCTCGGCGTCGTCGAGGATCTCGATGTCGCGCACGGCGGTTTCCGGCGCGGCGACGGCCGCTTCCAGCACGCGCTGGTAGCGGCGGCCGAACTCGGCGACGGTGGCCGCGTCGAACAGGTCGGTGGCGAAGGAGATGACCGCGCCCATGCCCGCGGGCTCGCCGTCGGCGCCCCGCTCCTCGGTGACCGTCCACTGGAGGTCGAACTTGGCGATGTCGACCTCGAGCTCGTCGGCGGTGACCGAGAGGCCGGGCAGTTCCAGGGTCGCGTGCGACATCTCCTGGAACGACAGCATCACCTGGAACAGCGGGTGGCGCGCCTGCGAACGGGTCGGGTTGAGCACCTCGACCAGGCGCTCGAAGGGCACGTCCGCGAACGCGAACGCGGCGAGGTCGGTTTCCCTGGTGCGGCCGAGGAATTCGGCGAACGGCTCGCTGCCGTCCACCTCCGAACGCAGCACGAGGGTGTTGACGAACATGCCGATCAGGTCGTCGAGGGCCTGCTCGCCACGTCCGGCGACCGGCGTGCCGATCGCGATGTCGCCGGTGCCGGACAACCGGGCCAGCAACACGGCCAGCGAGGCGTGCATGACCATGAACAGGCTGACGCCCTGCGCGCGGGCCAGCGCGACCAGACGCCGGTGCAATTCGACGTCGATCTCGAAGCTCACCCGGCTGCCGTGGAAGCTCTGCACCGGCGGGCGCGGGCGGTCCGCGGGCAGGTCGAGCTGATCCGGCAGGCCCGCGAGAGCCCTGCGCCAGTAGGCGATCTCGCGCGCCGCCATGGACGCGGGGTCGGACTCCGCGCCGAGCAACTCGCGCTGCCACACGCTGAAGTCCTGGTACTGCACCGGCAGCGGCGCCCAGCTCGGCGCCTCGCCCGCGGTGCGGGACAGGTAGGCGGCGGCCACGTCGCGGGCCAGCGGGCCGAAGGAGAAGCCGTCGGCGGCGATGTGGTGCACGACGAACGCCACCGCGTAGTCGGCGACGCCGTTGCCGCGCCCGCCGGTGACCGCGAACACCCGCACCCGGATCGGCAGTTCCCGCGAGACGTCGAAGCCGCGCGCGGCGAATTCGGCCAGCGCGCCGTGCAATTCGGCCTCGTCGATCGGCTGCACCTCGATGCCGAGATCGACCTGGTCGGCCGGAAGCACCTGCTGGTAGCCGCCGTCGCCGGACTCCGGGAAGATCGTGCGCAGCGACTGCTGCCGCTCGACCACGTCCAGCAGCGCCGACTGCAACGCCGCCAGGTCCACCTGGCCGCGCAACCGCACCACGAATGGCAGGTTGTAGGTCGGCACGGTGGGGTCGAACTGGTTGATGAACCACATGCGCTGCTGCGCCAGCGACAGCGGCACCCGCTCCGGCAGCTGCTGGGCCACCAGCGGCGGACGCGATTCGCCTACCGGAGCGGCGTTCTCCGCACGCGCCGCGATACCGGCGACGGTCGGGGTCTCGAACAGCGCGCGCACCCCGATCTGGGTGCCGAACGCGGCGCCGATGCGCGCCACTACCTGGGTGGCGACCAGCGAGTTGCCGCCCAGCTCGAAGAAGTTGTCGTCGATGCCGATGCGTTCCTGGCTGAGCACGTCGGCGAAGATGCCCGCCACGATCTGCTCGGCCTGGGTACGCGGGGCACGGAAATCACCGGCGTCGGCGCTGAACACCGGCTCCGGCAGGGCCTTGCGGTCCAGCTTGCCGCTGGTGTTGAGCGGGAAGGCGTCCAGCACCATGATCGACGCGGGCACCATGTAGCTGGGCAGCTTCTCGGCGGCGAACCTGGTCAGCTCCACCGGTTCCACGGTGTGGCCGGGTGCGGGAACGACGTAGGCCACCAGCTGCTGACCGGTGGCGGTGTCCACCACCAGCACCACGGCCTGGCTGACGGCGGGATGGGCGAGCAGATCGGTCTCGATCTCGCCCAGCTCGATGCGCTGGCCACGGAACTTCACCTGGAAGTCGGTGCGGCCGATGTATTCCAGCGTGCCCGCGTCGTTCCAGCGCACCAGGTCGCCGGTGCGGTACATCCGCGCTCCGGCTTCGACCCCGGACCCGCCCCCCGCCAGCGGGTTGGCGACGAAGCGGTCCGACGTCAGGTCGGGACGGCCGCGGTAGCCGCGGGCGAGCTGGCGCCCGCCGAGGTACAGCTCACCCGGCGCGCCGATCGCGGCCGGGCGCAGCCGCGAATCCAGCACGTACACCTGGACGTTCCACTCCGGGATACCGATCGGCACGGTCACCGTGTCGGCGGCCGTCGCCTCCCAATAGGTCACCGAGACCGCGGCCTCGGTGGGGCCGTAGAGGTTGTGCAGTCCCGCATCGGTGATCGCGCGGAAACCCGCCGCGGTCTCCGGCGGCAGCGCCTCGCCGATCACGAAAACCGCGCGCAGCGTGGCGCATTGGGCCGGGGTGGCGTGCGCGACGAACACCGTCAGCATGGACGGGACGAAGTCGGTCACGGTGACCCCGTGCCGGGAGATCATCTCCGCCACGTACAGCGGGTCGCGATGCCCGTCCGGCGACGCGATGACCAGCTTCGCGCCCACCAGCAGGGGCAGGAAGTAGCCCCACAGCGACACGTCGAACGTGGTCGCGGTCTTCTGCAGGTACACGTCCGCCGCGGTCAGCCGGTACTCGTCGAGCATCCACAACTGCTGGTTGACGATCGCGTGATGGGTGACCGCCACGCCCTTGGGGCGACCGGTCGAACCCGAGGTGTAGATGACGTAGGCGGTGTTGTCCGGCCGCAGCGGCGCGAGGCGGTCGGCGTCGGTGACAGGGTCCGGCGCGTACGCCGAGGTGTCCAGGGTGTCGATCGCCACCCGGCGCACCGACTCCGGAAGTTCCAGCTCGTCGGCCGAGTGCGTCAGCACGCACACCGGCGCGGCGCTGTCGAGGATGTAGGCGGTGCGCTCGGCCGGGTGATCCGGATCGATCGGCACGTACGCGCCACCGGCCTTCAGCACCGCGTGCATGCCGATCACCAGCTCCAGCGAGCGGCGCATGCCCAGCGCGACCAGCGACTCCGGGCCGACGCCGTCGGCGATCAGGAAGCGGGCCAGCCGGTTCACCCGGGCGTCGAACTCCGCATACGTCAACGTCGCGCCCTCGAAGTCGAGCGCGATGTTGTCGGGGGTCAGCGGGATCTGCGCGTCCAGTAGCGCCGCGAGCGTGGTCTCCGGGACGTCCTGCTCGGAGTCGTTCCACTCCAGCAGCGTCCGCTCGCGTTCGCCCGCGGTGGCGACCGGCAGGCTCCACACCCGCTCGTCCACGCCCGCCGTGAGGAAGCGGTCGAAGAACTCGAGGAAGCGGCCGTGATGACGGCGCGCCTCGTCCTCGGTGTAGAGGTTGGGGTTGGTCTCGAAGTCGATATGCGAACGGGTGCCCGCGACCGACTGGTAGAAGTTGACGCCCAAGTCCTCGATGCTGCCGGTGGACAGCACGTGCATCTGACCGACGACCGACCCGAGCGCGATCTCGTCGTGGAACAGCATGATGTTGACCCACGGCCCGAAGAACTCCGTGGTCACCACGCCGTCACCGGCCGCGTCGCGACGGATGTCCTCGTGCCGGTAGCGCTGGTGGCGCAGTGCGCCGGAGACCTCGACCTGGACCTGCTTGAGCAGCTCGGACACCGTGGTGTCGTGGCCGACGCGCAGCCGCAGCGGCACGATGTTCGACGACACACCGCCGGAGCGGCGCATCGCGGCGGTGGTGCGCGCGGTCACCGGCAGGCTGAGGATGACGTCCTCGACGCCGTTCCACTGCGCCAGGTAGGCGGCGAAACCGGCCAGCAGCAGACCGGCGGGCGACGAATCGTGCCGCGCGACCGCCGCTTCCAGCCGGCCGTTCTGCTCGTCCGACAGCGCGGCGCTGGCGATCCCGTTGAGCGCGGCCGGCGGCGCGGAACGGCCGGTCAGGCTGGTGCCTTCCTCCAGCCCGGCCACGCGCTGGGCCCAGTACTCCTTGTCGGAGGCGAAGCGGGTGCTGTCGCGGTAGGCGATCTCCTGCTCGTAGAGCGTGGGCAGATCGGTCGCCTTGGACGGCGCGGGTTCGGCGCCGGTGGCGTAAGCGGTGTACAGCTCGGCGATCCGGTTGACGTTCGTCATGGCGCCGAAGCCGTCGAGCGCGATGTGGTGCGAGCGGGAGTACCAGTACCAGTGATCATCGGCCAGGCGCAGCGCGGCGGCCTTGATCAGGCGGTCGGTGGTCAGGTCCAGCGGGCGGCTGTACTCGGCGCGCATCCAGGCCAGCGCGGCGGCTTCCGGATCGTCCTCGTCGCGCAGGTCGACGTACTCGACCCGGTCGTAGTCGCCGATCGAGTGGTCGACGAACTGCAACGGCTCGCCGTCGCGCTCGACGATGCGCAGGAAGCCGGAGCCGAGCTCATGCGAGGCATCGATGCTGGCCCGGCTGAGCAGCTCGACATCCAGCTCGCCGCGCAGGTCGACGTACTGCGCGATATTGACCGGCACCTGCGGGTCCACGTGCTGCGCGTACCAGATGCCCAGCTGAGCAGGTGACAACGGAAAGGCGCCGGACAGGCCGGGTTCTACCCCGGAACCAGCGTGTGCCCGTTCGCCACCAGTTTCGCCGTTTCCGCCGAAATCCAGCCGGTCCAACCGTAACCTCGCTTCCGGAACACCACGCAAGCGCTCCCCGACCACACCCGGAGGGGACGCGCACCTATCCGAGCGTGGCGCCTGCGTCTCCAGGTTGAGTTCTCACATCAAATCAGGCAAAAAATGTTCATTTGAACTATCTGTCCAACGGGCCGGGCTTGTTACATGGGCTCGACCGTGCCCAGAACCCACCGACCGGCTCCGCCGGGACCTTCTTTGCGAATCACCGGATCAATCTACCGTCGCCTCCGGCACCCGACCAACCATCGCTGATAGCCGTTGGCCATTACCGCAGGCAAACGCGCCGCACGGGTTTGCCAGAAGGATGTTGCGGTTCTCACAGAGGGTCACCGATGCGCCAGTCCGGCACTTTCGCGCCGAGCGAGGGCAGGCGCCTAGGGCAGCCGCCGTCATAGCGGGGGGCGGCCGCGGACCGGCCGCCGCCGCTAATCCCGCCGCACCCCGGCGGACCCACGGACCCGCGCCGGGTCGTAGAGGTGGGATTCGGCGCACGAGACGGTCGGCGTGAGCGCGCGGCCCACCAGGATCACCGCTGCCTGCCGTAGTCCGGCGGCCTCGACCTGGTCGGCGATGTCGGCCAGGGTGCCGCGCAACACCAGTTGCTCGGGTTGGCTGGCGCGGTAGACGACGGCGGCCGGGCAGTCCGATCCGTAGTCGGCGGCCAGTTCGGCGGCCAGGGGTCGGATGCGGGTGATGGCCAAGTGCAGCGCGAGCGTGGCGCCGGTCGCGGCGAAGTTCGCCAGCGCTTCGGACTCGGGCATCGCGGTGGAGCGGGCCTGGGTACGGGTCAGCACCACGGACTGCACCAGTTCCGGCACCGTCAGCTCCGCGCCGAGCACCGCCGCCGCGGCGGCATAGGCGGGCACGCCCGGCGTGACATCCCACGGCACCCCGTGCGCGTCGAGCCTGCGGGTCTGCTCGGTCAGCGCCGAGTACAGCGACGGGTCACCCGAGCACAGACGAGCCACGTCCTGACCCGCACGGTCCGCGCGCACCAGACGCTCCACGATCTGGTCGAGATCCAGGTGCTGGGTATCGACCAGCTCGGCGTCCGGCGCGCAGTACGCCAGCACCCCGGGATCGAGATAGGTCCCCGCGTACAGGCACACCGGCGACGCGCGCAGCAACTCGACCGCGCGCACCGTCAGCAGATCGGCCGCGCCCGGCCCGGCCCCGATGAAGTGCACGGTCATGCGCGCGAGTGTATTGACCGCCACCCACCGCCCACCCGGCACCCAGGATGCAGTGCTGGCCGCTCAGGCGGTGGCGTCGAAGTGGGCGATCACCTTGTCGGGCCGCAGGCGGACGACGAGTTCGCCGGGGACACCGTTGCGCTTGCCGAACTCCTCGGCGCGGTCGGCGCCCATGTAGCGGCCGCCGATCTCCGTCGCGGTGCGCAGCAGTTCGTCCGGGTCCTCCGAGAGCGTGACCGTGCCCCGCAACTGGACAGACGCGTAGGGCGGCTCCTCCAGGTCCACGCACACCGAGACGCGCCCGTCCCTGGCGAACGCCTTGCCCTTCGCGGTGGACCTGCCGGTGTTGAAGACCAACTCGTCCCCGTCGATGACGAACCACACCGGCGTCACCATCGGACTGCCGTCGGCGGCCACGAACGCCACCTTGCCGGTACGGGTGCCATGGGACAGGAAGTCGCGCACTGCGGGATCGGAGAGAGAGGCCATCCGCTCACCCTAGGTCGCGGCCGATCACCGAGCACGCGACGAATCGCCGGGACGGACACATTCCCGAGCGCGATCGGGCACAGCGCCGCCCGACTCGGGTTCGCGGCCGTTCACCATAGGCGCCGACGGCTCACGGCCGCGTTTCCCACGACGGTCGCATCGCGCACCCGGTCGCGCGTGCGGGTCTGTCGTAGTTCGCGAGGGGCAGCGCCCGCAGACCGCCCGGATCACCAAGCCGAGGACCGCCCGCTCGGAACGCGTGCTGCCGGGATGACACCGCCGAAGGCGATCGGACCGCGCGTCACAACATGCCGCGCTCACGTGCCCGCGCCACCGCGGAGGTGCGCGAACGCACGCCCAATTTCCCGTAGATGTGCACCAAGTGGGATTTGACGGTGGTCTCGCTGAGGAACAGCTGTTTGGCGATCTCGCGGTTCGACCGGCCGTCGGAGACCAGCCGCAACACCTCGATCTCCCGCCTGCTCAACGTGGTGTCCGCGCGGCGCACCCTGGTCATCAGCTTGGAGGCGACCGCGGGGGAGAGCACGCTGTCCCCCGCCGCGGCCGAACGGACCGCGGAGAGCAGTTCGGCGGGCGGCGTGTCTTTGAGGATGTAGCCGCACGCGCCCGCCTCGATGGCGCCGAGGATGTCGGCATCGGTGTCGTAGTTGGTGACCACGAGCACATTCGGCGGAGTCGCTATGGCCCGCAGTCGGGCGGTCGCCTCGACGCCCGACCGGCCGGACCCGAAGCTCAGGTCCATCAGCACGAGATCAACCGGAGTGATCGTGCAGAACGCGACGGCCGCCTCCGCCGTGGCCGCCTCCGCCACGACGGTGATGTCGTCGGCGACGTCCAGCAGCGCGCGCAATCCGGCGCGGACGATCGCGTGGTCGTCAGCGAGCAGCAGGCGGATCACTCGCGGCCCTCCGCGCCCGGCACGTCGGCCGCACTCTCGCCGGACGGGGGCGGTTCGTCCGCACCAGGACTCGCCGCAGACTCCGGGCCGCCCGAATGCGGACCCGGCATCGGGCCGCGCTCTTGTGACTCCTGGGCTCGTGTGTCGGCGGAATCCGCCGCCGCTTCGAGCGGAAAGGACACCGTGACCGCCGTGTGCCCTGGCTCGGTCTCGACAGCCATCACACCGCCCTGCTCATGTACCCGCGACCGCATGGCGGCCAGGCCGAACGATCCCGACGGGCTTCGCTCGAGCAGTTCCGGAGCGATGCCGACACCGTCGTCGACTATGTCGAGATGGATGGCGTCGTCGGCATAGGTGAGCGTCACGCGCATCCGGCTCGCCCCCGCGTGCCGCGTTACGTTCGAGACCGCGCCTTGCGCGATCCGGACCAACGCGGCCTCGATCGGCATGGGCAGTCGCTCCGGCGGCCCCTCCACCACGAACCGGGTGTCCAGGCCGGGGGTCGCGGCGCGCAGGGTGATCCGCTCCAGAGCCTGGGCCAGGGACTGCCCCTCCAGCGCGGCGGGAGCCAGCTCGGCGATCAGCCGCCTGGTCTCGGCGAGGTTCTCCGCGGCCGTCTCCCTGGCCAGCCGAACCCGTTGCAGCGCGGGGTGATCCGGCGCTTCCCGCTCGGCGGCGTGCAGCAGCAGTTGGATGGAACTCAACCCTTGCGCCACCGTGTCGTGGATCTCGGCAGCCAGCCGCTCGCGCTCGGCGAGCTTGCCCGCCATGCGTTCCCGCTCCGCCAGAATGGCTCTGGCGCTGAGTAATTCGTCGATCAGCCGCTGCCGCTCGGCCGCTTCGCGGAACAACGCCTGATAGCCGAGCCCGATGCCGACCGCGACGGCCGCTCCGATGACCGGCCCGATGACCCCGGCCACCGACCAGCCACGGTGCAGGCCGAAACCCACCACCGCCACGGCGGTTGCGGCGGCGACGGCGCAGAGATTCCATGGGCGCGCCAGCAGATGCAGATAGAGGAAGAACAAACCGAACGCGAGATAACCGGCGTCCGGCGCGAGCGCGACGAGCCCGAGCCACAGAACCGTCAGCGCGCCGAGCCACACCGGGATCGCGCGCTTCCTTCCGCCGAAGGCCGCACCTGCGAAGTAGGTCGCGAGGAATACCGCGGTAAGGGTCACGGTCGCGGCCGGGTGCGCGCCGCCGGGCAGTACCGCGCGCACCGCGACCACCGTTGCCAAGCCCGTCATCAGCGCGTGCAGACCGAGCCGCAGCGTCGTGAAAACCGGGGTCAGCGGTGACGAGTGCACGATGTCAGCTTATGTACGGCTACCGCCACGGCATCCATCGAAAGGCGGAAAACGACCGCCGCCTTTCGCTCGCTCGCGGTTCCTTCCCGTGCGCGATGGAAACGGGCCTGCGCGGCCGGAGAGTGGAGACATGTTCCTCGCACTCCGAGACCTTCGCGCCGCCCGGGGCAGATTCCTGCTGATCACACTCGTCGTCACGCTGGTGGCGCTGCTGGTGAGCTTCCTCGGCGGGCTCACGGCCGGGCTCGCGCACCAGAACGTCTCGGCCGTCGAGTCGCTGCCCGGGGACACCGTGGTCTTCGCCGACACCGGTGGCGCCCCCTCGTTCGACGGCTCCGTTCTGAACGAGGACCAGATCGAAACGTGGCGGGCCGCGGCGAGCGGAGTGACTCCGGTCGGCATAGCCCGGGCCAAGGCCGGAGGTGACGGCCGCCCGCAAGCGCAGATCGCACTCTTCGGTACGGAACCGGCCTTCGGCAATCGCTCGGCGATCGAAGCGGGCACGGTGGCGCTCAGTACCGGCGCCGCCGACGATCTCGATGCCGGCCCCGGCGAGTCCATCGCGATCGGCGGGCGAACCTTCACCGTGACGGCCGTGCGCGGCGACGACTGGTACAGCCACACTCCGGTGGTCTGGTCGACGCTCGCCGACTGGCGGACGCTCAACCCTCGTTCCGGCGCGGCCACCGTCCTCGCCGTGTCGGGGGCGACTGATCGGGAAGCGGTGAACGCCACCGCGCACACCCGCACCACCGACGTGCCGGGAGCACGCTCGGCGATCGGCTCCTACCAGGCCGAGAACGGCTCGCTCACCCTGATGACCGCCCTGCTGTTCGCCATCTCCGCCCTGGTGATCGGCTCCTTCTTCACGGTGTGGACGATCCAGCGGATGCCCGACATCGCCACCTTGAAGGCATTGGGAGCGACTTCGGGTGCGCTCGTCCGCGACGCCCTCGTCCAAGCCGCGATCGTGCTCGCCGCCGGTGTCGCGACCGGCCTCGGGCTCACCGTCGCCGCGGCGGCACTGCTCGGCGACGCGGTGCCGTTCGTGCTGAGCCCGGCCACGACGCTGCTCCCTGCGGCCGCCCTCGTCCTCCTCGGTCTGCTCGGCGCGGCGTTCGCCCTGCGCTTCCTGTTCACCGCCGACCCACTCACCGCGCTCGGCGCGGGCCGCTGAATCCCCAGACGCACGCCCCTCAACAGCGGTTCACTCGCCGTCGACGCGACCGGCCGCCCCACCGGAGTTCCGAGATGACACCCACACCCACCACCACGCTCACCCTTTCGGACGTAACGCTCACCTACCCCGACGGCACCGGCAGGCTCACCGCGCTGGACCGGGTGAACCTGCGGGTCAACGGCGGCGAGATCGCCGCCATCACCGGCCCGTCCGGCTCCGGCAAATCCAGCCTGCTGGCCGTGACCGCCACCCTGATCCGCCCGGACTCCGGGCGGATCGGACTCGAAACGCCCGAGGGCGCGGTCGATCTCGCCATGGTGAGCCGTCGCGAAGCGGCAACGCTGCGCCGTTCGTCGATCGGCATCGTCTTTCAACAGCCGAACCTCATCCCGGCGCTCACCGCCGTCGAGCAACTCGAGGCCATGGCGCATCTCGGGCAGCGAATCGTCACGTCGCGCCGCGACCGCCGCGCGACCCGCGACCGCGCGCTCGCGCTACTGGACTCCGTCGGACTGGCCGACCAGCGACACAAGCGCCCCGCACAACTGTCCGGCGGGCAACGGCAGCGGGTGAACATCGCGCGCGCCCTGATGAACGCCCCGTCCGTCCTGGTGATCGACGAACCCACCAGCGCGCTGGACTCCGAACGCGGCGCAGCCGTGATCGACCTGATCGTCGCGGTCGCGGGCGAACACGCCGCAGCCACCCTCTTGGTCACCCACGACCCCACCCACCTGCACCGGATGAGCGCCGTCTACCGCATGGCCGACGGACGACTCACCGCCGAATCCGCTCCGACCGGAACGCGGCACTCGCGCACCGACCGGGCTACCCGCACCTGACATTCCCGCCGCGGAAGCCATCGGGGCGCCCACCATTGGCAATTTCGTATGCAAGCGCATATCATCTGCACATGCTTACTAACTCTTCCGATCATCAGACCAGCGAACAGCCGTTTTCCGCGGGGACCGTGCTGATGCCTTGGCAAGCCGGGCCGCGACACGACACTGCGGGTCCGGTGTTCGTCAGCGTGACCGACTTCCTCGCCTCCTCCGAGGAGGACGTTCAGGAGATCTACAAGACAGGGATGCGACTGGGCCGGAACTGGCCTGTGATGCACGGCGCGGTCGGCCTGTGGCTGTGGGGCAGGCCCTCGGAGGCGCGCGGCGGCTCTATCTCGGTGTGGGAAACCGAGCAGGACATGCGGCGATTCGTGCGCTGGCCGGTGCACACCGACATCATGCGGAAATGGCGCGGCCGGGTCCGCGTCGCCACCGACTCGTGGCAAGCCCCCACGTTCGATGTGCGGGAGGTGTGGGCACGGGCAAGCGACACGATCGACTTGCGCCCGCACCCACAGGCCGGATGATCCGTACGGCGTCCGCGCGCCGGATGGGCGAGGAGACCGAGCGCTCGGGAGAAATACTCCGCCGCCGGTGCCCGGATCAGGGCGGCAGCACCCTGGCATCGGCTGGGATCATGCCGAGTTCTCGTATCCTCTCCAGCCGTGCCACCGCCCCATTGATGGCGTTGTCGTGGAGACCGGCGTCGCCGAGCGCCGCCCGGAAGCGGTCCATATCGACACCCTGAACCCCGCGCAGCACATCACCCTCGAGTCGCACGCCCTTCTGCGCCATGGCGAAGTCGGAATCGATATTGATCTCCAGCGGTCGAGTCGACAGGGGGAACGATCGACCGTGATCGATGGCGACCACTTCGAGCTGCCCGTCGCGTTCGACGGTGCGATAGTTGCCGGGATGGCGATCGAGCGCACCGATCACGTAGTCGAGCACCGCGACCTGCTGTTGCTGGACTTTCGGATAGTCGCCGACCGCCCGCGCGGGCTTGGACTCGACGAACTGCTGGATCATGCCCGGCCCGGAGGCCCTGCCGTCGGGTCCGATCACACCGTCCGTCCGAGCGGTCGGTGGCACCCTGCCGAAACCGAGTAGTTCGTCGACTCGATATGCCGCGACCTCGCGACTCGTCAACGCACCGGGAGCATGCACGAAAGGCAACCCCGCGTCGTACTGCTCACCATGGATCGGTTTGTAGATGTTCAATTCGCCGTCGTCGGAGCGCATCCTCCGTACTGTGGTGGAGCTTTTCGCTACGACTTCACTCATCTCGCCGTCGAACCCGACATCCGTGGTCAGCCGGCGTGCACGCATGGCGGATTCGGCCGCACCGGGCTGGTAATCCCACGTTCGCTGCCGAGCCGCCTGCACCGGATGCACCTGTGTCCGGGTGCGCGCTTCTTCCAGCAGATGCGACGATCGCTGGTCGGCATCCCGGAACTCGCGAGCACCGAGGTCCAGCGTGCTACTGGTGCGCCGATAGGTGCCCGCTGCCCTCCTCGACCCCAGATCGAGGGTTCGGGTCAGGCGTTGGGTGATGTTGCGAAGTAGAGGGGTGACACTGTTTCTCACCGCGAGGACGGCGCCGACGCGCCATCCGAACCCGATGCCGGGTTCGCGGACCACGGGGTACGACGGCCCGGCCGCCGCGCTTCCTCCGGGCTTTCGTCGACGACGCGGTAGTAACTCGTCGGCGGTGCCTCCAGCAACGCACGCAGGAAAGGCGCACCTTCGGTCGGCATTATCCGCGCGGGCGGGTCGAACACTCCGACACCGCGCTCATACAACCTTTCGGCGAACAAGCATCCGTCACCGTCGGTCACGCTGAGCGTCACACCGCCATCGGTGTCCAACCGGAATTCGGCTACGCGGCGTGGCCGCGCATAACCGACGTCATAAATCGCCACCGAACTCGGCGTGTACTCGGCCATGAACCCTCATCTTCACCTGCAAAGAGACGCCCGACAGCGGCACGATCTCCGACCCGAGCGGCATCTCGGGAGCGGACTTGACGTCTCATGGAAGCAACCTACTACCGGAGCAGGAGGAAGTCACTGCGAGTGGATCGCTCCGGTTCCAGATGCACCCCGGTTCCACCCGGGCGTGATGAGCGACTCCGGCGATGGCGCCGTGCCGTCGAGTGCGACCTGAGTGAGCTACAGCACGGCGATATGAAAGCTACCGACCCGCTATCGCCCAGCGATTGTTTATCCACAAGTTGATCCGCGCCGCCGACGCACTGGGGGTGCCGCGTAAGGAGTTGCTTCCAATCGAGCTTCGGTGCGTCAACGCTGCCGAGGAAGGCGGCGCGCAGCCGGGTTGCCGAGCCGGAGGAATGTACGTGCAGCGTCGGTCCCTCCGCTCACCCGTGACCCGGGAACTCACGGTGTGGCGGCGCGGCCGGGCGCCGACCGAGACCCTGCGCCGGGAGGTGCCGGGATTCGAGAGTGATCAGCGCGCACACCGCCATGATCTCGTCCGCACGGAATTCCACATGGTTCAGCGTGGGAGTGAGCACCGCGACCGCGCCGACGCGACGCACCACGGTGAGCAGCGCCGCGAGCGACGCGGGCGCGGTCGGGCCGGCGACCAGCGTGCGCGCCAGATCGAAACCCGACGCCTTCGCCAGCGCCCGGATCTCCATCTCGTGCCTGCGCGCGCGCCGCCCGGAGATGTCGCGGCGCAGATACCCGACCACTTTCGGCTTCATGTTCACCTCTCGTTCGATGGGAGCGCCCGCCGCCGGGGGCTTTCGCCACCGGACGCGGCTCACCGCGTCCGGAGTGCCGTGCCGACACGACATCGCCCCGGCGGCGCGCGCCCCTAGAGCCTCGAGGAACGCAGAGCGCACCGCGACGCTGTCAAGCGCGCGAGGCCGGGTGTGCGATATCTGCCGTTGCCTCTCGCCACCTGCGAACTTGTGCTTAAAGTTCGCTCATCACAGCGGATTTCGGGAACCGGGGGCCGGAAAGTGATCGATCACGAGATGGACGGCGTATGGACGACGCCGCGATTCCGCAAGTTGCTCGCCGAAGGGCAGCCCGGACAAGCTCTCGCCCTCGTCCGCAAGGAAATGGGACTCTCCCAAGCCGACTTCGGCGCCCTCCTGCACTGGGACCGCACCCACGCGGGGCGGGTGGAACGCGGAGAAGTGGGGACCATCTTCGACATTCGCGAATTGGTCCGCGCCGCCGACGCACTGGGTATCCCCCGCTCCGCGCTGCTGCCACTCTTGCTCGCGACACCCGATCCGGGGACCATCGACTACAGGGGCGGCGAAGGAGTCGATGACGTGGACCGCAGACAATTCGGCCTGGCAGCGACGATTACGGCGGTGGCGGGCGTCTCCATGCCGCCGACCGGGGCGGCTGAACCGATTCGAGTCGGCACCGGCCATGTCACCTATATACGTGTGCTCACGCAACGGCTGTGGGAGCACGACAACCATCACGGAGGCGGCGGGGCATTCGACTACGCATCGCGGCAATACGCCTCCGTGCGGCGGTTACTCGACTCCAAGTCATACGGCCACCGCACGGGAGCCGAATTACTGAGTGCCACGGGATGGCTGTCGAATACCGTCGCCTGGCTGGCTCGCGACAGTAATCACCCGGGAACTGCTCGGCGGCACCTGACGGAATCGGTTCTGCTGGCCGAACAGTGCGGCGACAACGCCTTGTTGGCCGCCGCCCTCGGAGACCTCGCGAATCTGGCCGCCTCCTCCCCCGCCTCGTTCGCCGAGCCCGTGCGCCTTGCCCGGCGCTCGACCGAACTCGTCAACAACATACCGTCGGCTCGCATGAACGCCCTGAAGGCCGCTGAGGAGGCAACCGCGTACGCGGCCGTCGGTGACCAACAGGAATTCGACCGCGCGATGGCGCGAGTCTGGCGTGAAGCCGATCGCGGTCTCGACAGCCCGGACGACCCGGCGTGGTTGGAGCACGTCAACGAGGCCGAACTGCGCGCTCACGAGGCGCGCGGACTCCGCATGCTCGGACACCACGCGCGAGCGGCCGAGCTGTGCCGGAACAGCGTCGCCCACAAGAGCAGTTTCCCGCGCGACGAAGCGTCGTACCGCACCTATTACGCCGCCGCCCTCGCAGGCCTCGGCGACACCACCTCCGCGATCACCGAAGCCGACACCGCCCTCACCCTGCTGGAAGGCCCGGTCAACTCACCACGCCTCCTGACCGAACTACACCCCGTCCGCACAGCCGCCGACCACGCACACAGCGACGACGCCGAACACTTCCGCCTTCGATTCGACACCCTCACCCGCACCGCATGACCCGAACACCCCGCACCGCGCATTCAAGCCAGCGCCGCAGCTCATAGCCTCGGGAACGCCGTGCCGATACAACATCACCCTGTCGATACGTGTAGTTCGAACCTCGAACTGCGAGGCACAACGCGCCGCTGTCAAGCACTCTGGTCCAACTGGGCGAAATCTGCTGTTGTTTCACATAATCCGCGCTGCGTTGCTTATATCTTGCGCACAGCGATCAATTCGGGCAGGGGGCCGGAAAGTGATCGATCACGAGATGGACGGCGTATGGACGACTCCGCGATTCCGCAAATTGCTCGCCGAAGGGCAGCCCGGACAAGCCCTCGCCCTCGTCCGCAAAGAAATGGGACTCTCCCAAGCCGACTTCGGCGCCCTCCTGCACTGGGACCGCACCCACGCGGGGCGGGTGGAACGCGGAGAAGTGGGGACCATCTTCGACATTCGCGAATTGGTCCGCGCCGCCGACGCACTGGGGGTGCCGCGTAAGGCGCTGCTTCCAATCTTGCTGGGACCGGTTGATCCGAGGACCATCGAAGACGGGGGTAAAGGAGCCGACGACATGGACCGCAGACAATTCGGCCTGGCAGCGACGATCACTACGATGGCCGCCAGCGCCCCGGCACCTTCCGTGTCACTCCAGGTCGGGTCCGGCCATGTGAGTTACTTCCAGACGCTGACTCGACGCATGTGGAATCACGACAATCACTTCGGTGGCGGGGACATCGCCGAGTTCGCCCTCCGTCAATACGGTTTGGCTCGTCGCCTGCTCGACCACGGCGTGTATGGCCGAAACACCGGCCTCCGCTTGTTGACCGAGACGAGCCGCCTTGCGCGCTGCGCTGGTTGGCTCTGCCTGGACGCTGGGCGAACCACTGTCGCGCGGCGGTGCTACATCGAAGCGGTGTTGATGGCCGAGCAGGCCGACAACGACGAACTGCTCGCCAACGCGCTGGCCAGCTTGACGTTTCTGACCACCGAGAGACCGGCCAGCCGAGAACCGGTGCGCCTGGCGCAGCGTGCCAGCCATCTGGCTCGTCGCATTCCGTCGGCTCGGCTGAACGCGGTCCGCTCCGCCCGCGAAGCCGTGGCGCACGCGGCAATCGGGGAACGACAGGATTTCGAGCAGGCGATGACTCGTGCCTGGCGTGAGGTCGATCGCGGACTCGACGATGTCGACGAGCCGGTCTGGCTGCATCACGTCACACCGACCGAAATCAGATCGATCGAGGCACGCGGCCGCGTCTATTTGGGACAGCACGACCGGGCAGTCGGCACCTACCGCGACACGATCGGTGACGGCGGCACCCAGCGTCCGCGCGACGAAGCGTCCTACCGGACCTACTATGCCGCCGCCCTCGCCGGCCTCGGCGACACCACCTCCGCGATCACCGAAGCCCACACCGCCCTCACCCTGCTGGAAGGCCCGGTCAACTCACCACGCCTCCTGACCGAACTACGCCCCGTCCGCACAGCCGCCAACCACACACACAGCGACGACGCCGAACACTTCCGCCTTCGATTCGACACCCTCACCCGCACCGCATGACCCGAACACCCCGCACCGCGCATTCAAGCCAGCACCGCAGCTCACAGCCTCGGGAACGCCGTGCCGATAGGGACTGTCTGATCTTCGGCGGATCTGAACATTGAGGCTATTGCTACCCTGGTATGCGAAGCCGCCCCATTGCGGTAGGGTTGGAAGTGAGCCACGGGATTACTCGCCGGAGACGAGGTCCGTGGCTCGCGTCGTTTCAGAGCACGTGAATGTCGATCTGGCCGCCGAGCGCGTCGAGGTAGGCGGAGTTCCCGACGCGGTGCTGCACGATCGCGCCGCACACGATGTCGGGCACCGAAAGGACCGGTTATACGCGGCCGCGCTGGTGTTCGATCCGCATGTTGGCCTCTAGGAGGCGACGGGCGCGGAACTTCTGCAGGATGTCGAGGTCACTTCGGTCCAGACTGCCGCGTGACTCGAAGGTGACGTTCACACACGACAGGTGCGTCAGGTGCGGAAACAGATGCTCAAGGCATTTGCGGCGGTGTCGGCGGTCAGCGGAGCTCCGATCGGTGTGCACCACGACGATGCTGCACATCGGTAGTTGAGCGACGACACCCACAAGCTCTTGGCGCCGCTCGTCGCTGCTGCCTTGCCAGTGCACCTTCTTCTCGCTGGGCAGCAGCAACCCATCCATCGTCTTACGGATGACCGGCACGTCTTCGCTTTCGATGAGCGCGGCCGCGACGATGTACGTCCCAGGGTCACGGTGCGGCTGCGACCCGCCCCCCACCACCACGCTGTCAGCATGGAACCGGAGTGTAGAAGCGCACCGCGACAACCGAATTCGACGCAACTGCCTTCTCTGAGCGAAAAGTTCTCCTTGCCGAAGATATCCGGCCACACATCACTGGAAATCAGGCATGGCGGACCACCTGCAAGCAGATTTGGGCACCTGGCGGTCAGCTCGCCGCCGTGCCCGAACCTGCGTTGCTCGATTCTCCGTTCTGTGCACAAGGGCTGCGATTGCGCCGAAGCAGTGCCCTGAGCCCGACCGCGATACCGGCGGCTCCGCCGACCCCACCGAGGACGACCGGCCCGACCACCAGGTACAACACCAGCGCTACCGCAGCCAGGAGCACCGGAACGACCGTGACCCCAGCGATGTATCCGACGGTCTTCCAGCGCCAATGTCCGCTGGACATCAGCAACACCAGGAGTCATGGTCGCCCGACGCTCCGGCATCTCGGGTCCCCTACTGGCCGACCAGACTCACTGTGAGAGATTGCAATTCGGATGGAACCGATCGACTACCCGGTACGTCCAACTATTCGGAACCATCCTGTGGGGGGATGAGAGGGCAGAGAATTTGACGCACGACCCTTCCGCCACAACCACGTTCACCGTGGTGCCTGAACACGTCTCCGATGCCGGGCGCTATGTGCAGCAGACCGCACAAGCACTGATCAGCGGCTTGCATTCGGCCGGCGCCGAAGTCGACGGACTCATGTCGAGTTGGCGCGGCGCGGCGGCTACCGCCTACGCGGTCGCCTGGGACGAGACGCACACCGCCGCACTTGGTGTGTTCGAAGCGCTGGCCGACATGGCCGACTTGCTGGGCGTGGTGGTGGATCGCAGTGCGGCCGCCGACACCGCCGCCGCCGACCGATACAGCTCATTGAGCTTGCCGCCGATCTGACAACCGACCCGAATCTACTGAAGGCAACGACTTGTGACCGAGTATCGAGTAGACCTGGCCCACTTGGAAGCCGTGACCGCCCGCATGGAGGGGCTGAACGGGTTCGTTGAGGACTCGTTGCGCGAGATCGATGAGCGTGTTGCGACCGTGCAGGGCAATTGGAGCGGCGAGGCGGCCGACGCACACGCGACGGCTCACGCAGAGTGGACCGCTGCCGCCGCGAAGATTCGTGACGGGCTGGCAAAGATGAAAGCTGCTGCCGTGTCCGCACGTAAGGAGTACGAAGATGCCGTAGCGGCCAACCTCGCCATACTCGGCCGGGGTGGCAGCGGTGGCGTCGGGGCCGCGCAGTGACCGTGCTGGACGTGTCGGTGCCGGTCTACTACGACACCGCACAAATGCTCGCCGATGTCGCGTCGCGATTCTGGATGTCGATTGACGGCGAGTGGCCGAATATGGCGAAGGCGACGAATATGGCGGGCTCGTATTCGGATGCGAAAAAATGGGGTGAGTCCTATGACAATCGGGCCGCTGCCATTCTGAGCATGGTGTCGAAAATCGCCACCGCCGCGCACGACTACGCCACGATATTGCAGACCGTCGGATACAACCACGAGGTTGCCGAGCACAAAGCGACGATGGGTGAGACAGCGCCGCCGCCCGTCCATCCTGCGCCGTTCATGCCTCCGGTGGTGGTGTGCCGCATCCCGTTGCCCTCGGCCGGCGGTCCCGGAAACGGGTTGGTGGACGAGGGAATCGGGCTCGCCGAGATGATCGGCATCATCGTGCCGGACGGCAACGCCACGACCATCTCCAACGCGGCCGATACGTGGGCACGAACCGCAGCCTCCGACGCGGTGGCATCGTTCCCGGCCGCTCTGGAAGCCGCCGCAATCGCGTTCGACTCACTCACCGCGCCCGAAGTCGCGTTCATCGATGA